>CALBNX010000040.1 GCA_937896885.1 uncultured Clostridia bacterium
TGGCGGTCAGATGGTTAAAAAGATGATTAAGTCATACGAAGAAAATATGAAATAACCTTATTTTCTAAATTAAAAGAGCCCGACGGGAATACCTGTCGGGTTCAGTTTTTTCAAAAAAATTATAAAAAAGGTATTGGAAAATCTTTATTATTGTTATATAATATATTAAATATTATCTGTAAAAGGGGAGGTAGGCGTTTTGGTAACAAAATACTCTGTTTCACTTGAAAAAGTAATCAACGAAAATGGTTATGAAACTTTATATTTACCCTGTGACGCTTCCGCACTTTCAATCACTTCTAAAGAGGTTAACAGACCCGGTCTTATGCTTGCAGGCGCAGACCCTTATTTTGACCCTGCTCGCGTACAGTTCCTTGGTAACGGTGAAATGCACTTTATAAATACCTTGCCAAAAGAAGAGCAGCTTAAAAGTATTGAGCGTCTTATAAGTCAACAGCCTCCATTAATCCTTATTACAAGAAATCTTGAGCCAATTGACGGTATGTTAGAGCTAGCCCAAAAATATCAAGTACCGATTTTGCGTTCTGCAGATTCCACTTCGGGCGCAATGGCAACTCTTATTTACTTTCTCGGTACAGAGCTTGCTGAAAGAATTACACGTCACGGTGTACTCGTTGAGGTTTACGGTGAAGGTGTTCTTATTGTAGGCGACAGCGGTGTAGGTAAAAGTGAAGCTGCAATTGAACTTATAAAACGTGGTCACCGTCTTGTTGCTGATGATGCAGTTGAAATCCGCAAAACATCTTCAAAAACTCTTGTGGGCTCTGCACCCGACAATATACGTCATTTTATTGAGCTTCGCGGCATAGGAATAATAAATGCCCGTAGAATTTTTGGTATGGGTGCCGTTAAGCTTACTGAAAAAATTAATATGGTTATTCAGCTTGAGCCTTGGGATAGCTCAAAGGTCTATGACCGCATGGGACTTGATAACGAATACATAAATATTATGGATATCAAAATCCCGCTTACAGTTGTTCCCGTGAAGCCCGGTCGTAATCTTGCGGTAATTATTGAGTGTGCCGCAATGAATAACCGTCAGAAGAAAATGGGATACAACGCGGCTCGTGAGCTTTTGCATCATCTTGGTATGGACGATGGCTATGAGCCAAAAGCCAAAGAAATTGATATCTGGCAAAACTACTAATTTTTGAAAGAGGGAAAATCATTGTATAAAGAAATTGCTTTATTCGCCGAAAATATGGGCGCAGAGGTTATTGAAAATGCTCCTATGAGTAAATATACAAGCTTTAAATGTGGCGGTAATGCAAGTCTTTTGATTATCCCCGATTCAATTGGTGGAATTAAAATGATTATCGACTTTTGCCGTGAAAAAGGTGTTGAACCGCTTGTTATCGGCAACGGCTCTAATCTTCTTGTAACCGACGGCGGAATAAACAGCGTTGTAATTAAAATCGGCTCAAAACTTTCAAAAGTTGAATTGATTGATGATACAACAATTTATTGTGAAGCAGGCGCATCAATGAAGAGCCTTTGTATGTTCGCACTTGAAAATTCACTTTCAGGTCTTGAATTCGCTTATGGTATCCCCGGAACTCTCGGCGGTGCAGTCTATATGAATGCAGGTGCTTATGGCGGTGAAATGAAAGATGTTCTTCACGCTTGTCAGCATATTGATAAAGACGGTGAGTTCGGTGCACTTGAAAAAGATGAGCTTGATTTGAGTTATCGTCACAGTGCTTATACAGATAATGGATATACAATTCTTTCTGCGCTTTTAAAGATGAAAAAAGGCGATAAAGCAGAAATTAAAGAGGCTATGGATTTAAATCTTCGTAAACGAAAAGAAAAGCAACCTCTTGAATTCGGTAGTGCGGGCAGTACCTTTAAACGCCCTGAAGGTTATTTTGCAGGTGCTCTTATAGAACAGAGTGGACTGAAAGGCTACACAGTTGGCGGTGCGCAAGTCAGCGAAAAGCACGCGGGTTTTGTAATAAACAAAAGCGGTGCAACGGCAACAGATGTGATTACGCTTATCCGTGATGTTCAAAAGAAGGTTTATGAAAAGTTCGGCGTTAAGCTTGAAACAGAAGTTAAAATTATAGGTGAGTAAGGTGGGGTTAATATGCAGCTTGTAATTGTTACAGGTATGTCAGGTGCAGGAAAATCAAGAGTAATTGATACTTTAGAGGATATTGGATTTTTCTGTGTTGATAATATGACACCAAAATTAATACCGACCTTTGTGCAACTTTTAGAAGACTCTACTGAAACTCGCGAAAAGGTTGCAATTGCCGCAGATATAAGACTTGGTGGCTCATTTTCACATCTTTTTAATGCACTTGAAGAGCTTAAAAAGATGAATTGTGAATATAAAATTTTGTTTATTGATGCCGACAATGAGGTTATTCTCCGTCGTTATCAAGAAACTCGCAGAAAGCATCCTCTTTCAAACGATACATCTGTACAGGAGTTGCAGGATATTATTGTAAAAGAGCGTAATATATTAAAGGGTGCACGTGATATTGCCGATTATGTGATTGATACTTCGCTTTTAACCACTTCACAGCTTAAAGAACGTGTTGCAAAGCTTTTTCTTGATGATGTATCAAATACACTTAAAATAAATGTTAATTCATTTGGATTTAAGTATGGAACACCTAAAGACAGCGACCTTGTTTTTGATGTGCGTTGTCTTCCAAATCCTTTCTATGTTCCTGAACTTAAGCACCATACCGGTCTTGAAGCACCTGTACGTGATTATGTTATGGGCTTTGAGCAAGCACAAGGTCTTGTGCCCAAACTTTTAGATTTGGTAAATTATCTTGTTCCTCTTTACAGAGCAGAGGGTAAAAGTCAGCTCACAATTTCAGTTGGTTGTACAGGTGGCAGACACCGTTCAGTAGTTTTTGCAGAGATTGTTTATAATAGTATCAAAGAAAAAGGATACAATGCTTCAGTTTATCATCGTGATATAAACAGATAAGGATACATATAATGTCATTTTCAGCAGATGTAAAAAATGAATTGCTTTTAATAGAAACAGAAAATGAATGCTGTCTGCACGCTTTGGCATACGGTATGATGCTCTTTTCCCGTGCTTTTTCTTACTATGATATATCGTTGCTTACAGAACACGGCGGAATCGCCGAAAAATACTGTGAGCTTATGCAGAAGGTGTGCGGAGTAACACCAAAGCTTATTAAATCAGAAGCAGGTAAATATAAGGTAGAGGTACTCACTAAAGAGGATAGACTAAAGGTGTTAGAGACCTTTGGCTATGACAAAAAAAGCGGTACTTCACGTCTTAATTGGAGCAATATTGCCGACGAGTGTTGTAAGATTTCGTTTTTAAGAGGTGCATTTTTAACCTGTGGTACAGTAAATGACCCAAATAAGAATTATCATTTTGAATTTGTCGTGCCTTATCTCAATTTGAGTAAGGATTTAAAGCTTTTTATAAATGATTACGACGAGCTTTCTGTTTCGCCCAAAACCATAAACAGAAATTCTAACTATGTAATCTATTTTAAAGACAGTGAATCGATTGAGGATTTACTTACTGTTATGGGTGCGCATAACTCCTCACTTGAGCTTATGGGCGTTAAAATGTATAAGGATGTACGCAATAATGTTAACAGAAAGCTTAATTTTGAAAGTGCAAACCTTGATAAAACTATCGATGCCGCTTCAAAGCAGATTGATGCTATTTTACATATAAAAAATACGGTTGGTCTGTCTTTTTTAAGTGATGATTTAAAAGAAATCGCAGAAATAAGACTTGAAAACCCCGATATGTCATTGCGTGAGCTTTGTGAAAGTCTTTCAACGCCAATAACCCGTTCGGGTGTAAATCACAGACTTAAAAAAATATGCAGTATTTCTGAACAAATCAAGTAAAAGTTTAAAGGTGATATGATGAGAAAAAGAGAAGAATTTGAAATCTCCTTTGAAACAACTGAAGAAAAAAGTAAAAAAAGCCTATGGAGTACGGTCTATGAATGGCTTGATTCTCCCGTGTACGCGGTTTTGCTTATTTTAATAATATTTACCTTCTTTGTGCGCGTTGTGGGGGTTAACGGCGAATCTATGATGCCCACACTCAAAAATGGCGATTGGCTGACGGTAAGCGCTGTAACAACAGATGTTGAGCGTGGGGATATTGTGATTGTAACTCAACCCAATACCCTTAATGAGCCCCTTATAAAGCGAGTAATTGCCAAGGGCGGAGATACAATAAATATTGATTTCACTATGGGTACTGTAACCGTTAACGGTGAAGTGCAAAACGAGCCTTACATTGCAGAAATGACTATGCGCAAAGGCGATTTTAAAGGTGAAACGGTAATTCCTGAGGGTATGTTGTTTGTTATGGGTGATAACCGTAATAATTCTCTTGACAGCCGTTTTGATGTTGTAGGGCTTATTGATGAGCGATATGTACTTGGCGTTGCCCAAGTAAGAATTTTCCCATTTGGTGATTGGAACATTAGTGACTATGAATGATAATAAAAATAAAAAAATTGAATCAGTTTATGACTTTGCAGGAATAATTGTAACAGCATTACTTTCTGTATGTGTGATTTTTACATTCTTTTTCAAAATTTCTACCGTTGTCGGTCAATCTATGGAAAACACCCTGCATGGCGGTGATAATGTAATAATCAGCGCAATTAATTTCGACATTGAATATGGTGATGTGGTTGTTGTTTCTCAACCAAATTACTATGAAAAGGTGCTTATTAAGAGAGTAATTGCGGTTGGTGGTCAAACTGTTTATTTTGACCGTCTTACCGGCAAGGTTGTTGTTGATGGCGAGCAAATAGACGAGCCATATATTAAAGAAAATATGGAGTTTACTTACTCAATGACTAAAACTTATACCGTGCCCGAAGGTATGCTTTTTGTTATGGGTGATAACCGTAACAAGTCTGCAGATAGTAGGGATTCATATATCGGAATGATTGATGAAAGATATGTTGTAGGTAAGGTGTTATATAGAGTAGGGGATTTAAACCTGTTTAATTCCAATTTTGAGGAGATTAAAAATGTCTGATACTCAAAAGCAAATTGTACAGTGGTTTCCGGGGCATATGGCAAAAACACGCCGTCTCATCAAAGAAAGTCTATCACTCGTTGACGGTGTGACAGAAATTATTGACGCTCGAATTCCATATAGCAGTTCAAACCCTGAGCTTGAAGAATTAATCAATAACAAGCCACGCATAGTTTTACTCAATAAATGTGACCTTGCCGATAAAAACACCACAAATCAGTGGGTAGAATACTACAAGAAAAAGGGTGTACGTGCAATTCCCGTTGATTGTCGCACAGGAAAAGGTCTTAATAATTATATTGTAGCAGTCCGCGAAGTTCTTAAAGATGTTATACAGAAAAACGAAGACCGCGGAATGCCCGGTAAGGCTCTTCGTATTATGGTTGTGGGAATTCCCAATACTGGCAAATCCTCATTTATTAACCGTATGGCGAAATCTGCAAAGGCAAAGGTTGCCGACAAAGCGGGAGTTACCCGCAACAATCAATGGTTTGCAATAGGTAACGGTATTGAACTTCTTGACACCCCAGGTGTTTTATGGCCTAAATTTGATGACCAAAAGGTCGGCGACAGACTTGCATTTATTGGCTCTGTTAAAGACGAAATTCTCGATATTGAAACTCTTGCAGTTAGACTTTTAGAGGTTATGATAGCTGATTATCCCGAAAGACTTTCCGAACGCTATAAAATCGCTGATTTTTCAGATAAAGAGGCTTGGGAAGTTCTCGAAATGATTGGTAAAAAACGCGGTATGATGATTCGTGGTGGTGAAATTGATACAGAACGTGTGTCAGTAATGCTTCTTGATGAATACCGTGGCGGTAAGCTCGGCACTATTTCCCTTGAAAGACCGGAGATTTAATTTATGGATTACTCTTATGAAAATAATGCTCTTTTAAATGGATATAAAACTGTATGCGGAATTGACGAAGCAGGTAGAGGTCCGCTTGCAGGTCCGGTTTATGCGGCGGCAGTAATTCTGCCCACAGGTCTTGAGATTGAAGGGCTTAATGATTCAAAAAAATTAAGTGAGAAAAAGCGTGAGCAGTTATTTCCCATAATTTGTGAAAAGGCAATCGCTTATTCAATTGGTATCGCTACCGAAAAAGAAATTGACGAAATAAATATTCTCAATGCTACTTTTCTCGCTATGAAAAGAGCAGTTGAGGGCTTGAGTGTAAAGCCTGATTATGCTCTTGTTGACGGTAATCGCTATCCTAAAATCAGCAACGATATTAAAGAAGAGGTCGTTGTAAAAGGCGATGCAAAAAGCATGTCAATTGCGGCGGCATCAATTCTTGCAAAGGTAAGTCGTGACCGATTTATGCTTGAAATGACTAAAGAATATCCACAGTATTGCTTTGAACAGCATAAGGGCTATGGCACAAAGCTTCATTATGAAAAAATTCTTGAATATGGTCCGTCACCAATACATAGAATGACTTTCTTAAAGAAGCTTTACGGTGAAAAGTAATGGATACCCAACTTTTAGGTCGCTACGGTGAAATTCTCGCTTCACGATATCTTCGTGAAAAGGGGTATTTAATTCTTTCGGCACATTATAGTTGCCGTTTGGGTGAAATAGATTTGGTGGCAGAAGATAAAAAGCATATTTGCTTTGTTGAGGTCAAAACACGAAGCGAAAATATGAAATATGCTCCTGCCGATGCAGTTGATATTTCAAAAAGACAAAAAATAGTTGCATCATCACAGCTGTATTTAAAGGACTATGAAATGACCCGTCAACCAAGATATGATATTGTTGAGGTTTATTTTGAAAATGATGAGCCCGTTAAAATTAATCATATTGTGAATGCTTTTGATTCTAATGGAAATTAGTGTTGAAAAACAAAATTTTATATGATAGAATACCACACGAAAAGGATGTGTTTTTATGTATTATACAAGTACAAGAGACAAATCAGTTCGCGTAACTGCGGCTGAAGCAATCGCAAAAGGAATTTCATCAGAGGGCGGACTTTTCGTCCCCACAGAAATCCCTTCTGTTTCTCTTGATTTTATAGAAAGTCTTGTGCCAATGAGCTACATTGAGCGTGCAAAAGTAGTTTTAAAGCTTTATCTCACAGATTTTACAGATGATGAGCTGTCTATGTGCGTTGAGGGGGCTTATAAAGAGGGAAAATTCAGTTCAGAAAAGGTAGCACCTCTTTATAAACTTTCTGATACGGCAAATGTTCTTGAGCTTTGGCGCGGTCCTACATGTGCATTCAAGGATATGGCTCTTCAGCTTCTTCCTTATCTTCTCACAGTTTCAGCAGGCAAAACAGTTAAGGATACTGAAATTGTAATTCTCGTTGCAACTTCAGGCGATACAGGTAAAGCCGCCCTTGAAGGCTTTGCAGATGTTCCAAATACAAAAATTCTTGTATTCTATCCTGTTGACGGCGTAAGCCCAATGCAGAAGCTTCAGATGACTACTCAGGAAGGCTCAAATGTAAGCGTTTGTGCAATTGAGGGTAACTTTGACGATGCACAGTCAGGTGTTAAGAAAATCTTTACCGATAAAGATATCGAAAAGAAGTTTAAGGAAAACGGACTTGCGTTTTCATCAGCTAATTCAATCAACTGGGGTCGTCTTGTTCCACAGATTGTTTATTATGTATCTGCTTATTGTGATATGCTCGCAAATGGCGAGCTTAAAAACGGTGAGCCTATGAATGTTGTAGTTCCAACAGGTAACTTTGGTAACATTCTTGCAGCTTATTATGCAAAGAGAATGGGTGTACCCGTAAAAACTCTTATTTGTGCTTCAAATGCAAATAATGTTCTTACAGACTTCCTTACAACAGGCACATATGACAAAAATCGTGATTTCTATTGCACAACTTCACCATCAATGGATATTTTGATTTCAAGTAACCTTGAAAGACTTCTTTTCCACCTTTGTGGTGAGAATGATGTTCAGGTTGCAGAGTGGATGAATTCTCTTGCAAACGATGGTAAATATACAGTTTCAGCAGAAGTTGCAGACGAGGTTAAGAGCCTTTTTGCCGCAGGTTGCTGTGACGATGCCGAAACAAAGGCAACTATCGGCAAGGTTTTTGCTGAAAAGAATTATCTTTGCGATACTCACACAGCAGTTGCAGTTAAGGTTTATGACGATTACAAGGCATCAACAGGGGATAACACTCCCACAGTAATCGCTTCAACTGCCAACCCATACAAATTCTCTGCAAGCGTGCTTTCAGCAATTACTGACGAAATCAAAGCAGATAACGAGTTTGATATGGTAGAAGAGCTTTTTGAAAAGTCAAATGAGCCCGTACCATCACAGCTCGCAACTCTTAAAGGCAAAACACCTCGTTTTACAAATGTGGCTAAAAAAGAGGATATGAAACAAGTTGTTTTTGATATGTTAGGAATCTAACCTTATAAAACTTATGCGGAACCCCAACAGCTTGTTTTCGGGATTCCGCATTTTTAATTGCTATTTGTTTTCGGCCTTCATTTTAAATGTTGCACATCTTGTGTCGTCACAACAGCAAGCGTTCTGTGTGCCTACCTTAATTCCGTCTGCGGTGCAGTTCATATGACCGTCATTGTAAGTGCAATGGTATGCGTCGCAGGTGATGTTTCTGTTCTTATCCATCTCGTTAACCTCCTTTCAGATATATTTTTTGAAAGAAAAACTTGATTATTCATAGGAGATTTTACTTTATGTCTGTTTACGCAATTGGCGATACTCATCTTTCCTTTTCTGTAGATAAACCAATGGATATTTTCAAAGGTTGGGATGATTATGCTCTTCGCCTTGAAAACAATTGGCAAAGACTTGTTTCAACCGAAGATACAGTTATAATAAATGGCGATATTTCCTGGGCAATGAGCCTTGAGGAAGCAGAAAAGGATTTTGAATTTTTAAACAGACTTAACGGAACAAAAATTATCTCAAAGGGTAATCACGATTATTGGTGGAATACTGTAACAAAAATGGAAAAGTTTTTCAAAGAAAAAGGCTTTGATACTTTGAAAATTCTTCATAATAACGCTTATAGAGTTGGCAATATCTCAATTGCAGGCTCTCGCGGTTGGTTCTTTGATGCAGAAAAAGAAAATGTTGATAAAATTATGGCTCGCGAGTGCGCTCGTCTTCAGCGTTCAATTGACGAGGCTAAAAAGCTCGGCGGTGAAACTGTGGTTTTTCTTCACTATCCGCCCGTAAGTCTTACAAAAGATTGTGACCCGATTTTTGATGTGCTTAAGAAAAATGAAATAAGCCGTTGCTATTACGGTCATCTTCACGGCGGTGCTACAAAACTTGCCGTTAATGGCGAAAAAAATGGTGTGAATTTTCGACTTATTTCTGCCGATTACCTTGAATTTTGTCCTTTCCTTATCAGTTTAGACTGATTTTGCGTCAAAATACCTCGGTTTTTCTTAAATGTTAAAGAAAAAACTTAAGGAAAATATTGTATTTAATTTTTTTCTGTGATATAATATCGTGAATATTGCGGCAAAACAAATGCAGTAAACAATGATATTCAGGAGGAATATTTAATGTTAAAGTCAACAAACAATGTAGAAAAGAATGTCTTTGAGCTTGAAATCGCCATCGACGGTGAAAAGTTTGAGGCTGCTGTTCAGAAAGCTTACCTCAAGCAGAGAAAAGATATCGTCATCAAGGGTTTCAGAAAGGGTAAAGCACCCAGAAACTTTATTGAAAGAATTTACGGCGAAGGCGTTTTCTATGAAGATGCTCTCGAAATCCTTTATCCCGAGGTAGTAAGTGAAGCAATCACAGAGTCAGGTCTTGACGTTGTTGGTATGCCTTTTGACCTCGATGTTCCCGAAATCGGCAAAAACGGTGTTGAGCTTGTTCTCAAGGTTACAGTTAAGCCCGAAGCAAAGCTTGGCGAGTATAAGGGACTTAAGGCTACAAAGCCCTCAACTAAGGTTTCAGCTGACGAAGTAAAGACAGAGCTTGCAAGAATGCAGGAGCAGAACTCAAGAATGGTTGACGCAAGTGACCGTGCAGTTAAGAACGGCGATACAACTGTTATCGACTTTGAAGGCTTTGTTGACGGCGTTGCATTTGACGGCGGTAAGGCTGAAAAATATGAGCTTGTTATCGGTAGCGGTTCATTCATTCCCGGCTTTGAAGACCAGATTATCGGCCACAAGGTTGACGAGGAATTCGATGTAAATGTTACTTTCCCTGCAGAATATCAAGAAAACCTTGCTTCTAAAGATGCTGTTTTCAAGATTAAGCTTCACGAAATCAGAGTTAAAGAGCTTCCCGCACTTGACGATGACTTCGCAAAGGATGTAAGTGAATTCGATACACTTGACGAGCTTAAAAAGAGCGTTAAGGCTCAGCTTGAAGAACACAAAAAGGCTGACGCTGACAATAAAGTAACTAACGACCTTCTTGAAGAAGTTGTTAAGGGTGTAGAAGTTGAAATCCCCGAGGTTATGGTTGAAGAAGCAATCGACAACATCGTTAATGATTTCAATTACAGACTTCAGGCTCAGGGCTTAAACCTTGACACATACCTTATGTACACAGGTATGGAAATGAAGGCATTCAGAGACGGTTATAAAGAAAATGCAGAATCTCAGGTGAAACTCTCTCTTGCTCTTGAAGCAATTATCAAGGCAGAGGGTATTGAAGCTACTGAAGATGAGCTCAATGAAGAATATGATAAGCTTGCAAAGACATACAATATGGATGTTGAGCAGATTAAAAAGGCTATCGGTGCTGATGCACTTTCTGGCGACATCAAGTCAAGAAAAGCAATTGAGCTTGTTAAGGCTAACGCAGTTGTAACAGAAGAAAAGAAGACAGCTGCTAAAAAGCCTGCTGCAAAGAAAAAGGCAGATGCTGAGGGGGAAGAGCCCGCAGAAAAGCCTGCAAAGAAGCCCGCAGCCAAGAAAACAACAAAGAAAAAGGCTGACGAGGAATAATTATCAGTAAATAATTATATGTATAAGCGTTGAAGAATTGTCCAATAATCAAAGGGCGATTCTTTAATGCTTTTAAGGATTTTAAGGAGGTTATATTATGGCACTTGTTCCATATGTTGTTGAACAGACAAACAGAGGGGAAAGACAGTACGATATTTTCTCAAGACTTTTAAATGACAGAATTATCGTTTTGTCAGATGAGGTTAATGATGCAACAGCTTCTCTTGTAGTAGCACAGTTGCTTTATCTTGAAGGACAGGACAGCGAAAAAGACATAAGCCTTTATATCAACAGCCCCGGCGGCTCAGTTTCAGCAGGCCTTGCAATTTACGATACAATGCAGTACATCAAATGTGATGTTTCAACTATTTGTATGGGTATGGCGGCAAGTATGGGCGCATTTTTGTTATCCTCCGGTGCAAAGGGCAAAAGATATGCTCTTCCAAATAGCGAAATTATGATTCACCAGCCTCTTGGCGGTGCTCAGGGTCAGGCATCTGACATTAAAATTGCGGCTGAGCATATTCTTCGCACAAGAGAAAAGCTTAACAAAATCCTTGCTGAAAATACAGGTAAGCCTATTGAACAGATTGCTCTTGATACAGAGCGCGATAATTGGCTTTCAGCACAAGAGGCAATGGATTATGGTATTGTAGATAAGGTTTTCTACAAGAGATAAGGAGCTAACTTATGGCTAGAGAAAACGATAAAGAAAGAAATGTGAGATGTTCTTTCTGCGGAAAGACACAGGAACAAGTTGAAAAACTTATTGCTGGGCCTGGCGTATATATCTGTGACGAGTGTATTGAACTCTGTATGGGCATTATAGATGAGAATGCCGACAGAAGTTATAAACCATCAGGCAAAAAAGTTAAACTTGAAGAAAAGGTTTTACCAAAACCACAAGATATTAAGGCAAAACTTGATGAATATGTTGTTGGTCAGGATGAAGCTAAAAAAGCTTTGAGCGTAGCGGTTTATAATCATTATAAAAGAATTTATCATGGTTGCGATACTGATGTTGAAATCCAAAAGAGTAATGTTGTTCTTTTAGGACCAACTGGTGTAGGTAAAACAGTGCTAGCGCAAACTCTTGCAAAAATTATTGATGTTCCTTTTGCTATTGCTGATGCTACAACTCTTACTGAAGCAGGTTATGTTGGTGAAGATGTTGAAAATATTCTTTTAAGACTTATTCAAGCTGCTGATTTTGATGTTGAAAAAGCAGAGCGTGGAATTATCTATGTTGATGAAATTGATAAGATTGCAAGAAAGAGTGAGAATCCTTCAATTACACGTGATGTTAGTGGAGAAGGCGTCCAACAAGCACTTTTGAAAATACTTGAAGGAACTGTTTCAAATGTACCACCACAGGGTGGCAGAAAACATCCACAACAAGAATTTATTCAGATTGATACTTCAAATATTCTCTTTATTTGTGGTGGCGCTTTTGATGGTATCGAGAAAATAGTTGAAAAGCGCACAGGCAATTCTGCTCTTGGTTTTGGTGCAGAGATTAAAAATAAAGCAGAACTTGAACTTGAAGATGTGTATTCAAAAGTAATTGCACAAGATTTGGTTAAATTCGGCCTTATTCCTGAACTTGTTGGCCGTGTTCCTGTTATAACAGCGTTACAACAACTTTCAAAAGAAGATTTAATTCGAATTCTTTTAGAACCAAAAAACGCATTGTTAAAGCAGTTTAAGGCATTGTTCCAGATGGATGATGTTGAACTTGAATTTACAGATGATGCATTGGTTGCAATTGCTGAGAAAACTCTTGAAAAGAAAACAGGTGCTCGTGGGCTTCGTGGTATTATGGAATCTGTTTTGATGCCAATTATGTATGAAACACCATCAGAGCACACTATTTCGAAAGTTATAATTACTCGTGATTGCGTTGAAAATGGTGCTGAACCAGAAATTCTTCGTGACGAAAACAGAAAACCCAATATTTTAACTTCAAAGAATATTGGTAAAACAAATAAAAAAGCAATATAATATAAAAAGCCACGGTTTTTCCGTGGCTTATATCTTGTAGGTGTGAAGATGAAAGATAAAATTAAATCAACAGCACTTTTGTTTCTAACAGCAATAATATGGGGCTTTGCATTCGTTGCACAGAGAGTGGGTGCAGATTATGTAGGTGCCTTTACTTTTAACGGAATACGTTTTTTGCTCGGCGCAATTTCACTCATACCAGTTATTCTGATATTTGAAAAAGAGAAATTTGATAAAGAAAAGTTTAAAAATACAGTGGTTATAGGTGTTCTTGCGGGTGTAATTCTTTTTATTGCATCATCCTTACAACAATTTGGGGTTGTCTTTACGGGAAGTGCAGGTAAAGCGGGATTTTTGACAGGACTTTACATAGTTTTAGTGCCACTTATCCGATTTGTTATGGGTAAAAAAACAAGTATTCTCACATTCTTTGGTGCAATTTTTGCTGTTGTTGGATTATTTTTCTTGTGTATGACAGGGGATAAAATAGCTTTTGGTATTGGTGATGTTGTGCTTATAATCGGTGCAGTTTTCTGGGCTGCACATATTTTGGTTATTGATAGGTTTGTGAATATAGTCAGCGCATTGAAATTTAGTATGGTTCAGTTTTTAACTTGTGGCATACTTGGAATTGTATTTGCACTATTCACTGAATCTATAGATTTTTCTTCAATAAAATCAGCAGGAATTCCTATTCTATATGGTGGATTAATGTCTGTTGGTGTAGCATATACTTGTCAAATTTTAGGGCAAAAAAAAGCTGACCCAACGTTTGCATCAATTATTTTTTCAACTGAATCTGTTTTCAGTGCGATTGGTGGGGCACTGATTCTTCACGAAATGATGAGCGGCAGAGGTTATTTCGGTTGTGTTTTAATTTTTATTGGAATTATTCTTTCTCAAATTACAGTTAACGATATAAAAAACATTGGAAAAAAACACAAAGAAAATGCTAATTGAATTGGGAAAGATAAAAATGACACAATTATTACAGTATTATGTAAAATATTGACAAATAAATGCGTTTAAAGTAAAATGTCGTTAATATATGATAGTCCTTGTGGAGGCAAATATGGGTTTATTAAATAAATTTCAGAAGACTGTTGTATTTCTTTTAAAATCAACATTATATGTATTACTGACTGGCACATTTTTTGTTGTTTTTGGTACAAAATTTGAATGGATTTTGCACCCATCAAGAACAGCTGCTGTTACATTTGTTACTTTTTGTGTTGTTGAAGCAGCACTTATAGCGGTCTATGGTGGATATTTAATTGGACGTCTTAAGAGCAAACCGATTGTTATGTCAATTTCATTGGCAACTCTCATAACTGATGTGGTTACACATTTACAACTGTGCATTATGAATGTAAATGAAAACAATAATTCACATTTTGTTTACGAAGCACCACATTTACTTGTGTTAATAATGGTGATTCAAATATCTATTATTATTTTGTTTGCTTATTTTGGTAATTATGTTTATTTTACTATTAATTCACCAGAAAAGTGTTGCGTTATCACAAGCTCACTCGAATCATTGAATAGTATTATGCCGAAAATTGTGAAGTATAAGAAGCAATACAATGTTACTGAAATGGTTCATTATTCTTCAAAGGATGTATTTGACATTATTAATGAGCATGATACAATTTTCCTTTATGATATTCCTGCAAAAGAGAAGATACTTTTAAATGAGTATTGTTATGCAAAAAATAAGAATATTTATTACAATTTTGAAATGAACGATGTTGTTATGTTGGGTGCAAAAGCTGCAGTGCTTGACGATAAACCACTTGTATCCGCAGTTGTTCGTGATTTGACTTTAGAACAAAAAGTTGTAAAACGTACGATGGATATTCTTATTTCAGGTATTGGATTACTTGTTTTGAGTCCAGTTATGCTTGTTTGTGCTGCTCTTATCAAACTTGAAGACGGTGGACATGTGTTCTTCCGTCAAACAAGAGCTACAAAAGGTGGCAAACTCTTTAAGGTTTATAAATTCCGCACAATGAAAGAAGCTGGCAGTATTAACAAGTCAGTAACTTCTGATGATGATAGAATTACGAAGGTTGGTAAATATCTTCGTAAGTTTAGAATTGATGAATTGCCACAGCTTATTAATATCATTAAGGGTGAAATGAGTGTTGTTGGTCCGCGCCCAGAGATGATTGAAAATGTTGATAAATATACAGAAGACCTTCCAGAGTTTGCTTATCGTCTTAGAGTAAAAGGTGGGTTGACTGGTTATGCGCAAATAGCTGGAAAATATAATACATCACCCAAAGACAAACTTGTTCTTGACTTGATGTATATTGAAAAATATAGTTTATGGCTTGATTTTAAACTTATTCTTCAAACCGTTACTGTTTTATTGAAAGCATCAGATAGCACAGAAGCATTTGGTGAAGGCGAGTTTAAATATCATTTTACAAGAGAAGATTAATAAAAAAGAGCTTCGAGGAAGCTCTTTTTTGTTTAATAATATTGTTTATGATATGAAAATGTGGTATACTAAATAAAATTATTTTTTGGAGTTAAAATGTTTAAGAATAATAATCTTTTTGATAAAAAATCATCAACTAAATCAAATAAATACTTTATAATTGCGTTCGCTCTTTTCATATTTGTTTTAGCAGTTGTTTCTGTTGTTATGTTTATGCGCTCTATTGATTTTAATATTGATAATCTTACGGGAAAAACAACAACTGAACCAATTGAAAACACAGA
The DNA here is from genome assembly GCA_937896885.1 of uncultured Clostridia bacterium. Lineage (GTDB taxonomy): Bacteria > Bacillota > Clostridia > Oscillospirales > Acutalibacteraceae > Fimenecus. Next base: position 15,695 of record CALBNX010000040.1, read on the forward strand.
AAGCGGTGTGCAAAACAGCATAACACTGTCACAATTAACTACTAAATCAAAAATCCTTTTGATTTGTGAAAAAGATAGTAATCTTGATTTTGTTTGTTTGGTTGATACAGATTTTGAGAAATCATATATGAATGTTTCTTGTTATGATGACAGTGATTTAGCTGGTGAAAACACAACCTTTGAAGAGATTTATGCAGAAAAATCTGTTGATGGGATTACAGAGGTTTTAAGTGCTCGCTTTAATAGTCAAATTGAAAAGTATATTGTGTGTAGCAGAACACAGTTGTGTGATATTCTATCGCTTTTTGCTGATATTTCAATAAATGTATCAAAAGCAATTGATTATCATTCATTTGATTTTAATCTTGAATTAAAAGAAGGTAAACAAGTTTTGTCAGATGATTATATTATGAAATATCTTGTTATTAGCGATAACCATACTCGTTCAAGTATTATTTGTGATATTTTGAATTCAATTTTAATTCCAAGATATACTGAAAACTCACAAGAGCTATTTACAAAGTTTGTTAATAACTGTAAAACCAATATTTCTGTAATTGATTATTCTGAAAAAATAAAAGATTTAATTGTTTATTCAAAATCAGAAGATAAGTTTTTTCCTACAGTCAAATAGGGTGATAATATGAAAAACTTACTAAAGTTAATACTCATTTGTGCTGTCTGTGTTGTTTCGATTTTTGTTTTTAATAGTAATCTTTTTGAAAGAAATGAAACGACCACTCAACCAGTGATTGACTATAATGCGGAGTTTGGTTGGAAAAGTATGCATTATTATAATCAATTAGATGACGCTGGTAAAGATGCCTATATAACAATGTATGCAACAGTTAAAAACTTTGATGAAAAATGCACTTTGAAAATCGATGATGAAATATTATCTGAAGTATTTACTGCAGTTTTATATGACAATCCTGAAATATTCTGGATTAAAACAGATTATAAATACTTTGATTATGGTAATAAAGTTACTTTCAAGCCTAACTATTCATATTCGCGAGAAGAAACAATACAGTATACAACACAATTAAATAATAAGGTTAATGAAATTTTAAGTCAAGCGAGCTTTTGCGTGACTGATTATGAAAAAGAACTGTATTTTCACGATTACATTTGCGAAAATACAACATATGATATGGATACTTTCGGTAGCGTAGGTGCTTCTGTACATAACACATTGATTAACGGTAGAGCAGTTTGTGAAGGTTATGCAAGAGCAATGCAGATTTTACTTGATAAATCTGGAATATATAATTATCTGATAATTGGTGATGGAACTGCTGATGGTGAAACAGAACCACATATGTGGAATATTGTTCAGCTTAATAATGAAAACTATCATCTTGATGTTACTTGGAATGATAACGATGAATCCAACGTACCAAGTTATATCTATTTTAATGTAACTGATGAACAAATATCACGTGACCATTCAAATTTTGAACCCACAGAAAATAATTGCTATGGCACTTATTTTAATTATTCTGTTAGAAATGGCACGTATGCCCACACTTTTTATCATTTTTCACAGTTTTCTGATGCGAGTGCAAGAATTCTAAAAACAGGTAGAAATAATGTTGAAATTTGCTTCGAAAATAAATATGATTACGATAGAGCAATTAGCGTTATTGATGATAATGAACAGTTTTTTGAATATGTTAGTTCTGCTGTGAAAAAGTCAGGCAGAAACTTGAAAATTGATTCTGTGGAATACTATACAGATGATAATTTGCAATATATTTGCATTATTTTTAAAGAAGGTTGATTTTAGTGGATAAAGAAAGAATTGAAAGAGCATTCAGAGAAATCTTAATCGCAATAGGAGAAGACCCAGATAGAGAAGGGCTTCAAGAAACTCCAAAACGTGTTGCTAATATGTATGAAGAGATATTTGCAGGTTTAGAAGAGGACCCAACAAAACATCTTAAAATGTTTCACGAAGGACAAAGTGATGAGATTGTTATTGTGAGAGATATTCCAATGTATTCAATGTGTGAACACCATTTCTTGCCTTTTGTAGGTAAAGCACATATTGCATATATTCCTAATGACAATGGTTTGGTTATTGGGTTATCAAAACTTGCAAGAATAGTGAACTCTTATGCTCGTCGACCTCAACTTCAAGAAAGACTTACAGCACAGATTGCTGATTTTATAGAGAAAGAAATGCAACCACAGGGCGTTGCAGTTGTTGTTGAGGCAGAACACCTTTGTATGACTATGCGTGGTATTCGTGCAGCAGGTTCAAAAACTCAGACTTCTGCCTTGCGTGGTACAATGAAGAAAGATGCGAGAACTCGAGCAGAAGTAATGACACTTTTGGGTATAAAATAATGTTTAAAGGTAAAAATTTTGAATTTGAATTAGGTAACAAAACCTACATAATGGGTATTCTTAATGTTACTGATGACTCGTTTTTTGATGGTGGAAAATACAACTCACGAGAGAAAGCTTTGTTACATACAAGAGAAATGCTTAAAGATGGAGCAGATATTATTGATGTTGGCGCTCATTCAACTCGACCAGGTCATAAGACAATTAGTGCAGAGGAAGAGCTGAAAATTATAAAAAATTATTTGCCATATCTCTATGAAAAAACCAATGCGATTATTTCAGTCGATACATTTTATCCAAGTGTTGCTGAATATGCTTTGCATAATGGTGCATCAATAATCAACGATGTGTCTGGTGAGTTTTCAGCTGAAATGGCGCGGATTGTAAAGAAGTATAACGCAGGGTGGGTTGTTATGCACACTGGTGGTGGCAATGCCGATAATGTACCTGAATATGAAAAAGATATAGTAGAAGAAGTTGTATGTTTCTTTAGAGATGTTCAAAACAACAGTAGAAAACATGGTTTGTTAGATAACCAAATAATGCTTGATATTGGTGTTGGCTTTGGAAAAACAACTGAACAAAGCATCAAACTTTTGAACAATCTAAAAAAAATAAAAACCAATAATGCACTTTTAGTAGCGTTATCATCAAAGAGAATTATCGGTGAAACTACAAGTGCAGACGGTTATGATAGAGTCTATGGTACAATTTCTGCAAATATTTTAGCCGTAACAAATGGGGCGGACTTTGTTAGAGTTCATAATGTTAAAGAAAATGCATTGGCACTTAAAATGGCTGATGCAATTTTAAGGGGATAATATGGATAAAATTATTATTAAAAATCTCAAATTGTTTTGCTATCATGGTGTGAATCCTGAAGAAAAAATTGATGGGCAAAATTTTGTCTTTGATATTGAATCGAGTGTAGATTTGTCAACTCCTTGTGCAACAGATAATGTTGATGATACGGTTAGCTATGCAAAAATGATTAAAACTGTTAGACGAGTGGCTCAAAGTCAAAAAGATGATTTGATTGAAAGGGTAGCACAAAGAATAATTGACGCCTTGTTTGAAGAATATGAGAAAATTCAAAAAATAAAAGTTATAGTTATGAAACCCGAGGCACCAATTAAAGCAGAATTTGATTATGTTGCGGTTCAAATTGAAAGGGAAAGAAAATGAGTAAAGCGTATTTAGGAATAGGCACAAACATTGGTGACCGTGAAGAAAACCTCAAGAATGCTTTGATTTCTTTAAATCTTTTGCCAATGACAGAAGTTACTGCTGTATCAAAAGTTTATGAAACAGAGCCAGTTGGTTTTGCAGACCAAGACGATTTTCTCAACATTGCTGTTGAAATTGAAACAGAGTTGACAGCACAAAACATTCTCGGTGCTTGTCTTGGTATTGAAGCTGGGCTTGGGAGAATTAGAAATATTAAAAATGGTCCAAGAGTAATTGATATTGATTTATTATTATATGAAAATGAGAAATATGACACGCCTTCTCTTGTTTTGCCACATCCAAGAATGTTTGAACGTGAATTTGTGTTAAGACCTTTACTTGATATTGAATTTATCAATCCGTTGTTTGACAGAGAATGGGCTCAAAACTCTTTGACGGGTGAAGGCATAAAGAAGTATTCAGATACAATAAAAATAGATTAACGGTGATTTATGAACTATATAATTATGGATTTAGAGTGGAATAACGCATATATGAAATCCACTAAAAAATTTATCAACGAAATTATTGAAATTGGTGCAGTTAAACTTAATGAAAATCTTGAAATAGTCGATACATATTCAGAGCTTATAAAACCTGTAGTATCTAAAAAACTGCGCACTAGAATTAAAGATTTAACACATATAACAAACGAAGATGTTTTTGGTGGAAAACCATTTGAAGAGGCTATTTCTCTACTTGAGAAATGGGTAGGTGATGATGCTATTGTTATGACCTGGGGTGACACTGATATCAGAACAATGCTCACAAATTTAAAATGTTTTCTTAAAAAAGATAATATTGAGTTTATTAAACGGTATGCAGATTTGCAAAGATATTGTCAGTGCTTTATAAATATGGAAAATGTTCAACAAGCGGGACTTTCTTATGCCGCTCAGTGTCTTGGAATCGATGCAGAAAAGTATCCTCATCACAGAGCATTAGATGATAGCCTTTTAAGTGTAGAATGTTTTAAAAAGGTGTATAACAAAGAAAAACTTAATGAGTTTATAAAGATTTGCGACGCAGATTTTTATGCTCGACTTGCTTTTAAGCCTTATGTAATTAAAAATAAAAACGACCCACTCATAGATAAAAACTTATTCAATTGTTATTGCGATATATGTGGCGGTAAAGTTGAAACAATTAAAAAGTGGAAATTTATGAATCAGTCTTTCAGAGGTGTTTTCTATTGCGAAAACTGCAAAAGAGAATTTAGAGTTAATCTAAGAATTAAAAAATTCTATGATAGACTTGATATTAAGAGAAATTATTCTGAAATCATAAAAACACCTGTTGAAAAAACTGAAGAAGAAAACATATAAAAAAGACCTACTCAAACGAGTAGGTCTTTCGCTTTGTTAAATTATTTAATAACTCTAATTCTAATAATCCCGTTAATCTTTTTAAGTGCATTAATAGCTTCTGCTGATGCTTCTGTATCAGAATCGATAACGGTATAAGCATATTCGCCTTTAGATTTGTTTACCATATTATCAATATTTACATCTTCATTTGCAAGACCTGATGTAATTTTACTTACAATACCTGAAATATTTTTGTGCATAATTGTAATGCGGTGTTTCTCACTAGGAGCAAGCTCTACAGCAGGGTAGTTAACTGAATTTACAATGCTACCATTTTCAAGGTAGTCAGCAACTTGCTCTACCGCCATAACTGCACAATTGTCTTCTGATTCAGGAGTTGATGCACCTAAATGTGGAATAGCAATAACACCTGTTGCACCAATAACAGCATCGTTAGGGAAGTCAGTAACATAAGCTGAAACTTTGCCATTTTCAAGTGCTTCAATAATGTTTGCAGTATCAACCAATTCACCACGAGCGAAGTTGAGAATTCTAACACCATCTTTCATAATACTAATAGTTTCAGCATTGATAAGTCCACGTGTATTATCATTCAGTGGTAAGTGAAGAGTAATATAGTCACTTTCAGTATAGATAGTGTTAAGATTATCTGTTAGTTTAACGTGATGATTAAGAGTAATACTTTGTGTAACTGAAAGGAATGGGTCATAACCAATTACATTCATTCCAAGTGCAGCTGCTGCATTTGCAACGAGAATACCAATAGCGCCAAGACCGATAACACCAAGAGTCTTGCCCTTGATTTCTGGACCTGCAAATGCGCTCTTACCTTTTTCAACATCTTTTGGCACTGTGTCACCATTGCCTTTAAGAGTCTTTGCCCAGTCAATAGCAGGAATTACTTTTCTTGATGAAAGAAAAAGTCCTGTGAGCACAAGCTCTTTAACCGCATTTGCATTAGCACCAGGAGTATTGAACACAACTATACCTGCTTCACTGCATTTGTCAATTGGAATATTGTTAACACCTGCACCGGCTCTTGCAATAGCTAGAGTGTTTTCCTCGAAGTTCATTTCATGCATAGATGCTGAACGAACAAGAATTGCATCTGGGTTAGCCATTTCGGTTGAACAGTTATATTCATTACTGAATTTGCAAAGACCTGTTTCTGAAATTTTATTTAAAGTTAAAATATTATACATAGTATTTTGCTCCTTATGAATTTGCTTTTTCAAACTCTGTCATAAATTCGACGAGTTTCTCTACACCTTCAACTGGCATTGCGTTATAAATTGATGCTCTCATACCACCAACTGAACGGTGACCTTTAAGGTTAACAAAACCAGCTTCTGTTGCTTCTTTAATAAATTTAGCATTAAGTTCTTCACTGTCAGTGACAAAAGGAACATTCATAAGTGAACGGTCTTCAGGGACAACAGTGCCCTTGAACATTTTGCTGTTGTCAAGGAAATCATAAAGAATTTTTGCTTTCTTTATATTTCTTTCTTTCATTGCTTCAAGGCCACCATTTTCTTTAAGCCATTCAAGAACGAGTTTGCAAATATAAATTGTATAGCAGGGTGGAGTGTTGTAAAGAGAATCATTATCTGCCATAATCTGATAGTTGAGCATTGTTGGTGTTATGTCACGAGCTGACCCAAGCATATCTTCACGGATAATACAAATTGTAAGGCCAGCAGGAGCTACATTCTTCTGTGCACCACCATAAACCATTGCAAATTTAGAAATATCAAGTGGTTCTGAAAGGAAGCATGATGAAATATCTGCAATAAGTGGAACATCACCAGTATCTGGAAGTTCATGGTAAACTGTACCATAAATTGTATTGTTCATACAGATATAGAAATAGTCCGCATCCTTTGTGAATTCGTTTTTATCGAGTTTAGGGATATATGAGAATGTTTTATCAGCTGAAGATGCGACCGCTTTACATTCACCATATTTTTGAGCTTCTTGATAAGCTTTTTTAGCCCATTGACCTGTAATAACAAAGTCTGCTTTGCCGTTCTTATTCATAAAATTAAGAGGGATAGCAGCGAATTGTGTTGAAGCGCCACCTTGTAAGAAGAGAACTTTATAGTTTTCTGGAATATTATAAAGCTCGCGGAGAAGTTGTTCTGCACCTTTAATAATTGAATCATAAACTTTTGAACGGTGGCTCATTTCCATAACGGATTGACCGCTGCCTTCATAATCAAGCATTTCTGCCGCTGCTTTTTTCAATACATCCTCAGGGAGCATTGAAGGACCTGCTGAAAAATTATAAACTCTTGCCATAAAAAAACCTCCAAATGTGTTAAAAAAATAAACATTGTCCGAATTATACCAAACTTATATAGTAAAAGTCAATAGAATGTTAAAAAAATATCAAAGAATTTTAGAAAAATAAATTGTTTTTATTAAAAGTTGTAAATATTTTTAACAAACTGTCGCTTTTGAAAGAAAAATCTAAAAATTATAGCTAAATTCTTGCAGTAATTTGTATTTTATTATATAATATAGTTTCATAAGTAGGAGTGATATGTTTAAAACTATGGAAAAAAATAAAACTTTATTTAATGAATTCAATGAGAAGTCATTTTCTTTGCCAATGGTGGCTTTGAGAGGACTTGTAATATTTCCTGAAATGACATTGCACTTTGATGTTGGCAGGCAAAAGTCAGTTCGTGCAATAAAAACCGCAATGGAACGCAAAACAAATATATTTTTAACTGCGCAAATTGATATGGAATGTGATGACCCAAGAGCAGATGATTTATATCGTTCTGGTGTTGTTTGTGAAATCAAACAAGTTATGAAACTACCGGGAACAGACACATTGAGAGTTGTTGTTTATGGCCTTTATAGAGCGGAACTTTTGCATTTAACTTCAGCAAATCCACATTTGTCTGCAATTGTTCAAAAAATTCAAACAGAAAGTGTTTCTATAGAAGATAAAAGATATGAAGAAGCCTTGGTGAGAAAAACTGAAAAGATTTTTAGTGATTATGCATTCTTTATTCCAAAACTTCCAACAGATGTTATTGTCGGGGTTTCTGTGAGAAAAGAAGCCTCTGAAATTTCAGACTTAATAATTTCAAACATTCCACTTGAATACTCAGTAAAACAATCTTTGTTAGAAGAACTCAACCCATTAAAACGATGTGAAAGACTATGTGTAATTCTTACAAGAGAAATTGAACTTTTATCAATAGAAGAAGAAATCAATACTAAAGTTCAAGAACAGATGGATGAAAATCAGCGTGAATATTATCTTCGTGAACAGATTAAAGCGATTTCTGAAGAGCTTAACGAAGGCGATGGAGCAATTTCTGAATCTGAAGAATATAAAGAGCAGATTCGTGCAATTGGTTTCAATGAAGAAGTTGAAAGAAAGCTTCTTCGTGAGTGTGATAGACTTATGAAAATGCAATCATCAAGTCCTGAATCAGCAGTTATAAGAAACTATCTTGATAAAGTTATTTCTCTTCCTTGGGGATATTGTACTGAAGAAAATCTTGATATAGAACACGCCCAGAAAGTTTTAGACGATGACCATTATGGGCTTTCTGATGTAAAAGAGAGAATTATAGAATTTCTTGCAGTAAGAAAAATTAATCCTGATATTAAAGGACAAATAATTTGTCTTGCTGGCCCTCCGGGTGTCGGTAAAACATCAATAGCTCGTTCTCTTGCGAATGCAATGGGTAGAACTTATTCCCGAATTTCTCTTGGTGGTGTTCGTGACGAAGCAGACATACGTGGTCATAGAAAAACTTATATTGGCTCAATGCCAGGACGAATAATTGAAGCTATCGAAAATGCAAAAAGTTCAAATCCGCTTATTCTTCTCGATGAAGTTGATAAATTAGGTTCGGACCACCGTGGTGACCCATCGTCAGCACTTTTAGAAGTTCTTGATGCTGAACAGAACAATACATTCGTTGACCACTATCTTGAGATTCCTTATGATTTGAGCAAGGTCTTGTTTATTACAACTGCTAATGACAAGAGCAAAATTCCAGCCCCATTGCTCGACAGAATGGAAATTATCGATATTCCTGGATATACATATGAAGAAAAATTCAATATTGCAAAAAGACATCTTGTTCCAAAGCAAATTACTGCAAATGGGCTTAAAAAGTCTTATGTGAAAATTACTGATAAAGCTCTTAAAGAGATAATCAGTGGCTACACTAAAGAAGCTGGTGTTCGTATTCTTGAAAGAACAATTGCAAAAGTTCTTCGTAAAATCGCAGTTGAATACGCAAAAGGTTTTGACGGTAAAATAACAATTAAAGATGTAGATTTAGAAACATATCTTGGACCAATAAAATTTAAACCTGACGAAAGTTCAAAGTTTGACCAAGTTGGTGTTGTTAACGGACTTGCATACACCTCTGTTGGTGGCACAATGCTCACAGTTGAAGTAGCAGTTATGGATGGTAAAGGCAATATTGAGCTTACAGGCTCACTTGGCGATGTTATCAAGGAATCTGCAAAAGCAGCAATTAGTTATATAAGAGCCAATGCTGATAAGTATAGAATAGATAAAGATTTTTATCAAAGTAAAGATATTCATATTCATTTTCCAGAAGGTGCAGTGCCTAAAGATGGACCTTCAGCAGGTGTGACAATATTTACAGCACTTGTTTCAGCTCTTTCTGGCTGTAAAGTAAAGTCTAATGTTGCCATGACAGGCGAAATTACTATTACTGGTAGGGTTTTGCCTATTGGTGGTCTTCGCGAAAAAACTATGGCTGCTTATGTTGAGGGAATAAATACAGTTGTTGTACCTGAAGCAAATCGCAGTGATTTAGAAAAAATTGATGAGAAAGTAAAAGAAAAAATCAATTTTGTATTTGCAAAAACAGGTGACGATGTGCTCAAAGTCGCACTTGTATAAATGAGGTAGTATATGAGATACGATAAAGCAGAATTTAAAGCAGCATACGGCACATTCGGTCAGTTACCTGATAGCGATTTGCCCGAAATTGCTTTTGCGGGTCGTTCAAATGTTGGCAAGAGTTCATTACTCAATAAATTGTTTCAACGAAAAAATTTAGCGAGAGTTAGTTCTGTACCGGGAAAGACAATTACTATAAATTTCTACCAGGTTGAAGAATATAACTTTGTTGACCTGCCGGGTTATGGATACGCTAAAGTTGCCAAAACTGAAAAAGACCGTTGGGCAGAAATGATGGAGGGATATTTTAATTCCGACCGTAATATCAAGCTCGTTGTTCAGCTTGTTGATATGCGCCATCCACCGACAAAAGACGATATAATGATGATGGAATTCTTACAGGCAAATGGCTATGAATTTATTGTTGTTATGACAAAGTCGGACAAACTTAAAAAGAAAAAAGATTATAACGAACGAATTGAAAAATCAAAACAAGAAATGAGTTTTGTACCAGAAGAAAGAATTATTCCTTTCTCATCTGAAACAGGTGCAGGACTTGATGTGATAAAGAAATATATTGAAGGATATTTAGGTGAATAATATGAGCAAAGTACCATTTACTACAAAAGAAAAATTAGAAGAAATTGCAAAAGTCTATCCAACACCTTTTCATCTTTATGATGAAGCAGGAATCCGTAAAAATGCAGAAAATCTTAAAAAAGCATTTGCTTGGAATAAAGGGTTTAAAGAATATTTTGCAGTAAAAGCAACACCAAATCCATTCCTCATTAACATTTTAAGAGAATACGGTTGTGGTTGTGATTGTTCATCAAAAACTGAACTTATGCTTTCAAAGGCTATTGGTGCAGTGGGCGATGATATTATGTTCTCATCAAACGACACACCACCTGCAGAATTCAAATATGCAGATGACATCGGTGCAATTATCAACCTTGATGATATTACACATATCGACATTCTTGAAAAGACACTTGGTTATCTTCCAAAGAAGCTTTCCTGTCGTTATAATCCGGGTGGATATTTCTCAATTGCAAATAACATTATGGACAACCCTGGTGACGCAAAATATGGAATGACCACTGAACAACTTTTTGAAGCATTTAAAATAATGAAATCAAAAGGTGTTGAAGAGTTTGGTATTCATGCATTCCTTGCAAGTAACACAGTTACAAACGAATATTATCCAACACTTGCAAAGACTCTCTTTGAAGTTGCTGTTAAACTTAAAGAAGAAACAGGTGCACATATTAAATTCATCAACCTTTCAGGTGGTATTGGTATCCCTTATCGTCCTGACCAAGATGGTAACGATATTTTTGCTATCGGTGCAGGTGTTGAAAAAGTATATAACGAGGTGCTTGTACCTGCTGGAATGGATGATGTGTCAATCTATACAGAACTTGGTAGATTTATGCTTGCCCCTTACGGTGCACTCGTTACTCGTGCAATTAATGAAAAGCATACTCATAAAGAATATATCGGTGTTGATGCTTGTGCAGTTAACCTTATGCGTCCTGCAATTTATGGTGCATATCACCACATCACGGTTATGGGTAAGGAAAATGAACCTTGTGACTATAAATATGATGTAACAGGTTCACTTTGCGAAAATAACGATAAATTTGCAATTGACAGAATGTTGCCAAAAATCGATATGGGCGACTTGCTCTTTATTCACGATACAGGTGCTCACGGCTTTGCTATGGGTTATAACTATAATGGTAAACTCAAATCAGCAGAAATTCTTCTTAAAGAAGACGGAAGTTTTGATTTAATCCGTCGTGCTGAAACTCCTGCAGACTACTTTGCAACATTTGATTGTTTTGATTTTTACAAAAAGGTTACTGAATAATTTGGAGTAATAATTATGTCATTCGTTCACTTACATGTGCATACTGAATACAGCTTATTAGATGGCGTTTGCCGTCTTAATAGGCTTTGTTCTGCTGCAAAAGAACGAGGACAAAATGCAATAGCAATTACTGACCACGGTAATTTATTTGGAGCTGTTGATTTCTACAAAGAAGCAAAAAAAGTAGGCATTAAACCAATTATAGGTTGTGAAGTTTATGTTGCGTCACGCTCGAGATTTGATAAAGTTCACGGCGTTGACTCTGACAGACATCATCTTGTTTTACTTTGTAAAAATGAAATTGGTTATCAAAACCTTATTAAGATGGTTTCATCTGCTTGGGTTGATGGTTTTTATACCAAACCACGAATTGACAAAGAGTTATTAGAAAAGTATCATGAAGGTCTTATTTGTCTTTCTGCTTGTCTTGCAGGTGAAATTCCAAAACTAATTGAACGTGGAGAGAAAATCCGAGCAAAAGAAGTTGCTCTTTGGTATAATAAAGTCTTTGGTCAAGGTAATTTCTATATTGAAATACAAAATCACGGAATTGCTGAACAAGTCAAAGTAAACGAAGGACTTATCCAACTTTCAGAAGACACGGGAATTCCGCTTGTTGCAACTAATGATGTTCACTATATTGACAGAGAAGACTCAAAAATACAAAAAATTCTTATTTGTATAGCGACAAACCATACAATTGATGAAGAGAATTCACTTGAATTTGAAACTGATAATTTCTATCTTAAAACTGAAGAAGAAATGCAGAGCCTTTTTGGATTTGTGCCTGAAGCAATTGAAAATTCACAAAAAATTGCAGATATGTGCAATTTTGATTTTGAGTTTGGTAACACTAAGCTTCCTAATTTCAATGTGCCTGATGGACAGACTCATTTTGATTATTTCAGGAGCAAATGCTATTTGGGTCTCAAAGAGAGATATGGAGATGAACCTGACCAACTCTATATAGATAGACTTGAATATGAACTGTCAGTAATCAAAAATATGGGTTATGTTGACTATTTCTTGATAGTAGCAGATTTTATAAGTTATGCTCGCGACCACGGTATTCCAGTAGGTCCTGGGCGTGGCTCAGGTGCTGGCAGTATCTGTGCTTATTGTATGGGCATCACAAATATTGACCCAATAAAATATAATTTGATTTTTGAAAGATTCTTAAACCCTGAACGTGTCAGTATGCCTGATATTGACGTTGACTTCTGTTATGAACGCAGGGGAGAAGTAATTGATTATGTTATCGATAAATATGGCTCAGACCATGTTGCACAGATTGTAACTTTTGGAACGATGGCTGCTCGTGCTGCTCTTCGTGATGTTGGTCGTGCAATGGGTCTATCATATGCAACAGTTGATAATGTTGCAAAGAAAATTCCAAGAGCACTTGGAATGACCATTGAAAAAGCGTTAGTTGAAAGTGAAGAACTCAAAACTCTTTATGATAGTGACGAGTCCGTAAAAGAACTTGTTGACAATGCTCGAAAAGTTGAGGGTATGCCTCGACACGCTTCAACTCATGCTGCGGGTATTGTTATTACAGATAAACCCGTCAGTGACTATGTGCCACTCGCAACAAATGACGAATCAGTTGTAACACAGTTTACAATGACAACAATTGAAGAACTTGGTCTTTTAAAAATGGACTTTTTAGGTCTTCGAACATTAACAGTTATCAATGATTGTGTTAAAATGATTCAAAAGAAAAATCAGCAGTTTGATATTGAAAAAATTCCACTTGATGATAAAAAAGCATATGCATTATTTTCAAGTGGTCAGACTGATGGAGTGTTTCAATGCGAATCAAGTGGTATGAGAAGCGTATTTATGCGCCTTAAACCGACAAATCTTGAAGATATTATCGCGGTTATATCTCTTTATCGTCCGGGTCCGATGGATTCAATCGACAGTTATATTGAAAATCGACATAATAGTGAAAATATTAGATATAAAACACCAATGTTAAAAGATATTCTAAATGTAACCTATGGATGTATGGTCTATCAGGAACAAGTAATGCAGATTTTCCGTTCGTTAGCGGGCTATTCTCTAGGTCGTGCGGATATTGTTCGCCGTGCTATGTCAAAGAAAAAACATAAAGTTCTTGAAGATGAGAGAGCATTTTTCTGTGACGGTTGTGCTAAAAACGGAATATCAAAAGAAATTGCTAATGAAATATTTGATGATATGTCGTCATTTGCATCCTATGCTTTTAATAAATCACACGCAGCTGCTTATGCTGTTGTTGCTTACAGAACGGCTTATTTAAAAGCATATTATCCTTGTGAATTTATGGCATCACTTCTTACAAGTGTGTTGGACAATGCAACGAAAGTTTCTGGTTATATTGAAGATTGCAAGAAAAATGGTATCAAAATTTTAAATCCAAATGTAAATTATAGTAATAAAACATTTACAACAGATAATAATCACGAAAAATCAATAGTGTTTGGACTTCTTGCAATCAAGAATTTAGGACATGATTTTATTGATACTATTATAAATGAAAGAAAAATGAATGGAGATTTTAAATCATTCTATTCATTCTGTAAGCGTGTTCATGGCAAATCTTTTAATCGTCGTGCGGTTGAAAGTCTTATTAAGAGTGGTGCTCTTGATAATTTAGGTAGTAATAGACACGAGATGATGATTAATCTTCCATTTATCATTGATGAGTTGGATGCTGCTAAACGGAGAAATCTTGATGGTCAAATTGGATTCTTTGATATGATGAATACTTCGGGTAATGTTGATTATAAAATGCAAAAAGTTGCAGAGTTTTCAACACAAGAATTGTTATCAATGGAGAAAGAAACAACAGGACTTTATATATCTGCTCATCCAATGGAAGAATATGCTGATTTATCAAATAAAATGAAATGTGATAAGGTAGCAGATATTCTTAATGCAGATGATTATAACTCTAATTATAGTGATGGTTCATCAGTAAAGGTTTTGGGAATCATAACTGATATAACTAAAAAGCAGACAAAAAGTGGAGAATATATGGCTTTTCTCACTCTTGAAGATGTTGTTGGCTCTGTTGAAATAATAGTATTTCCAAAACTGTTATCTAGGTTTGCCAATAAAATCATAAATGGCTCAACAGTTATGGTTGGTGGAAGAATTTCAATGCGAGAAGAAGAAAATCCTAAAATTATTTTAGATTTCATTGAGTCTGCTGAGCTAGTACAAGTTAATAACAATAAACGAGTTGGCTTGTTTGTTAGATTTACTGATAATAAGTCTCAGGAATTTATTAAATGTTCAGAATTTCTTAATAAAAATGCTATTAATGGGGATACAATGCTTTATTATTACTTTAATGATAGTAAAAAGTATTTTCCGTGCAAAAAAATTAGTGTAAATGAATTTTTAATTAGAGATTTAAAACTAATTGTCGGGGACAAAAACGTAATATTACAAAAATAGTGCATTTGCTTGCATTTTAGACTTTCTTGTGATATTATAAGATTTCAATGTGGTAATATTTAGTAATTAAGGGTGATAATATGAAAACTATCGGTGTTTTAACAAGTGGTGGCGACGCTCCTGGTATGAACGCAGCTGTTCGTGCAGTTGTTCGTGCAGGTTGTGAAAACGGTTTCAGAGTAATGGGTATCAGAAGAGGTTACAATGGTCTTATGCAGGGCGATATGTTTGAAATGAACCTTCGCTCAGTTTCAAACATCATTAACCGCGGTGGTACAGTTCTTTATTCTGCAAGAAGTCCTGAATTCAAAACAGAAGAAGGTCTTCAGAAAGCACTTAAAGTTGCAAAAGATGTTAATATGGAAGGTATTGTTGTTATCGGTGGTGACGGTTCGTTCCGTGGTGCTCGTGACTTATCTCTTCGCGGTGTTAATTGCGTTGGTATTCCTGGCACAATCGACAACGATATTGCTTGCTCTGATTACACAATCGGTTATGATACAGCAATGAATACTGTTCTTGAAATGGTTGACAGACTTCGTGATACATCAGAATCTCACGACCGTTGTTCAGTTGTTGAAGTTATGGGAAGACGTGCAGGTTATATTGCACTTAATGCTGGTATTGCATGTGGTGCAACATCAATTCTCATTCCAGAAGTAGAATATGATTTCCAACGTGATGTTATCGACAGAATGAAGAGAACTCAGAAAACAGGCAAAAAACATTTCATTATCATTGTTGCTGAAGGTATCGGTGGCGTTGAAGAAATGGCAAAGAGAATTGAAGCTGAAACAGGCGTTGAAACAAGAGCAACTGTTCTTGGTCATGTTCAGCGTGGTGGTCATCCAACTGTTCGTGACAGAGTTACAGCATCTCTTATGGGTCATAAGGCTGTTGAACTTCTTAAAGCTGGCATTGGTAACAGAGTTCTTGCAATCAATAAAGATGAAATCGTTGATTATGATATCTTTGAAGCTCTTAATATGAAGAAATCTCTTAATATTGAAGACTATAAGATTGCACACGAAATCTCAATATAATTATGTTAAATATTGTTCTTATAGGAATGCCCGGTTGTGGAAAAAGCACAATCGGGGTTATTCTTGCTAAAACCATTGGTGTCGGGTTTGTTGATACAGATTTAATTATTCAACAGAGAGAAAATCGTCTTTTACAAGATATTATTGATAAAGACGGAATTGATGCATTTTTAGATTGTGAAGAGAGTGCTGTTAAAACTGTTGAATGTGATAATACTGTTATTGCAACAGGTGGTAGTGTGGTTTATCGTGAAGATGCAATCAAACATCTTAAAAATAATGGAAGAATTTTCTATTTAAATGTTCCACTTGATGAAATAAAAAAGAGACTCAACAATATTAGTACAAGGGGTATCGCAGCAAATAAAAATGACTCAATAGATGATATTTTTATTGAACGTGAGCCGCTTTATGAAAAGTATGCAGATGTAATTATTGATTTAACTGATAGCACAGTTGAACAGGCAGTTGAAGAAATCTGCAAAAAAATTAAATAAAAGAATTACGCCTTACGAAATTTTCAAATTTAGTGAAAATTCTCCGTAAGGCGTTTATTTTTCCGTAAATATTTATTCTTCGCAGTGGCAAATTATTAGTGCGACTGGTGGTCGTACGGAGGTGAAAAATGCGAAGTTTAATAAAATTTTTATCTATAATAAGTGCTTTTCTTTGCACAATAATTTTTATTCTTGTGTATGTTGGTAATGTGCTTATTCCAGATTCAATTATGACTGTTGAAGACAAAGGATATATAGCACCTGAATTTTTGGGCTTTAATATTTATAAAAGTCGATTGTTTCAAGAAACTGGTGTTGTGACAGGGACTGCCCGTGCATCACAAAATAATTCTGAAATTAAACTTTTAAATATTATTCCCGTAAAGAAAACAAAAATAACAAATACCAAACGTCAATATGTTGTTCTTGGTGGGGATATTTTTGGTATAAAACTTTATACAGATGGAGTAATAGTAGTAGGAACAGATACCATTGAAACTGATGTTGGTGGTGTGTGTCCGGCAGAGAAAGCGGGATTAAAAATTGGTGATGTAATTCTATTTTTTAATGATATTAAGCTAGATTCAACAAAACAGTTGACAACATTATTACAAGAAAATAAAGGAAATAATGCAAAGTTGACGATTAAAAGAGATGGTAAAAACTTTGATTTAAACTTTGCATCAGTGAAAGAAAAAAACAGTGAAAGATATAAAGCTGGACTTTGGGTTCGCGATAGTACAGCAGGAATTGGAACAGTAACATTTTACAACACAACAAATAACTCTTTTGGTGGTTTAGGTCACGCTATATGCGATATAGATACAGGTGAAACAATGCCTATGAGAAAAGGTGAAATGGCTGAAGCATATGTTAATGGGCTATATAAAAGTCAAAACGGATGCGTCGGAGAGTTGTGTGGTGTGTTAACAGGTAAAACGCTGGGAACCCTTTGCGTAAATAATGAAACCGGTATATACGGTTACACCTATTATGGTGCAAACGGAGAACAATTACCAGTTGCTGTAAAACAAGAAGTTAAAGAGGGTTATGCCCAAATTTATTGCACAATTGATAAAAATCCACCGCAGTATTATGATGTGAAAATTGTAAAAGCGTATTCGAATTCGTCGTCAGTAAATAAAGATTTAGTAATTGAAGTAATAGATGAAGATTTAATTTCAAAAACAGGTGGAATTTTGCAAGGAATGAGTGGTACACCAATAATTCAGAATGGTATGTTAGTTGGCGCGGTTACCCATGTGTTTGTTAATAATCCAAAGCAAGGCTATGGAATATATGCTGAGAGAATGCTTGAAACCTCTGTGAGTCGCGAGATGCAAAAGAACGAACAACTTAAAAATGCATCTTAAAAAAAGGGTAGTAGCCATATGGTTACTACCCAAACTTATTTTAGTTTTTCAAACTCTGTAATGGAGCAGGGATTCGACCACCACGGTTAATGAATTTAGCAGGTGATGCTGTGTTGAGCTTCATTACTGGACCATAACCTAAAAGTCCACCGAAATTTAATGTGTCACCAATATCCTTGCCAATAGCTGGAATAAGTCTTACTGCAGTTGTCTTTGAGTTTACCATACCAATTGCTGCTTCATCAGCTATAATACCAGAAAGAACTTCTGCAGTTGTGTCACCGGGCACAATAATCATATCAAGACCAACAGAGCATACGCAAGTCATGGCTTCAAGCTTTTCTATAGTGAGCGCACCGCTTGTTGCTGCTGCAATCATACCTGCATCTTCTGAAACTGGGATAAAAGCACCTGAAAGGCCACCAACATGAGAGGAAGCCATAACACCGCCTTTTTTAACCGCGTCGTTAAGGAGAGCAAGACAAGCTGTTGTGCCGTGTGCACCGCATTGCTCAAGTCCCATTTCTTCAAGAATATAGGCAACTGAGTCGCCGATTGCAGGTGTAGGTGCAAGAGAAAGGTCAACAATGCCAAAAGGAACATCAAGGCGTTTTGATGCTTCACAAGCAACAAGTTGCCCCATTCTTGTAATCTTGAATGCAGTACGCTTTACCATATCTGCAATTTCTGTGATGTTTGCATCTGGAATTTTTGAAATAGCAGAACGAACAACACCAGGACCTGATACACCGACATTAATTACGCAGTCAGGTTCGCCAACACCGTGGAATGCGCCAGCCATAAATGGGTTATCTTCAGGGGCGTTACAGAAAACAACTAGCTTTGCAGGACCAATACAACCTTTATTTGCAGTAACTTCTGCCGATTGTTTAATGATTTGTCCCATAATCTTAACTGCATCCATATTAATACCGGCTTTTGTTGAACCAATATTAACTGATGAACAAATATGCTCAGTTACATCAAGTGCCTCGGGAATAGAACGAATGAGTGCTTCGTCACCAGCAGCAAAGCCTTTTTGCACAAGTGCAGAATAACCGCCGATAAAGTTTACACCTACTGTCTGTGCAACTCTCTCAAGGGTTTTTGCATAAAGAACAGGGTCACCCTTACCAGATGCTAAAATCATTGAAATTGGTGTTACTGAAATACGCTTGTTTATAATTGGAATACCATATTGTTTTTCAATATCTTCACCGGTTTTTACAAGGTGTTCAGCTTTTCTGGTCATTTTCTCATAGATTTTGTCACAGGTTGATTTTGCATTGCCTGTGCAACAATCTAGAAGAGAAATACCCATTGTAATTGTTCTGATATCAAGATTTTCGTCTTGAATCATATTGATAGTTTCAAGTATATCGTGTGTATTAATCATTTTAACACCTACTTATATTCTATGCATTGAATTGAAAATATCTTCGTGCATAACATGAATTGAAAGTGACATTTCATTGCCCATTGCTGTAATTTTATCTGAAAAATCTGTGAATGAAATATTACATTTTTCAAGGTCAACAAGCATAATCATACAAAACATATCTTGTAAAATTGATTGTGATACTTCAATAACGTTTACATTATATTCAGAACAAATTCCTGAAACCTTGGCAAGAATACCAACCATATCTTTACCAACAACAGTGATAATACCTCTCATGAATATTACCTCCCAAAAATATTTTATTTATTTTATCACAAAACTATATAAAAGTGAATACTAAAATATTTAGTTTATTAATTTTGTAAATAAAGTTGAAAATTTTGAAAAATGTAGTAAAATTATTGTAGGTAGTATATACGGAGGTGTAAAAAATGTATAAAAATATGGTAGATTTACACGTTCATACAGATAATTCATTTGATGGAAATCACTCTGCAACATTTTTTTGTGAAAAAGCAGAAGTTTTAGATTTGCGAGCAATCGCTTTTACCGACCATTGTGAGGTTGACCAATTTAGAGGCGACTCTGAATATGAAAAAAGAATTTTTCAAGCATTTTTTGAGGTGTCAAAAGTTCGCTCTGCTTTTAGAGGGAAAATGATTGTTCTTAATGGAATTGAACTTGGACAACCTGCCTTTGACATTGAAATTGCAGACGATATAATTAAGAGATATGATTATGACCAGATTATTGGTTCAGTTCATAATCTTCGTGGTGGTGAAGATTTTTATTTTATGGAAAATCTTACACTTGTTGAAGCAGAAGATTTGTTAAGACAATATTTTGATGAGATAATTATAATGCTTGAATGGGGCAACTTTGATGTTCTTGCACATTTAACTTATCCTTTAAGGTATTTTTATTCGCAATCAAATCTAGAAATCGATTTGTCAAAATTCAATGAGCAAATTGAGAAAATTCTTAAACTCACAGTCGAAAAAGGAATAGCATTAGAAATTAACACAGCAGCTATGCGTCAGCCGCTTAACAAATTATCACCTGAAATTGATATTATAAAGAGATATAAAGAAATAGGTGGCAAATATATTACGGTTGGTTCAGATGCTCATTATGCAGAACATCTTGCATCTGATATTGATGCCGCTTATGATGCTGCACTTGAAGCAGGATTTGAATGTATCACATTCTTTCAAAAAAGAACGCCAATGCTTATGAAAATTGAAAAGGAGGACTAAAATATGAAGGTTAAAGCAGCAGCAAAAATTAATTTGATGCTCGACATTTTAAAACGTCTTGATAACGGATACCACAGTCTTTTTATGATTATGCAATCTGTTGACCTTTTTGATGTTGTTACAGTTGATAAAAATAAAACAAATAAGATTATTATTGAATGTGATAAAGATGGTGTGCCTTGTAACGAAAAGAATATTGCATATAAATGTGCAATGAAGTTTTTTGAATATTGTGATATAAAAGATATTGGAGTAACTATCAAAATTGAAAAAAATATTCCAATGGCTGCAGGTGTGGCTGGTGGTAGTGCTGACGGTGCGGCTGTTATATATTGTTTAAATAAAATTTTTAATACGAATCTTTCGCAAAAGGAACTTTGTGAAATTGGTAATAAGGTTGGGGCAGATATTCCATTTAGTCTTACTGGTGGAACAGCTGTTACTCTTGGAACAGGTAATGTTATAGCACCAGTTAAGGATTTACCAGAATGTTATATAGTTCTTTGCAAACCAGACCAAGATGTATCAACACCTGAAGCTTATGCAGAATTTGATGCATTAAGTCGCGTTCGCCATCTCGATAGAGTTTCAATGATTGATGCAGTTTCAAATGCTGACTATGAAAAGATTTGCTCTCTTTGTGGAAATGTTTTTGAACAAGCAGTGGAAGTGCCAAAAAGACCTCATATAAAGGGTGTTATGAGAAAAAGTGGGGCAGATGCTTGTTGTATGAGCGGTAGCGGTCCAACTGTATTTGGCTTATTCTCTAGTGAAGAAAAGGCGAACTGGTGTTATGATAAACTTAAAACAAAATATAATCAAGTTTATATATGTAAACCTGTGAATAAGGGAATAATTGAATTAGACTAAAGTCAATTGGGGGATTGGTTATGAAAAAATATGATGTGCTAGTTGTTGGGGCATCAACAACAGGATGTTGGTTTGCTTATAAAATGGCTGAACAAGGGTTTAAGGTTTTAGTCATTGAAAAACAGCAACCCGACGACGTTTCAAGAGAATATGACGTCTTCCATATGGGCAAAGAAGATATGGAACACTTTGATCTTTTCATTCCTGAAGATGGCGACCCGTTGCGTGAATTTTCATTTGCCCACTCAACAATGATGTCACCTTATGGTAACCACCCTAAAGCGTGTGCAGAGGCGCCTGTAATTGGATTACATAAACACGATTACATAATGACTATGGCTGACCGTGCTAAAAAAGGCGGAGCAGAAATTATTTATGGTGCGTCTTTTACTGACTTTATCTATGATGATAACCGTAAAATAATTGGTGCTAAATATAATACTACTGATGGCGAAAAGGAAGCATTTGCACGAATTGTTGCGGATTGCTCTGGTATTCCTGCTGTTGCTCGTACGAAACTTCCCGATACATCTGTTGTTGGAAATTTTAAATTAACAAATAAAGATATTCTTTATGTTGTACTTTATTATGCAGAATATCTTAAAAATGACTTCGACCCGAGAGAGTTAGATGGTTTCTTTATGCAGTATAAATCTTGGTCTGCGCCATCTGACAATCCTAACGGTGCAATTCTCGGTATAGGTGCATTTTATTCCTATGATTATGCAGAACACATTTTCAAAAATGATTTTATGCCAAATACAAAATTTCCTGAATACAGAGTTGAACGCGTTGAAAAGGGAATGACACCATATCATACATCGGTATATTCACTTGTTGATGACGGATTTATAGCATTAGGTGATGCAGCTTGTCATACAAAACCAACTTGCGGTGAGGGGTGTACATCTTCACTTGTAGCAGGTGAAATTGCTGTTGAGGTTATTTCAAATCTTTTGAAGTCTGATAAATATCTCTCAAAAGAAAGAATGTGGAGTATCAATAAACGCTATATGAAAGCGCAAGGCAAAGATTTTGACTCTATGCGTCCACTTCTTATGGGAGTTATCACAATAGGCTATGATGAAGCTGAATACCTTTTTGAAAACGATATTTTATTCAGTGAAAGTATTCTTGGTGGTATGGATACAGGTGTAAATCTTTCTGCTGATGATATTGCACAGATTGTTAAAGGTATTTCGTTAGGCATAGCAAAGAAAAAACTCAAACCAGCAACCATAGCAAGACTTGTTAAAGGTCTTAAATATAGTGCTCAAGTTGGTGCATTATATGATAGCTATCCTGAACATTTTGAGAAGTTCTCTGAATGGAAAGAAAAAGCTGATAAACTCTGGGCAGAAATTGGTTCAGTTGCAGAGAATACTTGCGACCCTAAAATTTTGAAAGAATTAGGAATCGAAAAATAAAAATATAAGCGGGTACTTGCCCGCTTATATTTTTATTTTGCCTTTATTTGAGTTTTAATTATGTGTGTAATCGCTTTTGCACCATTTGTAACGTATTTTCCAAGGTTGCCTGAAAAGCCTGTAAAAATAGGATTTTTCAGGTCCTTTTCATTTATACCATCAGATTTGCTTTCGTGAAGAATAACATTATCTTTACTATATGGTGCAATGAAACTATTATCGTTAACTGTAATTACTGAACCATCAGCAAATGCACATATTTCGTTTCGCTCATCTACTGTAATTCCATCTTTTGACATTGGGTAAAGTCCGAAAATTGCTGTTTCTTGACTTCCATTATATGATGGTGCAATGCTCTTGCCTTGAGCAGCAACAAGTGTATATGTATCCAGAATTTCGTCTTTTGCTCTGCCGAAATGATGTCTTTGCTTGCCGTAATATGTGCCATATGGATTCATTCTTACAGTTTTGTCTTTTTCTAATCTCATTGGGCAATGTGCCATCGATGAAAGCACTTGTCGTGAGTTAGCAACAATAATACCACCGTTTTCATCATAAAGACCAACAAAACCACCTGTTAACTGATGATTGAATGAATCAATATGGTCATTCTTCGCATCACATTCGGGAAAGCTCTGTGTTCTAAAAGAAGAAATATCTCCCATAAAATTTCTCTTTATAACTGAAATATCACCATTAAATTTTGGCGTAATCTGGAAGGGCATAGCTTCTTTCCATTCCATATCGCTGTGTCTTCCTAATGCGGAGTTTTCAGTTGAAATTGATGTTGTTTCGGCTGTGTATGGGTATTTAACAGTTGTGCGAACAAAAATTGCATCTGAAAATTGTGTTGTAAAGAAATCAAATGTGTAATTACCCGATTCAATTTCTTTAGGTAAATGAATTTCACCTTTAACACTCACACCATATCCATTACCACCAATAGAAAGGGGAGACATAGTAGTATTTTCAAATTCAAATTTCTTTTTACCATAAGTTATATATGATTGTAAGAAATCATAGTCACCAATTTTTTTGCCGTCAATTTGTGCAAATGCAATTTGACCTTTTGGAGTAAACATTAATTGCATTCTTGGGGTTTCAAGCAAGTTTTTAAGTGGTGATTTTTCTTTCTTACCGTCAAATGAAATCTCTATTTCATATTTCTCTTTTATCTTCTTGAATTTCATGATTAAGAAAGCAGATTTGCATTCGTCATCAGTTGCAACAGCGACAAAATCTTCGAGATATTTTGATTTAACAACTAATGAAGAAATGTCGGAAATATTTTCTTTAATTTCAATTTGAACATTTTGTAAAAGAGAGTTAGTTATATTGTGAATTGTAATCTTTTTAGTTTTTGGCATTGCTGAAACTTCGTCGCCAATAACTTTTTCACTTAAATCAAGTGCAGTTTTTTCTCTTTGAATGTTTAAAACAGGTGTAGCAAGTCCAAAGTGAGTTGTTGAAAGCAAAAGCACTCTATTTTTGAATGACGGTGATAGCATATCTCTGTCACTTGTGACCTTTGACATTGCTCTCGCACGCTCAATTCGAGTCCATATTTGTCTATTAAATGGCTTTTCAGACCATGATGCATAACCTGTAAAATTACCGTCAGCAGTGTCCTGTGTGAATTCAATTTTACCTATTGGTTTATGTGTTTTAATATATCCACCAGGGGTATCAAAAACAACATAAGGCAAGTCTGCAACTTCTTTTACGAGTCCGTGAATACCATCGGTGTTTGCAATTTTACCTGTCATTTTACCCATATAAACAGTTTCCCAGAAAATTGCGTCTGCATCCATATTGATAAACAAGAAAAGGTCGTTATTTATTTCGCCTGATTCTTGCTTACTTCTTAAATCTTTCACCCACGCACGAAGACAACCCGCGTCACATACATCAGAGTTTGAATATGTAGGAATTATTGTCATACTTTCACCATTATAGGTGTAGGTGAGAGGGTTGAACGCTTCTTCGTCATTAAGTTTTGGAATAATTGTTCTGAATGCATCAAAAGGTACACAACTATAATAAAGACAAAGCGCCTTGATACCAAGTTTGTTATATAAGCTTACCTGCGATGGTGTGAACATTACTTCTTGTGGACGGACAATCCTTTCGCAAGTACCAAAAATGTCTTCTAGACCACTACCGTCAGGGTTAGTTATAGCGAGATTTATACTTTCGCAGAATTCGTCTTCGGTCATAGCAGAAAGAGCACCGTTGTTATAGCCCATAATGATGTTCTCGTCGCCATATTTATCTACTCTTTCTTTCATTTTTTCAATGATGTCAGGAGCATATTCAGGTAAGATTTTTTGAAGTGAGAAAAAGTTTTCTGTGTCCCAAGTGCCTTTTACAGGGATACCTTGCTTGTTAAATTCAGTAAGAGTATCAAGAATTTTTCTAATAATTCTAATATCAGAGCCAAAGCCTAAATTATCATTTGTATCACCACGATAAGAGTGATAGCAATTAACATGAAAGCCATAAGCTATATGTATTTTATTTTCAAGCATTTATATCACCATTCCCTTTAATATATTCAAACAATCTTGTGCAACCAAGCAAAACATCGTCATAAGTAGTGCCAAAATCCCTTGTGTACCAAGGGTCAGCAACATCGCGGTCAATGTGAGCAAAACTCAATAATTTATGTATCTTGTTATCTTTGTCATAACCGATAATGCGATTAATATTTCTCATATTTGCATTATCCATTCCAATTATGAAATCATATTTGTCATAGTCGGATTTTGTAAGTTGAACTGCTTGCCTTTTAGTGTATGGGATAGACATTTCGTCAAGTATTTTCTTTGTGCCCCAATGAGTATCATTACCGATTTCCTCTGTGCTTGTAGCACTTGAACAAATTAGAAAATCGTTTTCCATACCATTCTTTTTAACAATATCTTTCATCACAAACTCTGCCATAGTAGAACGACAAATATTGCCGTGACAAACGAACATAATTCTAATCATCAAATCAAACCTTTCATTAATGATTTTACCATAATTTAAGCAATTTTCAAGTAATAATCATATTCTGCTTTTCATATTAATTTATGACAGAATAGGAGGGCTTGATTTGAAAGATTTAGTTGAAGTCAGAGCGGCAATGCTTGGTGAATATATTGTTGAGAATGAAGCAACTGTCAGAGCAACGGCAAAAGCATTTGGAATAAGCAAAAGCACAGTACACATGGATGTTGCTGAAAGGCTTAAAAAAGTTAACCCATATTTGTATAAAGAAGTGCGAAAAGTCCTTGAAATTAACAAAGCAGAGAGACATATTCGCGGTGGCATGGCTACAAAAGAAAAATATATGTGTAAAAAATAGAAATTTTCGAAATTTTGCCACAAATCACTTGAATTTTAGCGGTATTTGTGTATAATATTATCTGTTAAAATATGTACATATATCACTTGAAAGGTGGACTTTATAGTGGCAGACGAGAAAAATCTCTTTGTTGACCTTGAACATCAGGTCATGGAACTTTGGGACAAAGAGAAATATTATGAAAAACTTGTTGAGAAAAATAAGGGCAATAAAATGTTCCGTTTTCTTGACGGTCCTATCACTGCAAACAACCCAATGGGTATTCATCACGCTTGGGGTAGAAGCACCAAGGATATTTTTATCCGTTATAAAGCAATGCGTGGTTATGATTGCCGTCGTCAGAACGGTTTTGACTCACAGGGTCTTTGGGTTGAAGTTGAAGTTGAAAAACAACTTGGTTTCAAAACAAAGAAAGATATTGAAAATTATGGTATGGACAAGTTTACACGTCAGTGCGTTGACCGTGTAAAACATTTCTCTGGCATCATTACTGAACAGTCAAAGAGACTTGGTCAGTGGATGGATTGGGACAACTCATACTACACAAATACAGACCTTAACATTCAAGGTATCTGGCATTTCTTAAAGGAATGTGATAATCACGGTTGGATTCAGCGTGAATATAAGCCAATGCCTTGGTGTCCAAGATGTGGTACATCACTTTCTGAACATGAAATGACAGGTTCATATAAGATGATGACACACAACTCTGTTTTCTTCAAACTTCCTATTGAAGAACTTAATTCAAAAATCCTTGTTTGGACAACTACTCCTTGGACATTGTCTTCAAACGTTGCTTTGGCAGTTAACCCTGAAATTGACTATGTTGAAGTTAAAATCAAGAGTGATGACCAGACTCTTATTCTTGCTAAAAATGCAATCAAATATCTCGGTGACGATAAACTTGAAGTTATTCGTGCACTTAAGGGTGAAGAACTTGTAGGTCTTCATTATGAAACTTGTTTTGCTGATATCCCTGCACAGCAAGGTTTTGAACACAAAATCGTTGCTTGGGAAGATGTTGCAGCAGACGAAGGTACAGGCGTTGTTCACATTGCTCCTGGTTGCGGTATCGAAGACTTTGAACTTGGTGAAAGACTTGGTCTTCCAAAGGTTATGCCTATTGACGATATGGGTATCTACCTTGACGGTTTCGGCTTTATGACAGGTAAAGATAGCCACACTATCGCTGACGAAGTTTTTGAAAAACTCGACGAGCAGAACAAACTCTATAAGGTTGAACCACATGAACACAGCTATCCAGTATGCTGGAGATGTAAGAGTGAAATTGTTTTCCGTCTTGTTCCTGCTTGGTACATTAAGACAAGTGAAATTAAACCAAAACTTATTGAGTGTGCAAATTCAGTAAAATGGGAGCCTGCTTCAAATGGTAAGCGTATGAATGACTGGCTTACAAATATGGGTGACTGGAATATTTCTCGTAAGCGTTATTATGGAATGCCACTTCCTTTCTATCCATGTGATTGTGGTCATATAACAGTTATTGGCTCAAAGGATGAACTTCGTGAAAAGGCAGTTGACCCAGCACAGGTTGATGCACTTCCTGAACTTCACAGACCTTGGGTTGACGAAGTTAAGATTAAGTGCCCACACTGTGGAAAAGAAGTATCTCGTGTACCTGATATCGGTGACGTTTGGCTTGATGCAGGTATTGTTCCATTCTCAACACTTGATTACTTTACAGATAGAGAATCTTGGGAAAAGAATTTCCCTGCAGAATGGGTTACAGAAATGCACGAGCAGGTTCGTCTCTGGTTCTATTCAATGCTCTTTATGAGTACTGTGCTTGTTGGTAAAGCTCCTTATGAAAGAGTTGTTACTAACGGTATGGTTGTTGCTGAAGACGGCTCTAAATTCTCAAAAACAGGCTTTATGATTAAATTCGACGAAGCTGCTGAGAAAATTGGTGCTGATACTGTTCGTTATCTCTATGCAAGTGCTCCAACTAATAATGACGTGCGTTTTGGTTATAATCTTGGTGACGAAGCTAGAAGAAAGATGCTTGGTTTCTGGAATATTTATACATTCTTCGATACCTATGCACAGCTTGATAAACCAAACTTTGCTGATTATAAAGTTGATTTCTCAAAATTAACTCCAATTGACAAATGGCTTGTTGTCAGAACTAACGAATTCTTAGAAAAAGCAACTGCTTATATGGACGATTACAAGTCATCTGCAATGATTAAAGATTTTGAAATTTTTGTTGATGATATTTCAAACTGGTATATCAGAACAAACCGTCGTCGTTTCTGGAAGACAGAAGACCAAGCTGATAAGATGGTTGCTTATTGGACACTCTTTAATGCTCTTAAAGTTTGTGTTCAGACAATTGCACCAATCACACCATTTATGACAGAATACATCTGGCAGAATCTTATTAAGAAGTGTGACCCAACTGTTGCTGAGTCAGTTCATCTTAGCGATTGGCCAACAGCTCTTGAAGGCGTTGAAGACGATGGCGTTATTGAGCAGACTGCTCTTGTTCGTGAAGTAATTGCAACAGCGATGAGACTTCGTAATGAACAACAAATTAAAGTTCGTCAACCACTTTCAAAACTTTTTGTTTGTTGTAATACAGAAACTGCTGATAAAATTAAGACTTTTGAGAAAAATATTCTTGATGAACTTAATATCAAAGCAGTTGAATATATTGATGATATCAATGTTCTTGAAGACCAGTTCCTTGCAGTAAACTTTAAAGTTGCAGGTGCAGTTCTCAAGCAGAATGTTAACAAGATGAAGCAGACTCTTGAAGGACTTTCAGCAGATGAAATGAAAGCACTTACAGCAACAGTTATTGCCGGTGGTGAAGTAACAGTTCCAGGTTGGGACGAAAAATTTGATTCATCAATCTTCGCTGTTCAGTCAAAGACTAAAGATGGCGTTGTTTCTGCTGAATTTGCTCCTGAAAGTGTAGTTGCACTTGATATAGTTCTTACTGATGAGCTTCTCAAAGAAGGCGTTGTTCGTGACATTATCCGTCAGTGCCAGGTTGCTCGTAAAGATGCAGGTTATCAGGTTGAACAGAGAATTAATGTAGCAATTTTAGTTGATGATGAGTTTGTTGTTAATGCACTTAACGAGAAACTTTCATACATTGCAGGTGAACTTCTTGCCGATTCAGTTGTAATAAACGAAGAAATCAACGCAGATTATTCAACAGAGTTCTCAATCAATGATAAGAAAATCAAAGTTTCAGTTGTTAAAGGAGAATAAAAGATGTTTCAGGTTACAAAAGATATGAATATCGGTGAAATCCTTGATAATGCAAGAGAAACAGTTCCATTCTTTTTAAGTCTTGGAATGCATTGCCTTGGTTGTCCATCAGCTCGTGGCGAAACTGTTGAACAGGCTTGTATGGTTCATGGTGTTGACCCTGACGAGTTTGTTGAAGGAATTAACACATTCCTTAAAGAAAACGAAAATAAATAATTTAAATCCCCCTATTTAAGGGGGATTTTGTCTAAAAAGAGGTGAGTTATATGAAACTAGATAGCAGATTGATGGCTATTGCTAATCTTGTGAGAAAAGATAAAATCTTTGCTGATATTGGCACCGACCATGCATATCTACCTGTTTACTTAGTAGAAAAAGGTATTGTTAATAAGGCTATTGCTTCTGATTTGCGAAAAGGACCACTTGAAAATGCAAAGCTTGCTGTTGAGTCATATAACTATTCTGATAAAATAGAACTTCGACTTTCTGACGGACTTGATAGTTTCAAAGATAATGAAGTGAATGAAATTACTATTGCTGGAATGGGTGGACTTCTAATTTCTTCTTTTATTGAGCGTACAACTTGGTTGAAAAATAGTGATATTCACTTGATTTTACAACCAATGACCCATGTTGAAGAATTACGTAAAGCACTCTTTGATAATGGCTTTATTATTGATAATGAAGTAGTTGCAGAAGATGATGACAAACTCTACATAATTGTTAGTGCTTATTATTATGGTGATGCAACAGCATATACTGAGCTTGATTTGATTTTGGGTAGATTACCTTTAAATCAAGACAATTTATCGAGAAAGTATCTCTCTAAAATTTATGAAAAATATAATAAAAAGTTAGTTGCGCTAAAAAAAGCTAATAAAGATTGTAAAGATTTAGAAAAAATAGTAGGGGAGTTGAGTAAATGGCAACAGTAAAGGAATTTTATAATTTTATTGATAGATTTGCACCTTTTTTCAATCAAGAAGACTGGGATAATTCAGGTCTTCTTGTAGGTGATGAAAACCAAGTTGTAAATAAAATTTTGTTTGCTCTTGACATTACAACTGATGTTGTAAATCAGGCTATTGATTGCAATGCTGATTTAATTATTACTCATCATCCTTTGATTTTCAAACCAGTTTCAAATGTTTTAAGTGATACTATTATTTTTAAACTTATTGAAAACAAAATCAGCATAATTTGTGCTCATACAAATTATGATAAAGCGGTTGATGGAGTTAACGATATTCTTTGTAACACGGTTGGTTTTATCAAGTTTGAAAAAGTTGAAGGAACTTGTCTTAATATTGCATATAAGGATAAATCTGTTTCAGCTGAAGAATTTGTTTGTGAAATTAAAAATAAACTTAGTGGAATGGTAAGATATAATTCTGTTAAAAAGAAAATTAATAAAGTAGCTGTTTGCAGTGGTTCGGGTAGTGACTATCTTCAATTGGCAAAAGAGCTGAATTGTGATGCTTTGCTTACCGGAGATGCTTCTCACCATGCCTTTCTTGATGCAAACGAGATGGATTTATTGTTAGTTGCTGCAGGACACTTTGAAACAGAAAATGTTGCAATGAAACCGCTTGCAGATAAATTAAAAAATGAATTTAACATTGATTATGTTTTAGCAGTTCAAAACACACCAATAATGGTGATTTAATGAGGTTTTATGGCATTAGACGGAATTACATTAGGACTTGTAAAAAATGAGCTTAAAAACTATATTTTAGGCTCTAAAATTGATAAGATACATCAACCTTCAAAAAACGAGTTGGTGTTCATTTTGCGTACCCGAAATGGTGGGTATAGATTATATTTATCCTGTGACGGACAAAGTCCTAGAGTGCATTTGACAAGATATAATCTTGAAAACCCTAAAGTACCACCAATGCTTTGTATGTTGCTTCGAAAAAGACTGTGTGGCGCAACTCTTGTGGACATTAAGCAGATTAATAATGATAGAATTTTGATTTTTGAGTTTGATGGTACAACTGAAATTGGTGATAAAACAAAGTATTATCTCATCTGTGAAATTATGGGGCAGAGAAGTAATATAATTCTTTGCGATAATGATTACAGAATTATTGACGCTGTGAAAAGAGTTGACGAGGGAAAGTCATCTGTCCGTGAAATTTTGCCGGGTCTTAAATACGAGTTACCACCTATGCAAAAAAAATGCAATATTTTAACTGATGACGCGTTTAGCATTGCAAATAGAGTTCTTTCTATGGCTGAAAAAATGCTCTCAAAAGCTATTTTGGATTGTGTTGAGGGCTTCTCACCGATTGTTGGCCGTGAGATTGCATACCGAACCGTTTTTGACGATAAGCAAGTCGGTTTGCTTTCTGATATTGAAAAAGAAAGACTTATAGGTGAAATCGAAACAATAAAAAATGAAATAAGTAATAATGAGTTTACATTACTTAATTCAGTTGACGGTGTTCCATTTGATTTTTCTTTTACCAATATTCGTCAATATGGCAACACGCTTCTCAAAAAGACTTATGAATCAATTTCAGAATTATTGGATGATTTTTATTTTGAGAAAGATAAAATAAATCGTACTAAAAGAAAAGCCGCTGACTTATTTAAACTATTAAATAGTGCAATTGAAAGAACATCAAGAAAAATTAATAACAGAAAGCTTGAACTTGAAAAAAGTGTCAACCGAGAACAGATTAGAATTTATGCAGAGTTGATTACAGCAAATCAATATCGTTTGACAGAAAAGTCATCTGTTTACAAATTGGAAAATTATTACGATAACAATAAAATTATCGAAATTCCTGTTAATCCAGCATTGTCACCATTGCAGAATGCTCAAAAATATTTTAAAGAGTATAAAAAGGCAGTAAATGCTGAAAAAATGCTATATTCTCTTTTAGAAGATGGTGAACAAGAGCTAATTTATCTTGACACGGTTCTTGATAATCTATCACGCGCAGAAACAGAAAGAGAAATAGCAGAAATTCGTTATGAGTTAGAACAAGGCGGATATTTAAAGATAAAGAAGGGGAATAAGCAAAAAAAAGAAAAGCCTTTACCGCCATTGGAATTTGTGTCCAGTGACGGATTTAAAATTCTTGTTGGCAGAAATAATGTTCAAAATGATATTCTTACGTTGAAAACCGCAAAGAATTACGATATGTGGTTGCATATTCAAAAGTATGCTGGCTCTCACACTATAATTGTTGCAGACAAAAAAGACATAACAGATACTGCTATTTACGAAGCAGCGTGTATTTCAGCATATTATAGTAAGGCACAGACTTCATCATCGGTTCCTGTTGATTATACTTTGGTTAAAAATGTTAAAAAACCTGTTGGCGCAAAGCCTGGCAAGGTAATTTATAACACATATAACACTATTTATGTAACACCACAAAAAGAGTTAATTGAAAAACTTTGCATAAAATAAACCGGAAAGAGAATTCTTTCCGGTTTTAAGTTTTATACTTCATCAGAAACGAGAATCTCGTTATGACGGAATAAAAGTGACAAGCACCAAATTCCTGCTAATGCAATAACTGTATAAATAATTCGGCTGATTATTGCACCCTGACCACCAAAGAGCCAAGCAACAAGGTCAAACTGAAACAAACCAATTGCACCCCAGTTAATTGCACCTACAATAACAAGAATTAATGAAATTCTGTCAAGCATCATATTCACTCCTTAAAATAAACGTTGGTTTTTCCTGCACGATTATTATAAGTAAAAATGACTGCTTTATTCAAAAAATTAAATTTTAGCTTTTTGTTTTAAAATTTCAATTTTATCTGTTTTTTCCCACATTACATCGCAATCTGTTCTACCAACATGACCGTAAGCAGCAAGTTGTTTGTATATTGGGTTACGAAGTTTGAGAGTGTCAATAATAGCAGCAGGGCGAAGGTCGAATACTTCGTTTACAATGTCACCAAGCTCTGAATCTTTAAGAACACCTGTGCCAAACGTGTCAACCATAACTGAAACTGGTTTTGCAACACCGATAGCATAAGCTAACTGGATTTCACATTTTTTAGCAAGACCTGCAGCAACAATATTCTTTGCCACATATCTTGCAGCATAAGCAGCTGAACGGTCAACTTTTGTCGGGTCTTTGCCTGAGAAAGCGCCGCCACCGTGACGAGAATATCCACCATATGTATCAACGATAATTTTACGACCTGTAAGACCAGAGTCACCCATAGGACCACCAATTACAAATCTGCCTGTTGGGTTTACAAAAATCTTTGTGTTTTCGTCAATTAGATTTGCAGGGATAATTGGGTCGATAACATATTTTTTAATATCTTCACGAATTTGTGCAAGTTCAACATCTGCACTATGCTGTGATGATACAACAATCGCATCAATTCTAACAGGATTTCTGTCATCGTCATATTCAACGGTAACCTGAGTTTTACCATCAGCACGAAGATATGGGAGTGTACCGTCTTTTCTAACTTTTGTAAGTTGAACTGCAAGCTTATTTGCAAGTGAAATTGGCATTGGCATAAGCTCAGGTGTTTCGTCACATGCAAAACCAAACATCATACCTTGGTCGCCAGCGCCATTAAGATTATAAAAATCATCATTACCTTCTTTGATTTCCATTGAGTTATCAACACCAAGAGCAATGTCTGATGATTGTTTATCAAGTGCCACAAGAACCGCACAAGTGTTACCGTCAAAACCTTTTTCACTATGGTCATAACCGATTTCAAGAATAGTGCTTCTAACGATTTCAGGGATATTAACTTGTGCTTTTGATGTGATTTCACCCATAACAAGAACTTGTCCTGTTGTAACGGTTGTTTCGCAAGCTACACGAGACATTGGGTCTTGTGCGAGCATTGCGTCAAGAACTGCATCAGAAATTTTATCGCAGATTTTATCAGGATGTCCTTCTGTAACTGATTCAGATGTAAATAAAAATTTTGCCATATTTGTTTCTCCTTCAAAAAAATCAAGCACCCATAAGGGTGCCGTTTAAAACAACCTTATATCTCGGAAAATCCGCAGGAATTAGCACCACGCTTAAAAGCAGGTTGCCGGGTTTCATAGGGCCGGTCCCTCCACCACTCTGCATAAGGATAATATTTAATTCTTATATATTCTATCACATTTTTGACTATTGTCAACTACATACCAAGTTTTTTAACAATTTTTTCAACAGCAAAATAAACGGGGTAGAATGGGATTACATTAAAGAATGATTTTACCGTATTTAATGCTGTTGAACCCCATACACCAGCCCAATATGTTTCTGTAACAAGTGGAATGCCCATAATTGTGTAGAAGATTGGAGTGAATACAATGTTTGCAAGCCAACCCAATATGATAGTAATAACTATTGTTATAACCGATGAAAGCGCATAAGATTTAACTGAAAATCTTTTTTCTTTGAAAACTTTTGCAAAAAGTTTGCTAAAAAGTGACATTGAAACAACAATTCCGCTACCAAGAATTACATTCATAATTTCTCCAATACCGAATGTAGTTGTCTTTGTAAGATGAATAATATTCTTAACTACTTCTACTAAAATGCCTTGAACTGGTCCGAAAACCATACCAGTAAGCACAGCAGGAAAATCAGAAAAGTCAATTTTCATATAGTCAACACCTGGAATAATCTGTATTTCAGGGAATGCCATATAAATAATCGTGCCAATCGCAGTCATCAAAGCTGTGATTGTTAAATTAAAAGTTTTTTTGTTGTTTGGGTTTGACATATAATCAATTCCTTTCATTGTGATTAGTTGTCAAACAGAAAATGCCCTGCAAAATATAGCAGGGCAATGTAACTTTAAAATAAGTCGCATCTTCTTTCATCCGGACTATACCGTCGGTTTAGGGATTTCACCTAATCAGCATTCGCTCGTGGACTTTAACCACCGGTGGAGAATTTCACTCCGCCCTGAAGACAACTAATTATTATATTTTATGATTTAATTATAGCACTGTTGCTATGTTTGTCAATAGATTTCTTTGATATATTGAGCATAGAAATTGCGATTATCATAAGAATGGGAAATAGTGCTCCAAAACCAAGACCAGTTTTTAATGCTTCGCCAGATGTAATGTCCATTGACATTTTAATTGTCATAAAACTGATAAACCAAGGACCTAAGGTGCATCCAGTATCACCCGATAAGGCTAATACGCTATACATTGAGCCACCACCTTTAGGGAAAAGTCTTGCAGCAAGACTTAAAGTTGCTGGCCACATAATGCTGACAGTTATACCTGTAATCGCACAGGTTAAAAGTGAAATAACTGAATTATTTATAAAACATGTACCTAAATAACAAGCTGCGCACAGTAATGCTGAAGTTGACAATGCAGTTTTAAGATTAATTTTTTCACCAACAAAGCCAAAAATCATTCTTCCAGTTCCCATAAGCACTGCGAAAAGACAGGGACCGAGCAAGTCACCAGTCATTTTAGAAACCTTTAAACCTGCTTCAGCAAAGTATGATGACCATTGCGACATTCCAATTTCAGATGCGCCTGAACAAATCATGATGACAATTAACAAAATAAATTGCCTTGAAAACAGCATTTTAAAGAAAGGTGTTTTTTCTTCATTTGTAAGGTTTGGTTTAATAGGAACGCCTATAAAATTGATTGTATTGATGAGTGGAATAATAGACCATATAACTGGTGCAACATACCATAAATCATTACCTAAAACCCTTATCATTATTGTTGTTAGCAATACAACTGTTACTTGTCCCCAACAATAAAAGGAGTGTAAAAGGCTCATTTCTGCAGTTTTCTTTTCATCTGGGATTGATTCAACTATTGGACTTATAATAACCTCTGTGATGCCACTCCCAATGGCAGAAAGCATTATTGAAATGACTATACCCAAATATGAATTAGTTAATAAGTTTGGTAAAATCCCCAAGCTAGCAAGTCCTAAAAAAGCAATGCCTTGTGATATGATTGCAAGCGGTTTGTATCCGATTTTATCAACAAATTTTATTGATAAAGTATCAACAACTAATTGAGTCGCAAAGTTTATTGTTATCAATAATGAAAGTTTTTCTAGAGTTATGTTGAATTTATTACTAAAAATAACAAATAAAAGAGGAGCAATGTTATTTATAATACCTTGAACTAGGTATCCTGTATAACACGCAATTTTTGTGCCTGTGAAAGTTCTGTTTTTCATTATACTCGTGTAATTATTGCTTCAATATTGCCAGAAATCTGGAATTCACCATAATTTGCAGGAATAAAAAGACTATCTCCTTTTTTTATTTCAATGTCATCAATTTTGCCATTTCCATCAGTTATAAGAACTGAAACAAATGATTCATCGTCAGCAATATCTGTGAATGCTTTTGTTACAGTAATTTTTTCTACATTGAACAAGTCACATTTAGTGAGAAGTTGTCTTGAATAACCATCTTTTACAATAATTTCACCTTCAGGTTTTGTATCTCTTGTTGGTGGTGTGCAAGATGTCACATCAATTGCTTTCGCTGTATGTAGTTCTCTTGGTTTTCCGTCAGCACCAAGTCTGCCGTAATCATAAACTCGATATGTAGTGTTTGAATTTTGCTGAATTTCTGCTAGAAGAATACCTTTGCCTATAGCGTGAAGAGTACCCGCTTCAATAAAGAAGAGGTCACCTTTTTTTACTTTAACTTTATTTACTAAGTCAAGGAAGGTGTTTTCTTCAACTGCTTTTTTGAATTCTTCACGTGAAAGCTCACGGTTAAAACCATAAATAAGTTCTGCATCATCATCACAATCAAGGATATACCAGCATTCTGTTTTTCCATATTCTTTTTCAACTCTCATTGCATACTCGTTATCTGGATGCACTTGTACTGATAAATCATTTTTAGCATCAATGAGTTTAATGAGAATAGGAAAATATTCAAATTTTCTACCATTTTTTCCGAGAAAATCAGGATTATTTTTTATGATTTCTGTTAAAGTTTGGTTTTCAAACTGTCCATTTGATATTGTGTTTTGACCATCTTTATGACAAGAAAGCATCCAACCTTCTGCCAATATGTCGAGATTGGACTCAAAACCATATTCATCACGAAGCTTTGTGCCACCCCAAAGGTAATCTTTAAAAACAGGATTTAATTTTAAAATTTCCATTATAAAATCTCCTTTTATAAAATCAAATAATTCTAACACATAATGTCAATATTTTCAATAATTCGTTGTAAAATCTCTTTATTATGATATAATGTTTTTAATAAGCGAACGGAGAAAAAATATGAAACAAAATATTATTTTCTATTTTTCAGACCAACAGAGATATGATACAGTCAACAGAGAAATTATGCCTAATTTAATGTCGCTTGCAGATGAGGGAACATTCTTTGAGAATTGTTATACATGTCAACCTGTCTGCGGCCCAGCAAGAGCAAGCTTGCAAACAGGTGTGTATCCAACTGAATGTGGTTGCCATATCAATGGTATTCCACTTCGTGATGATGCAAAAACTCTTGCTGATTATTTTAACGAGAATGGCTATGAAACTGCGTATATTGGTAAGCTGCATCTTGCATCTGGAAAAAATGGTGGAGAAAAAATTAAATGTGAAAAGACTGCTATTCCAAAAGAACGTTTATGGGGATATAAATATTTTCGTGGAGCAGATGTTCTTGAATTTACTTCTCACGGTTATGATGGATTTGTGTTTGATGAGAATGGTAACAAAATAGACTTTGAAGGGTATCGCGCTGATAGAATAAATGATTTTGCTATTGAATATATAGAAAACTATAATAGCGATAATCCATTCTTTTTGTTCGTTTCTCAACTTGAGCCACATCATCAGAATGACCACAACAGATTTGAAGGTCCAAAAGAGAAAGTGGAAAAGTATAAAAATTATCCACTTCCTGAAGATTTATCTTTTTTAAAGGGTAATTATAGAGAGCAATATCCAGATTATCTTGCTGCAATTGAAAGTCTTGACGACAATCTCGGACGATTAATAAACACCTTAAAAGATAAAGGAATATATGATAATACAACGATAATATATACATCTGACCATGGGTGTCACTTTAAAACAAGAAATGCCGAGTATAAAAGAAGCTGTCACGATGCATCAATTCATATCCCTCTTGTTATTAAAGGATGTGGGTTTGAAAAAGGTAAACGCGATAATAATATTGTGAGTCTTATTGATTTGCCGCCAACTTTGCTTACATTAGGTGAAATAGATGTACCTTTGAACTATCAAGGAAAACCTGTTCAATCAAAGTGTGATACTGATTGTGCTTTTGTTCAAATTAGTGAAAGCCAATGTGGAAGAGCAATAAGAACAAAAGAATATACATATTCAGTTTCTTGTGCAAAGTTCCTGTCATCAAGTTCAAAAGTTTATTTTGAAGATTATCTCTATGATAACAAAAATGATAATGCCCAAAAGAATAATTTGATTAATTCAAAAGATTATATACATATTAGAAAAGCATTAAAATCACATCTGATTAATGAAATTGAAAAGATTGAAAAGAAAAGAGCGATTATTCTACCAAGACTTATTATAAAACGCAAATAAATTGCACAATTAAAAGTGTATTTATTCAAAAACACCGCAAAATTCGCTAAATTCTAATTAAATATGCAATTTTTAAATTATTTGCTTGCAAAATCAAAACAAATAATATACAATAATCGGCGATATATATTTTGGAGGTTATCCCATGCTTTATAACGAAATGAGCAGAGATGAACTTGTTTCTCTTAAAAACAAACTTGAAAAAGAATATGAAGAAATCAAAGAACTTGGCTTGTCACTGGATATGTCCAGAGGAAAACCCGGAGCAGACCAACTTGATTTATCAGTTGATATGCTTAATGTGATGGTTAATGCTGATGACTGCAAAGCGGATAATGGTTTTGATTGTCGTAACTATGGTGTGCTTGATGGTATCCCAGAATGCAAAAAACTTTTTGCAGATATGCTTCAGGTTGATGCAAAAAATGTAATCATTGGTGGCGCATCAAGTCTTAACCTTATGTATGACTATCTTAATCAGTGTATGTATCTTGGTGTCGCTGGTTGTGAACCTTGGTCACAACAGGGCAAAGTCAAGTTTATTTGCAACGTTCCTGGCTATGATAGACACTTTGCAATCACAGAATTTTTTGGCATCGAAATGATTTCTGTTGAGATGGATGATGAAGGTCCGGATGTTGAAAAAATCGCAGAGCTTGTTAAGGACCCAATGGTTAAAGGTATGTTTTGTGTGCCGAAATACTCTAATCCAACAGGTGTAACTTATAGTGACGAAAAAGTTCGTGCATTAGCAAGTTTAAAACCTGCTGCAAAAGATTTTAGAGTAATATGGGATAATGCTTATATTGTGCACGAATTAACAGACACACCTGATATGCTTTTGAATATTTTTGATGCTTGTAAAGAATTTGGCACAGAGGATTATTTTGTTGAGTTTACATCAACTTCAAAAATTACATTCCCAGGCGCTGGCGTTTCTGCTGTTGCTGCATCAGACAGTAATATCGCTGAAATTAAGAAAAGACTTAATTTTCAGACAATCAGCTATGATAAACTCAACCAACTTCGTCATGTTAAATATCTCAAAGATGTTGCTGGTGTCAAGGCATACATGCAAAAACACGCAGAAATTATTGCTCCAAAATTTCAAATTGTTCTTGATATGCTTGCAAGTGAAATCAAGCCTCTTGGAATTGGTAAATGGGTTGAAGCTAAAGGCGGATATTTTATCAGTTATGACACGGTTGGCTCAAGTGCAAAGCGAATTGGTGCACTTTGTAAGGAAGCGGGACTTGTGCTCACAACAGTGGGTGCTACATATCCTTATGGTGTTGACCCTGATGATAAGAATATCCGTATTGCACCAACATTCCCGTCAGTAGATGATTTGAAAAAAGCAATGGAAGTATTCTGTCTCTGTGCAAAACTTGCTGCAGTTGAAGCGTTGTTATAAGGTGATTTTATGACATTTATAAGTGAAGAAAAAATAAATAACAAGCCATTTGTTTCTGCTGTAATTGTTTCGGCAGGGAATTCTTCACGTATGGGTGGAATTAATAAACAGTTTTTAAATATTTGTGGAATGCCCGTTATTGCTCGTTCAATTAAAGCGTTTCAGGAGTGTGCTTTAATTGATGAAATTATTATCGTAACTCGTGAAAGTGATATTGCTGACATTAACAGAATAATTATCGACTATAATTTTTCAAAAGTTATTGCTGTTGTGTGTGGTGGCGAAACCCGTCAATTAAGTGTTTTGAATGGTATAAATAATGTATCTTCTGACGTTGATTTTATTGCGATTCACGATGGTGCGCGACCACTGGTTACTGAAAAAATAATTATTGATACTTTGAATTGTGCAATAAAATGTGGCGCGGCCACAACAGGTGTAAAAGTCATAGATACAATCAAGTGTGTCGATAAAAATGAGAATATAGTTGACACACCTGACCGAACTTTTTTAAGAGCTGTTCAAACACCACAGATATTTATGAAAGATTTATATCTTAGTGCTGTTGAAAATGTACCGAACAGTAGAGAATTTACAGATGATTGCAAATTGATTGAAGCATATGGTCATAAAGTGAAAATAGTTGATGGAGAATATGCGAATATTAAAATTACAACTCCAAGTGATATAGAAATTGCTACATATTATCTTTCAAAGAAGGAGAGAGTGTGATGCTTAGAATAGGTCATGGTTATGATGTACATAGACTTGTTGAAGGTCGAAGATTAATTCTTGGCGGTGTTGAAATCGAAAACAATGGAATCGGTTTGTTAGGTCACTCTGATGCAGATGTTCTTCTTCACGCAATTTCAGATTCACTTCTTGGTGCGTGTGCGTTGGGTGATATTGGTAAACATTTTCCAGACACCGATGCTAGTTTTAAAGATGCTGATAGTCTTGAACTTTTAAGAAAAGTTGTTGAGATTATCAAGTCTTATGGATTCGTTATAAACAATATTGATGCAACCGTCATTGCGCAAGCACCAAAACTTGCACCATTTATTGATGATATGAGATTGAATATTTCAAAAGCCCTTGGAATATCAGTTAATCAAGTCAGTGTAAAAGCAACCACTGAAGAAAAACTCGGTTTCACAGGAAATAAAGAAGGAATTTCTGCTCATTGTGTTTGCCTTGTCGTAGATAAAAAGAATATTAAATTTATTTAGTATAAAAAGGCTCTTATGAGCCTTTTTTCTTTTTTATCATATAGTGTAATAGGGTGATAATTTATGTATAAAATCAAATTTTCTTCTGTTACACATGCCCTGAAAGCAAGAGAAATTATTGAGAATTTTGGATATAGAGCAAAGATAAATAAAAATACAAATCCCACAAAAAATGAGGGTTGTGGATACAGTATAAACTTTAATGGTGATATAAACAGAGTAATAATCAGGCTAGATATAAACAAAGTAAAATATTTGGGATATGAGTTGATTAAATGATATATTTAGATAACAGTGCAACAACATATCCAAAACCAAAAATAGTCATTGAATCTTTTGATAAGTCAATGTGTAATTATGGTGCTAATGCTGGCCGTGGGTTTTATGACATGGCAATTAAGACAACAGAGCAGATTTTTAATGTTAGAAAGAAATTATGTAATTTTTTTGATTGCGAAAATCCTGAAAATGTCGTTTTTACCTATAATTGTACGATGGCATTAAATATGGCAATTAAAGGAATTGCTAAAAAGGGCGGGCACTTTATAATATCAGATTTAGAGCACAACTCAGTTTTAAGAACTGTTGAGAAACTCAAGAAAGATGGTATATGTGATTATTCCATTGCAAAAGTTGATTGTGACAGTGTTAGAACAATTCAAAATTTTTCTGAATGTATAAGAAATAATACAATAGCTATTATTTGTACTGGTGCATCAAATGTTTTTGGAATAATTACGCCATATAAGAAACTAGCTCAATTAGCTCACAAATACAAAATATTATTTGTTCTCGATGCAGCACAAATAGGTGGAGTTTTGCCAATCAGTGTTAATAGAGATGGCATTGACATTCTTTGTTGTGCTGGTCATAAAGGTTTATATGGTCCTACGGGTACAGGTGTAATGATTGTTAATGATAATATTGTTATGGACACAATAATTGAAGGTGGTACAGGAAGTAATTCTGTATTAGCTACTCAACCGGACATTATTCCTGATAGATTTGAAAGTGGAACACCAAATGTCCAAGGTATAATTGCACTTGGTTATGGTTTGGATTTTGTTAATAAAATTGGGGCTGAAAAGATTTATAATCACGAAAAAAAGCTTACTGAATATTTAAACGAAAACCTTAAAACGATTCGTAATATAAGCTTATATAACAATGGCTATGAAAAATGTGTCCCAATTTTATCTTTTAATATTAAAAATATTCATAGCGAAGAGGTGGCACTGAAATTATCAGAACTAAATATTGCAGTAAGAGCTGGTTTGCATTGTGCTCCATTAGCCCACAAAAAAATGGATACAATCGAGAGTGGAACTGTTAGAATTTCGCCATCAGTTTTCACGCAAAAAAAAGATATAGATTTTCTTATAAAATGTGTCAGAAAAATTGCAAAATGAAATAACTTGTGATACAATATATTGTGAATATGTATATCTGTATGTTTTTTTACAGATATTTGCAATATATTGTATTTTTTTATGAGAGTGAGAGTAAGTTTTTATGTTTATTGAAGTTTTTGAACAGTTCAAAAAAGCAATTTTTTCATTTGACAGTATAAGCGATTTTCTAGATATAATTTTGGTTGCTTTTGTTATTTTTAGTATTATCAGTTTAATTAAAGAAACACGAGCTATCCAATTAGCTAAGGGTTTAATCGTTTTAGTTTGTATTTATGCAATTGTCAGTCTAATTGATATGCAAGCTAGCAAGTTCCTTCTTAATTTCATTTTCAATAATTTATTTATAATTATTGTTATAATTTTTGCTCCTGAAATAAGACAAATTCTTGAAAGAGTGGGAAAAAGCTCTGTTTCAAAAATAAATATTTTCAATTTGAAAAATAAAATTGATTTTGAAAAACAAGAAGAAACAATAAATTCAATCAACAGTGTTTGCAAAGCTTGTGTTGATATGAGCGACAAAAAGATTGGTGCATTAATTGTTTTTGAAAGGGAATCATTATTAGGAGAAATTA
Organism: uncultured Clostridia bacterium; assembly: GCA_937896885.1. GTDB lineage: Bacteria > Bacillota > Clostridia > Oscillospirales > Acutalibacteraceae > Fimenecus. Next base: position 59,450 of record CALBNX010000040.1, read on the forward strand.
TAAAAACAGGAACAACACTTGATGCAAAAGTTACAACTGAATTAATTGAGAACATTTTCTTTCCTAAAGCTCCAATGCACGATGGCGCGATAGTGATTAAAGATGGACGAGTAATGGCAGCTGGTTGTATTCTTCCTCTTACTTCAAAAGATGATTTAAGTAGTGAGTTAGGCACAAGACACAGAGCGGCACTTGGAATGTCGGAAACAAGTGACGCAGTTGTTGCTGTAGTATCAGAGGAGACTGGTGCAATTTCAATTGCTGAAAATGGCAAATTGATGCGTAATGTTTCTGATGGTGTTCTTAGAGAAGTTTTAATGACAAATTTTGTAAAGACAAATAATAAAGAAGATAATAAAATTAGAAAGATATTGAGAGGTGGAAAAGATGAAGAATAATAAAAATAAAAAGTTTTCTTTTGAAAATATTCTTGATAACAATCGCTTCTTAATGATTTTATCATTTGTAATTGCTTTTGGTTTATGGGTATGGGTAGCAATTGATAAAAGTCCTGAAATTCAAACAGTAATTACCGATGTTCCTGTTAAGATTAATCTTGAAAACAGTATCCCTCAACAGCTTGGCTTGCAGATTTTTGGTGAATCTGAGTTTACTGTAGATGTAACAGTTACTGGTAAAAAGTATATTTTGTCAAGTCTTAAAGCCGATGATATTCAGGTTGAAGCAAATACTAATTATGTAGATAGTGCAGGTACAAAAACACTTCAACTAAAAGTCTCACCAGCTGATAATTCTGAAGAGTTTAATATTTCTTCTATGTCTTCCACTTATATAGAAGTGTTTTTTGATACATATAAAGAAGTTGAATTCTCATTAAATGGAGATGTGTCAACAAGCCTTAAAACAATTATTCCTGATGGTTGTATAATGGGCGATATTGTTTTTTCAAAGAACACAGTTACTGTAAGTGGACCAACAACCGAAGTTAACAGAATCACAGGGGTATATGCAACTGCGAATGTTAATGAAATTTTGGAGAAAACAACAACATTTGACCCTGATGTTAAATTAGTTACAAGTGATGGTTCAAAACTTGAATATTCAAAAATGACAATTGATGAATCAGAAATAACGATGACCATTCCTGTTTTAAAAGTTGTTTCATTACCGACAAAGGTTGAGTTTAAAAACGCACCATCTTATTTTATAGAGAATCCATTACCATATACCATATATCCGTCAACTGTAAAAGTTGCAGTGCCTGTTGATATGATTGAAACAACAAAATACTTTATTGTTGATACCATAGATTTTGCTGACATTGCTAATAGTTATAATACATTCAATGTTGATGTTGAATCAAATAATTCATTGAAAATTGTTGACGAATCAGTAAAAAAATTCAGAATTCGTGTTAATGCATCTAATTTTGAGTCTAAAACCATAACTGTTCCAGTGTCAAAAATTACTCTAAAAGATAATAGAAATGATTTTAAGGTTGTTTTAAACGGGAATAAAGATATTGCCGTTACAGTTATTGGAACACCAGCATCTCTTGAAAAAATAACAGCAGATAACATAACAATTCAAGTAGATACAGCAGACAAATCATTGACAAAAGATACCACTATAATCCCTGCTAAGGTTGTTGTCAACAGTGAAAGTGGTTGTTGGGCATTTGGTAAATATGATGTTAAGGTGAAAGTTACACCTAATCAATAAATATAGAAGGAGGGCAGAATATGAAAAGAATTATTTCGATTTGTTTAATACTCGTAATCTGCCTAACTTTTTCTTCATGTGATTTTTCAATTAATTCTATTGATACTTTAATGAGACCACCAAAATTGAGTGGTGAAAGCAATTTGCTTCAGGTTGCGTTTGAAAATTCTTTGGATAGTTCAGATTCAGTAATAATGAAGAATCCTATTAGTGGTGATAATCGTTCGTCTTTTCTTTTTTATGATTTGGATAATGATGATTCGCAAGAAGCATTTGCATTTTATTCTGACCCATCAATAAGCGATACAGCATATTTCAGTATTTTCAAAAAAGTCTCTGAAGAATGGGTGCGGGTTGCCAATATAAAAGGTCGTGGAGAAGAAATATATGAAATAGATTTTGCAGATTTAAATGGAGACGGAATTTTTGAGATTATTATTTCTTGGACTTTTTTAACGGCTTTTGAGAAAAATATAAGTAATTCATTTTCAAATATAAGTGATAGGGTTTTGACAGTATATAGTTATACCGAAAAAGAAACAGCACTTATAACAACGGAATATTTCACAAAAATTTTTGTTGATGATTTTAACAATGATAAATGTGAAGAGATACTTTTGCTGAACATAAATCTTGCAAATATTGAAAATCGCACAACAGCAAGACTTCTCAGTTTTGATTATGATTATTTAGTTGATAGAGATATTACACTTACATTAAGCAATATGATTGATATTTATAATATTAATATTGCAACAGATAATTCAAGTGATAGTACCAGAATTTATATTGATGGTTTGATTAATGAGAACACTTTGATTACTGAAGTCGTTGAAATAAAACATGAAGATTTTTCAACTATTTTACCACTATATGAATCAAATACAGCTGAAATTCCGTTAACAGCAAGAGGCTCTCATATTTTTAGTTGCGATATCGATAATGATGGTATTGTTGAAATCCCAACACACGAGATTATGCCTAATGCCGTCAATATATCAAATAATTCGTCTGAATTGACTCCACTTTCATTAACGGTTTGGTCCGAAATAAATGAAAACGAATTATTAGTTGACTTTAAGTGCCTATATAATGTTTCGTGTAATTATTATTATGAAATCTCTGAAAGCTGGAGCAACAACGTTTCAATTACCTACAATACAGATAGCTCAGTTTTAAGTTTTTTTGATATTTCTGCTGGTGAGTCAGAAAAAGTTGAAATTATCTCTTTTAAAGTGTTTAACACTAACGAATGGGATGATTATAATGGCAAATATACAAAGTTTTTACAAGACGGAATTTTAGTTTACACATATATTTTTAATAGCAATTCTGGGTATAGTGAAGCAACGCTGTTGAAAAATTTTGTAATAGTCGATTAGGAGAATTATTATGAAGTATGTTTTAGTTGCAGAAGACGAAACATCGATTCGTGATTTTGTAGTTATTAATTTACATAGAAGCGGATATGAAGTGATTGAAGCATCAAATGGCGAAGAAGCAATTAAACTTTTTGATGAATATGAATCAAAAATTGATGTTGTCATTTTGGATATTATGATGCCAAGTGTCGATGGACTAGAAGTATGCAAATATATCCGTAACAAGAACAAGCGTGTTGGTATTATAATGCTCACAGCTCGAACACAGGAAATGGACAAGGTTACTGGGCTGATGGTTGGTGCAGATGACTATGTGACAAAACCATTTTCTCCGTCTGAACTTATGGCGAGAATTGATGCAATTCATCGCAGAGTTTCATTAACATTCATCAGTGAAGAAGAGCAAAGCGTTGATAACTCTATTGAGTTGAATGAGTTTGTATTAGATTTAAGAAGTCACACATTAACAAAAAACGGTGAACCTGTGGAACTTACACAAGTTGAATTTCAAATTATTGAGTATTTCTTTTCTAATCCTAATGTTGCACTTGACAGAAAAGATATTTTAAATTTCGTTTGGGGCGATACATATTTTGGCGATGAAAAAGTTGTTGATGTAAATGTTCACAGACTTAGGAACAAAATTGAAGATGAACCCTCACAACCTAAGCATTTAACAACAGTTTGGGGTATGGGATATAAGTGGATTATTTAAAGTAAGGTGGTGTCGTAATGATTAAAAACAGTATTGTTAAGAGATGGGCTATGTCTGTTTTGCTTGGCATTATTGTATTGATTATCATTATCGGCATTACTGTTGGTGTAGTTTTAAAAAGACAATACTATAATTCAGTCGAAATGACGCTTAACTCTCGGGCAACATCTATGGTTGTGTCAACCTTTACCACTTCAGGTCCTGTTACCGACGAGACATTTAATCAGGTAGCACGAAAATTTGTTAATAATTTTTCTGATAAAAACCTGATGGAAGTTTGGGTAATAGATAAATATGGTGAAGTTGTTGTTTCATCAACCGGATTCTCTGTGTCTGGTGAACAATATCCCGATTATAATTTTGCTCTAATCAGTGAAGATGGTAAGGGTAAATGGATAGGTAATATGCAAAATGGTGAAAAAGTAATGGCGTTATCCTATTTATTACCAAAAACTGATGGTGTGCCAGTGGGTGCGGTCAGATATATAATTTCACTTAGTGATATTGATAAACAATTAACTTCTATATTTTTGCTTATTGCATTTTTAGTTTTAGTATTTATTTTCTTTGTTTATACTTCAGGTGCGTATTTTATTAAATCAATTATTAATCCTGTTAAAAAAATTAACGAAACTGCTTCAAAAATTGCTAAAGGTGACTTTAACGCATCTATAGAGCATCATAAATACAATGATGAAATTGGCCAGTTATGTGACACAATTAATAATATGGCTCATGAAATTGGTGAGACTGAGCGAATGAAAAACGAATTTATATCTACAGTTTCTCACGAACTGAGGACTCCTTTAACAGCAATTAAAGGCTGGGGTGAAACAATTCGTTTATCAAAAGACAGTGATAGTGAGTTAATCGATAAAGGGATTAATGTCATTGTTAATGAATCTGAGCGTTTAACAGTTCTTGTTGAAGAGTTACTTGACTTTTCGCGAATGGAAAGTGGAAAACTTTCATTAAAAAATGGAATTCTTGATATAAATAAAGATTTGTTAGATGTTCTTGAAGTTTTTCGTGAAAGGTCTAAGAGAGATAATATTGAACTAATAACAGAGTTACCGGCTAATCCAATAAAAATGTCAGGTGATGCCAACAGGCTAAAGCAAGCTTTTGTTAATATCATAGATAATAGTTTTAAATACAATAAAAAAGGTGGCTTTGTAAAAGTCAGTCTTGAAAACATAAACAACTCTGTAAAGATTATAATTAGTGATAATGGTTGTGGAATTTCAAAAAATGATTTGCCAAGAATTCGCGAGAAATTTTATAAGGCTAATAATAGTGTGCGTGGTAGTGGTATTGGACTTGCTGTTACTGACGAAATCATCAAACTTCATAACGGAGAAATGATTATTGAGAGCAAAATAGGTAAGGGTACAACAATTACTATTATTTTACCCAAGAACAGTAAAAAAAGGTGAGAATATGAGTAAAAATACAAAACATAAAACATCAATAGGTGGGCAGGCATTAATAGAAGGAATTATGATGCGTGGACCAAAGGGTACAGCAATGTCATTGCGTTTGCCTGATGGTACAATTGAAACTGAATTAGAAGAATATATTCCTTGGAAAAACAAATGTAAGATTTTAGGTTGGCCTTTAATTCGAGGAGTTGTCGGTTTTGCTGAATCTATGGTAACAGGATATAAGTATTTGATGAAATCAGCTGACAAAACTTTGACTGAGGAAGAAAAAGAAGAAGATATGTCTAAGATTGACAAATGGTTAAATGACCATATGGGAGAAAAGATGATGGCTGTTGTCAGCGTAGTTTCTGCTGTGTTAGGAGTTGGACTTTCATTTTTAATTTTTATGTATCTTCCGACCCTTTTAGTTGATTTATTTGATGATTATATTCTTCGTGCTGTTAGTCTTGCAAAATATCACCCACTATTCGAAGGCGTTTTAAGAATAATTATCTTCATTTCATATATGATAGTTGTCTCAAAAATGTCTATGATAAAAAGAGTTTTTATGTATCATGGTGCTGAACATAAAACAATCTTTTGCTATGAAAATGGACTTGAATTAACTGTTGAAAATGTTAGAAAGATGTCAAGATTTCACCCAAGATGTGGCACAGCTTTTATGTTTGTAATGCTTATCATCAGCATTTTTTTATCGTTCTCGCTTGTAGTGGTTTTTCCAGAATTGCAAACAATTAATAAAATGCTATGGATGTTGATTAAAATTACAATTTTGCCACTTGTAATGGGAATTGGATATGAGTTTATCAAATTTGCTGGTAAGCATGACAATGTAATTGTATCAATTCTTTCTTATCCTGGGCTTTTAATGCAAAGAATTACAACAGTTGAACCGACTGATGATATTATTGAAGTTGCTATTGAATCAATGAAAGCCGTTTTAACTGAAAATCCTGAGGATGACAAAATCTGATGAATGCGAAAGAGTTATATTACAAAAGTGTTGATGAATTAAGCTTTACAGATGATGCTAAATTCGAAGCATTGTGTATGTTTGAAACGATACTCAATATTGATAAAACTGCTCTTGTTACAAAAGATTTAATTATTAGTGATGATGATATTAGACAAATAAATAATGCTATTTCAAGGCGAAAAAAATCTGAACCATTGCAGTATATTCTTGGTAGTTGGGATTTTTATGATATGACATTTTTTGTAGGAAAAGGTGTGCTAATTCCACGTCCTGAAACGGAAATGCTCGTTGATTTTGCTCTTGAAAAGATTAAAGATATAGAATCGCCAGTAATTTATGATTTGTGTGCTGGTACTGGTTGCATTGGTTTAACAATAGCAAATCACAGAAAAGATGCAAAAGTTTATCTGTTTGAAAAAGAAAAAGAAGCTTTTTACTATCTTAAAAAGAATAAAGAAAAATATGAGCTAGACAATGCAATAATTATTAATACAGATATTTTTAATTACGATTTAAGTGATTCACCTATGTGCGATATTCTTCTTTCAAATCCACCATATATTAAATCCAATGAAATTAATATATTACAAAAAGAAGTTCTTTTTGAACCCATATCTGCGCTTGATGGTGGAGATGATGGATTAATTTTTTATAATGTAATTTATGATAGGTGGTTAAGTCAAGTAAAAAAGAATGGGTTTTTGGCATTTGAATGTGGTGAAGGACAAAGTCAATTAATTCGTGATGTTTTTGCGAAAAAAATATCTTCGTCTGATATTCTTTTTGATTTTAATAATATTGACAGAATTGTGACATTTGGAATATAATATTGTTTTAAGAAAATGGAAAGGAGTTTGTTATGCTTTTTGATTTAATCGGTGGTAATTTTGATTTTTTAGAATTAATGATTGGCTTGTTTTCACGTTTGTTTGTAGTATTTTGTACAATGCCAATCCATGAATATGCACATGCTTTGATTGCTACTAAGTTAGGCGATGAAACACCAAGATTATCAGGGCGACTTACTCTTAATCCGTTTGCACACATTGACCTTTTGGGTGCATTAATGATTTTCCTTTGCGGGTTTGGTTATGCAAAATCTGTTAGCGTTAATCCAAGAAACTTTAAAGACCCCAAAAAAGGAATGGCAATTACAGCCATTGCAGGCCCAACTTCTAATTTGATTATGGGATTTGTATTTGTCTTTTTATCAGTTCTTGTTCAAACAGTATTCTACAAAGCTGATATGATGTTGCTTTATCCAATAGTGTCATTCTTGTATTTTGCGGCTGCAATTAATGTTAATCTTGCTGTATTCAATTTGTTGCCAATTCCACCACTTGATGGCTCAAGAATTCTGCAGTTGTTAATACCTGCAAAGTATTACTATAAGTTTTTGCAATATGAGAGATATGTTGTAATTGTTGTATTTGTTTTAATCTTATCTGGTGTGCTTTCAACACCATTAGCAATTATTTCAAACTTAATTTTAGGTCTGTTTTCAAGCATTGCAGAATTCCCATTTACTCTTTTTTAAGTAGGTTTATTATGGAAAAAATATCGTATAAATTAGATGTTTTTGAAGGTCCAATGGACTTACTTTTACATCTAATTTCAAAACACAAATTGAATATTTATGATATTCCTATTGTTACTCTTGTTGAGCAATATGTTGACTATGTCAGAATGATGCAGGAAGAGGATATGTATGTTGCTGCAGAATTTCTTGAAATGGCGGCAAGGCTTGTTTATCTTAAATCTGTGTCACTTTTACCAGTTTATACAGAAGCTGAAGAGTTAAAGCAAGAGTTACAAGGCGAACTTATTGAATATCGCGATATGAAATTACTTGCAGAAAAATTGTCTGAAAACACAGAGGGCTTTGGTACATTTATAAGAACTCCTGAAAAGATTGACCCTGACCAGACATACAAGAGAATTCATGAACCAAGCGAGTTGTTTAATGCATATGTTTCTGCTGCCGGTAAAAAACTTCGTTCTTTACCACCACCAATTGAAGCATTTAAGGAAATTGTTGTTAGAAAAGTTGTTTCAGTAGGTTCAAGAATTACAAAAATATTCTCCAAACTTACCAGAAAAGGACAAAAAACAAAACTGAATTCTTTGTTTGCTGATGCTGAATCAAGGTCGGATATTGTTGCAACGTTTTTAGCGGTTTTGGAACTTACAAAGTCCAAAAAAGTTAAAGTTCTTGGTGATGGAGAAGAAACACAAGTAGAATTATTAGACTCTGATTTTTCAGAGGTTAGTGAGGAATGGAACTAAATGAAAGCAAGTAAACTGCAGGCAGCTGCTGAAGCAATACTTTTTGCGTCTGGTGAGCCTGTTGAATTAGATAGAATAGCGCAAGCACTTGAAATTGAAAATGAGCTTTGTGAGCAAGTTTTATATAATCTTTCTGCAAAACTTGACGAGAGAAATAGTGGTATTTGCTTATTAAAATTAGGCGATAAATACCAGTTGTCTTCTAGAAGTGAGTTTGCTGAAGTGATTCGTGACGTATTGGAGTTAAGAAAAAATTCGCCGTTATCACAGGCAGCGTTTGAAGTTTTGGCAGTTGTTGCATATAATCAGCCTGTTACAAAATCTTTTGTGGAACAGGTTCGTGGTGTTGATTGCTCGGGTGTTATTGCAACTCTTTGTCAGAAAAAACTTATTGAAGAAAAGGGCAGACTTGATTTGCCAGGACGTCCACTTGTATATGGAACAACACCTGACTTTTTACGTTGTTTCTCAATTTCATCTCTTGACGAGTTACCTGAGATTCCACAAAAAGAAGAAGCAACAGACGAAAACGAAGAATCTAATGATGAATAGAATAATTTTAGAATTATAAGGAGGTGGCTTTGTGGTTTTTTTATACATACTACTTGGTATTATTGCTTTTATTACATTAGTATTGAGTATTAGAATTACGATTAACGGTGAATTCTTTGATGAATTTAAATTAAATATCAAGTGGCTTTTCATAAATTTACAAATACTTCCCGCAAAACCCAAAAAGGATAAGCCACCAAAAATAGAAAAGCCTAAAAAAGAAAAAACAAAAGAAGAACAACCAGTTGATGAAGCAGCTGAGGTAGTTGATAAAAAAGAAAACATATTTGTTAGATTTTATAATAATCAAGGTTTTGATGGAGTTGTTGAACTTATAAACAACGTTGCAAAAGATTTGGGCAAAATGTTCTCGTCATTTAAAAAACATATTGTTCTTCGTGAGTTATATTTATGGATGACAATTTCAAGTGGTGACGCTGCACAAACAGCTTTAGACTATGGCAGAATCTGTCAAAAGGTTTTTCCAGCGTTATCATTTATCTGCACAAACTTGACAGTTAAGAAATATGATGTTGAAATTGAACCTGATTTTATCGGCTTAAAAAATAAGGCGCAGTTTGCTTTTTCAATTTCAATCAGACCAATCTTTTTTGTAAATGCTGTTATTGTGTTAGCATTGCGATTAGTATTTAATGTGGTTATCAAGTTCCTTAAAGGAACTAAAAATAATAATAAAAATAATGAAAATATAAATGAAGGTGGTGCTTTATGATGAAAGAAAAATCATCAGCAGCAGGAATTCTTGAAACAACTATTGAAAAGGTTAGAGATTTAGTTAATGTCAGCACAATCATTGGCGAGCCAATGAAAGTTGAAGGTGGCGTTACAATTATTCCTGTTTCAAAAGTTACTTACGGTTTTGCTTCAGGTGGCTCAGATTTTCCATCAAAGAGCAATCAGGATATCTTTGGCGGTGGCGGTGGTGCTGGTGTTACAATTACACCTGTTGCTTTCCTTGTTATTGACGCTTATGGCAATGTTGATATCAAGCATATTACTGCTTTTGATAACGCTGCAGAACGCATTGTAGGCCTTGTTCCTGAAATGTTTGATAAAGTATCAAACGCTGTTAATAAAGCTAAGATGGATAAAGCATACAGTGATGCTTTAATTAATAATACAGAAAAAACTGAAGTACAAGAATAATGTCTTATATCACCGAGATGTGCATATAATATTTCGGTGATATTATAATGAAAAAACTGTTTTTTCTATCTCTTATTTTAATATTTTTTCTTTTAACATCGGTTACTGGATATGCTTTGGATTTGCCAGAAATATCTGCAAAATCTGCAGTTGTAATTTCTGCTGATACTGGTGAAATTGTTTTTGAAAAGAATCCATATCAAAAATTACCTATGGCTAGCACAACAAAGATAATGACATCAATTTTGGCGTTGGAATATGGCGCTAGTGAATATTATTTTGCTGTTACAGATGAAATGGTGTCTGTTGAGGGTTCATCAATCGGACTTTTGCCAGATGATATGATTTCTTTGAAAACTCTTGTAAAAGGTATGCTTTTAGAGTCAGGTAATGATGCAGCAAATTCAGTTGCGCATATAGTTGGTGGTACAATACCTGATTTTGTCGCTTTAATGAATTATAAAGCAAAAGAAATTGGCATGAACTCAACTTCTTTTGAGACACCATCAGGGCTAGATGGTGAAAATCATTATTCAACGGCATATGATATGGCAATTTTAGGGGCATATGCAATCAAAAATCCTGTATTTAGGCAAATTTGCTCATCAAAAGAACAAGTTGTGTATTATGGAAATGAACCATATAGACGAGTTTTTACCAACAATAATAAATTATTGAGCAACTTTGACGGTACTTTTGGTATAAAAACTGGTTTCACAAAGAAAAGTGGCAGATGTTTGGTTTCGGCAGTTGAAAGAGATAATAAAACTCTTGTTGCCGTTACTCTTAATGCGCCTGATGACTGGAATGACCATATAAAAATGTATGATTATTCTTTTAATAATGTGTATTCTGTTGGTTTATCGTCTGATTTATCTGATTTATCAGTTAAAGTTGTTGGTGGTGTAAAAGATAAAGTTAATTTATACATTTCAACTAAGCCAACAATTACCACCGCAAATAAAGATATAATTTATGAAAGAAAAATATTAATAAAACAGTTTGAATATGCGCCTGTCAATAAAGGTGATATTCTTGGTTTTGTGGAATTTTATGATGAAAATGGTAAGTTGATTGCATCCACAGATATATGCGCTGATTCATCTGTTGATATTGAAATAAAAGACAGAAAAAAAGACAATCTATTTGAAAAGATTTTAAATTTATTTAGGTGAAATTATGGCAGACAACCAGATAAGATTACAAAAATTCCTTTCTGAATGTGGTGTTGCTTCACGAAGAAAAGCAGAAGATTTAATAGCATCAGGCAAAGTTAAAGTTAATGGCCGTGTTGCCACTATTGGTGACAAAATTAACCCTAAAAAAGATTCTGTTACAGTGTTTGGAAAGAAAGTTATAAAAGTTAAGAAAAACACCTATATTATGCTTCACAAACCCCGTGGATTCATTACAACATTAAGTGATGAAATGGGACGAAAATGTGTTGCACAACTCGTTGAAGATGTTGGAACAAGAGTTTACCCAGTGGGACGTCTTGACCGTGATTCGGAAGGTCTTCTTCTTTTAACAGATGATGGTGAGTTTGCAAATGCAATGACACATCCAGCAAAGCATGTTCCAAAAACTTATCGCGTTACAGTTAGACCTTCAATCACTGAAGACCAAATTACAGCGCTAACAACTGGTATTGAGATTGATGGTCGAATGACTTTACCATCAGAAGTTAGAGTTATTAGAAGACAAGAAGGTAGAGTTGTTCTTGAAATAATTATTTATGAGGGTCGAAATCGTCAAATCAGAAAAATGTGTGAAACATTGGGGCTTGAAGTTGCTCGTCTTAAGAGAACACAGATTGGCTCTGTTAAGCTTGGCATGTTAAAACAAGGCGATTGGCGTAACCTTACTGAAGAAGAAGTTCATAAGCTTATGGTTGCATCAACTGTTGACAGAAAGGCACAAAAATAATGATTTGTTATAAGCCGATACATGATATTGTGGAACTTAAAAAGAAATATCCTCAGATTATTTTTGATGAAAAAATGATGTACGGTGGATATTTTGGCGTTGAAGAAGACGGAACTTTTGTTGGTAAATGTTTATTCTCAATTGATGGCTATAATTGTTGTTTAATCTTAATTGATTGTGATTATTCGGACAAGCTTTTGGTTGAAGGTTTTATTCGTGCATCTTTAAATTACGGTGCAAATAGAAATGCTTATATGGCACTTTGTGAGATTGATGAAATCTCAGATGTTCTTTTAATGCTCGGTTTTGAAAAGAAAAATAATACTTATAGTGGTGATATCCCTACACTATTAAAGGGTAGTTGCTGTAAGTAATTTGGAGTGAAATATATGATTAGAAGTATGACTGGATATGGTCGTTTTCAATCAACTGTTGATTCTATGAATATCACTGTTGAATTGAAAAGCGTGAATCATAGATATTTTGAATTTAATTCAAGAGTCCCAAGAAACTATGGATTTCTTGAAGAAAAACTTAAAAGTTTTGTAAATTCACGCGTTTCTCGAGGCAAAGTAGAATGTTATGTTTCAATTGAAAATCTTGAAGAAGACGAAGTTGAAATTGCAGTTAACCATTCTTTAGCAGAGTCTTATTGTAATGCGTTGAAAGAACTTGCAGGTAGGTTAGAACTTAACTTGCGTGACGATAATATTATGTCATCACTTACAAGATATAACGACATTTTTGTTGTACATAAAAATGAGGCAGATGAAGAAAAAATCTGGAATGCAGTTAAAGTTGTAGTGGATGAAGCTGTTACAAAATTTATTGATATGCGCGAACAAGAAGGTAACAAGCTTAAAAGTGATGTTTTAAACAGAGCAGATACTATTCTTGAAAAAGTTACTGAAATTGAAGAACGTTCACCAGAAACTGTTAAGGAGTATAACGATAGATTGCTTGCAAGAATCAATGAATTTTTATCAGATGTTCAGGTTGATGAGCAACGAATTTTGACGGAATGTGCAATTTTTGCAGACAAAGTTGCAGTTGCTGAAGAAACAGTTAGGCTTCGTAGTCATATCGACCAGTTGAGACAATTTTTATGTAGTGACGAAGCTGTTGGCCGTAAAATTGATTTCCTTGTGCAAGAAATGAATCGTGAAGCAAACACAATTGGTTCAAAAGCTCAGGATGTAACAATTGCACGAAATGTTATTGATATAAAAGCAGAAATTGAAAAAATCCGTGAGCAGATTCAAAATATTGAATGAGGTATCATAATGAAACTTATAAATGTTGGCTTTGGTAATGCAGTTAATGCAGATAGAGTTATAGCAGTTGTTTCAACTGACTCAGCACCAGTAAAGAGAATTATTTCACAGGCAAAAGAGAATCATATGTTGATTGACGCTACTCAAGGAAGAAAAACTCACGCTGTTCTTGTTATGGATAGTAACCACATAATTGCATCATATTTAAAAGCAGAAACAATTTTGGGTAGAACTGAGTCCATTGATGAGGAGGATGAGATTGGTGAATAAAAAAGGCACACTAATATTATTCTCTGGTCCATCTGGTGTTGGTAAAGATACTGTTTTAGAGGTTGTTCTAAATAAAAACAAAGACCTTCAAAAATCTATTTCATTAACAACAAGAGAGATTAGAGAAAATGAGATTGATGGTAAAGACTACTATTTTATTTCTCAATCAGCTTTTGAAGATATGGTGAAAAATAATGAAGTTTTAGAATTTGCACAATATGGCAAGAATTTTTACGGAACCCCTAAAGCGCCTATTGATAAATGGCTTAATGAAGGCAAGACAATAATATTAAAAATTGAAGTTCAGGGCGCAAAAAAAATTAAAGAGCTTTATCCAGATGCTGTCGGAATTTTTATTATGCCACCATCAATGGATGAATTAGAAAAAAGACTTCGTTTTAGGGGCACTGAAACTGAAGATGACATTAAGCGTCGTTTAGATATAGCAAAAAGTGAAATAGAAAAAAGTGCAGATTATGATTATTTGGTGGTTAATGATGAAATTGATTCAGCATCTAATAATGTATTAAATATCGTCAAAGCACTTGATTTTACATACGAAAATAATGATTAATTTTATATAAGTGAGGTAAAAATTATGTTTAATCCAGATTTAAGAGATGTACTTAAAAACAACGTGAGCAGATATTCACTTGTTACAGCAGTTGCAAAAAGAGCAAGAGAAATTGCACTCAGCGCTGAAGAGAATAATGAAATTCTTGACGAAAAACCAGTAAGCTTGGCTCTTGACGAGATTATTGCTGGAAAAGTTGAAATCGTTGAGCCAGAAGAAATTAGAAATATATAAATTAATTAGAATATTACTAAAAAAGGGGGGCAGATTATGGGAATAACAACTGTTGCAAAGGTTGCTGTTGAAAATACAGCATACTCTTTTGATATGTTATTCGATTATTCTGTTCCTTCTTCTTTAATTAACGATATTCAAGCGGGAAAGCGAGTTTTGATACCATTCGGCAACACATCAAAAAAACGTGTAGGAATGGTATTTTCAGTAGTTACTAATCAAGATACAGACAAGAAGCTCAAATCTATTAGTTGCGTTCTTGATGAAGAGCCATTACTTACTCGTGAAATGCTTTTAACATCAAATTATATTCACGATAAGTGTTTTTGCACTTATTTTGATTCTTGTAGAATGTTTCTGCCATTGGGTATGTCAATGGATGTTAAAGTTTTATATGCAAGTAATAATGAATATAAAACTGATACATTGAAAGCTGATGAAATTAAAGTCTTTGAATATTTACAGGAAAAAAATAAATTTGTAAATGCCGATACAATAATTAAAGATTGTAAACTGAAAAGAAGCACAAATTTACTTGACGAAATGTCTGAAAAAGGTATTTTGCTAAGAAATGTTGATGCACATCGCCGAACAGGTGACGCCACCCTTAAAATGGTGCGACTTTGTATTGATACTGAAAATGATGCAGATACTGTTTCAAAACTTACAAAAAAACAACAGGAAATTGTAAAAGTGTTATCTGATGTTGGCACGGCTTCTATTCGTGAAATTTGTTATTTTACAGGTTATACCGCTGCAATTATATCAGCCCTTAAAAATAAGGGTATTGTTGAAGTTTATATTGATGAAATATATAGAAATCCTTACTCTGTTGACATTCAAGTTAAAAAAGATATTATTTTATCTGATGAGCAGCAAAAAGCATTTATTGGATTGTCAAAATTGCTTGATAGTGATAAGCCTGAAGCGGCACTATTATATGGTGTTACAGGTAGTGGTAAAACACAGGTATATTTAAAACTTATTGATAAAGCACTTGAATCAGCAAAAGGTATTATAGTGATGATACCTGAAATTTCTTTGACTCCACAGCTTTTATCAGTTTTTCATGAAAGATATGGCGATAAAGTAGCTGTTTTTCATAGCGCGCTTTCAATGGGTGAAAGATTAGACGAATGGAAACGTATTAAGCGTGGTGAAGCTCAAATTGCAGTTGGTACTCGTTCGGCTGTTTTTGCACCGTTTGATGAGATTGGTTTAATTATCATTGATGAAGAACAAGAACATACCTATAAATCAGAAATGACACCCCGTTTTCACGCAAGAGATGTGGCTGGTTTTAGAATCTCAAAAAACAATGGTTTGTTACTTCTCGCATCTGCAACACCATCTATAGATTCATTTACAAAATCTCAGAATGGAGCTTATTCATATTTTGAATTAAACGAGAGATATGGTAATGCAGTACTTCCTGATGTTGAAATAATTGATACCACTTATCAAAGTGATATGGTGTTAGAAAGTATCAGTAAGCGTTTAGCAGACGAGTTACAAGAAAATTACAATAATGGCAAACAGTCAATACTGTTATTAAATAGACGCGGATATAATACTTATGCTTCTTGCACAGAATGTGGTACTGTTATGTCTTGTCCGAATTGTAGTATTTCACTGACATATCACATTAAAAATGGACGATTAATGTGCCACTATTGTGGATACTCCGCACCATTTACGAAAAAGTGTTCAAATTGTGATGCAGATGCTATGAAATTTACAGGGACTGGAACACAAAAATTAGAAGAAGAATTAAAATTGATTGTGCCTGATGCAAGAGTTTTGAGAATGGACACTGATACAACATCATCACGATATTCCTATGATGAAAAGTTTGGCAAATTTGGAAAAGGTGAGTATGACATTCTCGTTGGCACACAGATGGTTGCAAAAGGGCTTAATTTTCCCAATGTAACTCTTGTTGGTGTTTTAAACATTGACCAGATGCTTTTTAATGACGATTTTAAAAGTGGTGAGATGGCTTTTGATTTAATCACTCAGGTCGTTGGTAGAAGTGGTCGTGGCGATTTTCCTGGTAAAGCATTCATTCAGACGTCTTTTCCGGATAGCGAAATTGTAACGCTTGCAAAAGAACAAGATTATAAGTCATTCTATAATCTTGAACTACCAATTAGAAAAGAAATGACATATCCACCTTTCTGTGATTTATGTGTAATTGGTTTTTCATGTGATAAAGAAAGTAAAGTTTTTTTTGCCGCTAATGAGTTTTTAAATGAGTTAAAACAAGTGAATACAAATGAATTCAGTGATGTTAAAATCATTGTCTTAGGACCCGTTACACCAAGAGTTGCAAAAATTGGTGGTAAGTTTAGAATAAGAATTATTATAAAATGTAGAGATAGCAAAAGACTGCGCGAAATGATAGGTAATCTTTTAAAGTCTTTTGAAAAAAATACAAAAAATAAGGATGTAAGTATTTTTGCAGAACTTAATCCTGAAAATGTGATGTGAGGTTAAAATGGCAATTAGAAATATTAGAACCGAAGAAGATGCAATTTTAAGAAAAAAGAGCAGAAAAGTTGAAGTTATCGATGACAGAATTATTCAATTATTAGATGATATGGCTGATACTATGTATGATGCTGATGGCGTAGGCTTGGCTGCTGTACAGGTTGGTGTTTTACGCCGAGTAGTTATTGTTGATGTGGGTGATGGTTTGTTAGAACTTATTAACCCTGAAATTATTGAAGAGGATGGCATTCAATGTGATGTTGAAGGTTGTCTCTCTTTGCCAGGTAAACAGTCATATACCATGCGTCCTAAAACAGTAAAAGTAAAAGCACAAAACCGTGATGGTAATTGGTGTGTTTATAAAGGTACAGATTTGAAAGCAAAGGCATTTTGCCATGAAATTGACCATCTTGATGGCATTCTCTATATTGACCACAACGCAACAAAAGAAGAAATTGAACAATACGCAGAAAAGGAAGAATAATCAATGAGAATTATCTTTATGGGAACACCTGATTTTTCTGTTCCTTGTTTAGAAGCTTTAATTAACAGTGAATATGAAGTTGTTGGTGTTTTTACTCAACCTGATAAGCCAAAAGGTAGAGGATATGAGTTAACTCCACCACCTGTAAAGGTTTGTGCTCTTGAAAACAACATTCCGGTTTTTCAACCAAAATCAATGCGTGATGGTGAAGCGCTTAAAATGATTAATTCATTAAATGCAGATTTGATTATTGTTGTAGCTTTCGGTAAAATTCTTCCGAGAGAAATACTTGAAAGTGTAAAACATGGTTGTATTAACATTCATGCTTCTCTTTTACCAAAACTTCGTGGTGCCGCACCTATTCAATGGAGCATTTTAAATGGTGATAGCGAGACAGGCGTAACATCAATGCAAATGGATGTTGGTCTTGATACTGGCGATATGCTCATAAGAGAATCAATAAAAATTGACGATGAAATGAATGCTGGTGAACTTTTCGACAAATTGTCAGAGTTAGGTGCAAAAGTATTGCTTGACACAATAAAATGTATTGAAAATGGTACATTGAAACCTAAAAAACAAGATGATTCACAGTCGACTTACGCATCAATTCTTACAAAAGAGCTTTGTCCTATAGATTTTATGAAATCTGCAAGAGAAGTTCACAACCACATTCGTGGTTTGTCACCATGGCCTGTGGCTACGACAAAAATAAACGGAAAACTTTTAAAAATTCATAAATCCAAAATTTTGAATGAAGAATTTTCGGGTGTTTCAGGCGAAATTGTAGATAATAAGAACAGACTTGTTGTGTTGTGTGGTGATAATAATTGCATTGAGATTCTTGAACTTCAGGCTGAAGGTAAAAAAAGAACGGATTCGGCTAGTTATCTTCGAGGCAACAAGATTGAGTTAGGAACAGTTTTAGGAGACTGATTTTATGAATTATTTTTCATATTACTATTTATCTAATTACAGTTATATAATTTTCGTCTTACCTTTTGTGATTTTGTCACTCATAGCATCTGCTAGAGTAAACTCTTCCTTTAAAAAATATTCTTCTGTATTTTCTCAAAGAGGTTTAACAGGTTCGCAGGCAGCGTTTGAAATTTTAAGATATTATGGCATAACTGATGTGAAAATTGAGCGCGTTTCTGGAAATCTTACCGACCACTTTGACCCTAAATCAAATGTAATAAGGTTATCAGAAAGGGTGTATGATTCAAGTTCTGTTGCAGCTATTGGTGTTGCGTGTCATGAAGCTGGGCACGCTGCTCAGTACGCACAGAGCTATGTACCAATTAAGATAAGAAATTTTATATTTCCTGTTGCTTCCCTAGGTTCAAAATTAGGTTTCCCGTTAGCGATTTTAGGGTTCTTTTTAGGCTTTGAACCATTAGCACTTGCAGGCGTTGTTTTCTTTGGATTTGCTGTTTTCTTTCAGTTTGCTACATTACCAGTAGAGTTTAATGCAAGCAGACGGGCACTTGCAGTTATTGATGAAACTGGAATTCTAGATGTGGACGAAAGAATAGGAGCAAAGAAAGTTTTAACAGCCGCTGCAATGACTTATGTTGCTGCTCTCGCTGTAAGTCTTGGTAACTTAATTAGATTGATTTTTATTGTTAATAGACGTAGAAAATAATTATGGATGACAGATTTTTAGCTTATAAAATTTTATTAAAAATAGAACGAGATAAAGCATATTCAAATATAGCAGTTGATGCAGTACTTAAAAACAACGATGTTGTTTCAGCCCCTTTTGTGTGTCAACTTGTATATGGTGTAATTGAGAGAAAAATTACACTTGATTACATATTATCTCAGTTTTTAACTCAACCATTAAAAAAACTTAATCCACAAGTTTTAACTATTCTTAGAATGGGTGTCTATCAGATTAA
This sequence comes from uncultured Clostridia bacterium, assembly GCA_937896885.1. Lineage (GTDB taxonomy): Bacteria > Bacillota > Clostridia > Oscillospirales > Acutalibacteraceae > Fimenecus. Next base: position 78,809 of record CALBNX010000040.1, read on the forward strand.
ATTTTTGGATAAGGTTCCTGATTCTGCTGCTGTAAATGAGAGTGTAAAACTTGTAAAAAAAATTAAATGTGCATTTGCTTCTGGATTAGTTAATTCTGTGCTCAGAAAAATTTCAACTAATGAGATTAAATATCCTGAAACTGATAATATAATATTTGATTTAAGCATTAAATATTCTTGTCCAAAAGAACTAGTAAAGCACTATGTTGATGACTACGGCATTGAAAACACAGAAGAATTTCTTAAAGATTCTATAGGTAACGCACCAATTGTTTTGAGAGTAAATACTTTAAAAACTACTGCAGATGCCCTTATTAAACTTTTATCAAGTGAAAATATTACCGCCACAAAATGTGATGATATAGAAAATGCATTAGTTCTTACTGATGGTGGTGCAGTGTTTAAAACTAAAGCGTATCGCGATGGTCTTTTTCATGTTCAGGATAAAGCATCGCAAATTTGTGTTTTCAAACTTGACCCAAAACCCAACGAAGTAGTTTTTGATATGTGTGCTTCTCCTGGTGGTAAATCATTTACCATTGCAGAAAAAATGAAAAATATAGGTGAACTTTATTCGTTTGACCTTTATGAACATAGGGTTAAGTTAATTTCTGACGGAGCGCAAAGACTTGGCATAAATATTATTAATGCCAATGTAGGTGATGCCTCACAGTTTAACGATGCACTTCCAAAAGCTGATAAGATACTTTGCGATGTGCCTTGTAGTGGTTTGGGTGTTATACGCAGAAAACCTGAAATACGTTATAAGGATTTGGACTTTGTTGACAATTTATGTGAATTGCAGTACAATATTTTAAGTTGTTCAGCAAAGTATCTTAAGCAAAATGGCGTTTTAGTTTATTCAACTTGCTCACTTAATAAGAAAGAGAATGAAGATGTTTGTGATAAATTTTTAGCTGAAAATAATGATTTTCAAAAAGTTGAAGATTATATTACATTATGGCCACATAAAAACGCTACAGATGGCTTTTTCATAGCTAAATTTAAAAAGGTTAATTAACTATGCAAAAAAATATACGTTCAATGACTCTTGAAGAAATAACTTATGATTTTGATGAGTTAAAACTACCAAAATTCAGAGCAAAGCAAGTTTATTCTTGGGTACAAGAAAAATGTGTTGAATCTTTTGATGAAATGACTAATTTATCAAAAGATATGCGTGAAAAACTTGCAGAGAGTTATTCTTTTTATAATTGCAAAATTAATACAAAGCTTGTATCAAAAATTGATGATACTGTTAAATATTTATTTGAATTATATGATGGAGAATATGTTGAAAGCGTTGTAATGAAATACAAATATGGATATTCAATTTGTATTTCGACACAAGTTGGTTGCAAAATGGGATGTACATTTTGTGCTTCTGCGATTGGTGGGTTTGTCAGAAATCTCGAGGCAGGGGAAATGCTTTCAGAAATATTTGCAGCGCAGAATGATTTGAATATTAAAATAAATCATTTGGTTTTGATGGGAACTGGCGAACCACTTGATAATTATGATAATGTTATGAGAATGCTCGAATTATTGACTGATGAAAAAGGTCAAAATATGAGTATGAGGCATATTTCACTTTCTACTTGTGGAATTGTACCTAAGATTTATGATTTAGCTGATAAAAGGTTAGGATTAACATTATCTGTATCGCTTCACGCACCTAATAATACTATTCGTAGTTCTTCAATGCCAATTAATCATAAATATGATATTGAAGAACTCTTAAAAGCGTGTAAATATTATGCCCAGACAACTAATCGTAGAATATCCTTCGAATATGCTATGATTAGAGGGGTTAATGATAGTGATGATTGTGCATTTGAATTAGCAAACAGACTCAAAGGCGTTTTGTGTCATGTTAATTTAATTCCCGTTAATAATGTAAGAGAAACAAATTTTGTTAAAAGTTCTGTCGAAAGACAGAAAAGATTTATAGATATATTAGCTTCTCGTGGAATTACTGCAACGGTAAGAAGAACACTTGGTAGTGATATTAATGCTTCTTGCGGTCAATTGAGGGCATCAACAAGAAAAAAGTAGGTGACTTTTTGAGAATTGTAGCAAAAACTGATATTGGTTTAAAACGTGTATGTAATGAAGACTCATATGCAGCTGGTGAATTACCAGGCTCAGTAGCATGGGCCGTTGTCTGTGATGGTATGGGTGGTGCAACTGGTGGCAATATTGCTAGTTCAACCGCGGTTAAACTGATTTCAGAACGAATTTCTTCTGGATACCATAAAGGTATGACTACTAATTCAATACGAAATATTTTAATTTCAGCAATAACTGCTGCAAACATTAGTGTATTTGATGCAAGTCGTGAAAATCCAGAGTTAACTGGTATGGGCACAACTGTAGTCGCTGCGATTTTGGTTGACGGTGTTGCTTGTATTGCTCACGCGGGTGATTCACGAGCATATATATTATCAAAATCTGGTTTGAGACAGCTAACTAAAGACCATTCATTTGTTCAAGAAATGGTTGATAATGGAAGTCTTACTGAAGATGAAGCAAAAATAGACCCAAGAAAAAATATTATAACACGCGCCTTAGGTGTGGATGAAGATATAAGAATTGATTTTTGCGAAGAATTTTTAGATGAAGATGATGTGCTTTTGATATGTACAGATGGTCTTACAAACTATGTCACCGAGTCAGAAATTTGTGACATAACAAGTGAAAATAATTATTATGAATATGCTGAAAAACTTGTTAATCGCGCAAACAGTAATGGTGGCGGCGACAATATAACTGTTGTAACCTTGTCTTATTAAGTTGGAAGGAGTATTAGTTATGGATAACTTCTGTGGAAAACGCCTTGACGGCAGATATGAAATAAGAGAAATTATTGGTGTAGGTGGAATGGCTGTTGTTTATAAAGCCTATGACAATATTGATGATAGAATCGTTGCAATTAAAATTTTAAAAGACGAATATCTTTCAAATGAAGAATTCAAGCGCAGATTCAAGAATGAATCAAAAGCTATTGCTGTGCTTTCACATCCTAATATTGTACGTGTTTATAATGTTAGCTTTGGTGACCGTTTGCAATACATTGTTATGGAATATGTTGATGGAATAACATTAAAAGAATATATTGAACAGCAAGGTGTTATTAACTGGAAAGAAGCAGTTCATTTTACAGGACAAATTCTTGCAGCGCTTCAGCATGCCCATGACAAAGGCATAGTTCATCAAGATATTAAACCGCAGAATATTATGTTATTGCAGGATGGCACCATCAAAGTTACTGACTTTGGTATTGCAAGATTTAGCAGAATGGATTCAAATACAACTTCTGAAAATGCTATCGGCTCAGTACATTATATCAGTCCTGAGCAGGCTCGTGGTGAAATGACAGATGACAAAGCAGATATTTATTCTGTTGGTGTTGTTATGTATGAAATGCTTACTGGTACACTGCCATTTCAATCAGATAATGCAGTTTCTGTTGCATTAATGCAGTTGCAACAAGACCCTAAAAAACCAAGAGATATTGTTCCAACCTTACCATTAGGTCTTGAACAGATTACTATCAGAGCAATGCAGAAGAATCCAAATGAAAGATACCGTTCTTCAGCAGAAATGCTTATGGATATCAATGAATTCAAGAGAAATCCATCGATTAAATTTAATTATTCGTATTTTGTTGACCAAGAGCCTACAAAATATGTTCGCGGTGGTTCACAGATAAGAAATCAGTTAAATTCTAATGAAAATGTTGAAGAAGATAAAAAAACAATTAATAAAACAACTGCAATAATGTTAGGTGCTATTGCGGGTATTGTTGTTCTTGTTCTTGTTATTGCGGGCATTTTGGGAATAATCAATAATCGTAAAATTGAGGTTCCAAACTTTGTAAATTTGAACTATTATACTCAAGTTGAAAATAACCCTGATTATGCTGACTTTGAGTTTGAGTTTAAATATGATGAAACATCTACACTTGAAGAAGGAACAGTTTTGGAGCAAAATCCTGAAGCAAGTGAAAAAATCAAAAAAGGCTCAAAAATTACTTTGACCATTGCACAAAAAGATGGAGTTGTAATTGACGCTTCTGTTATCGGAATGACAGAAAGTGATGCTAAAAATTATTTCATTTCTCGTGGTGTAATGGCTACAATTATTCCTGAGTTTTCTGAAACAGTTCAACCAGGATTAGTTATTAGAACCGACCCACAAGTTGGCAATTCTGTAAAAGTTGGTGGTCAGGTAACAGTTTATATTGCTACAGATAAGCAAGAATCTGTTAAAGTTCCTCAACTCGAAGGTTGCAGTAAAGAAGTTGCTGAACAACTCTTGAAGGCTGCTGACCTTGAAGTTGGTACAGTTACAGAAGTTGACAGTGCTCTTGAAAAAGGAATGGTTGTAACTCAAAGTATTGCAAAAGATACTGAAGTACCACTTGGAACAAAGATTGATTTTACAATCAGTAATGGTATTCCTAGCGAATCTTCAGTTGATATTGTTGTAACTTTGCCATCAACAAAGAAGACAGGTACATTGAAGATTTACCTTAATAGTGAGTTGTATTATACATCAGGTGAGTTATATCTTGATGGTGCAAATAAGACTTATACAATCAAGGGTAAAGGCGCAGACAACTCTTATCGTGTAATTATTGATGATACTGTGATTCAAGAAGGTAAAATCGACTTTACAAAAGTTCCTGGTGTTATTACTGAAATTAAGAACAACGATGGTGCACAGTTGTTGACAAATGTTGTTGGTGAAACAAAAGATTCAGCCATTTCAAAACTCAATGCTGCAGGCTTTAAGAATATCAAATTCGTCGAAGTTGAAGATGCAACTCCAGCTGGCACAGTTATTTCACAAACACCATCAGGTGATGGTAGTACAAAATACCCTGTAAGTCAGGAAATTGTTTTGACAGTCAGTCTTGGAACCGATATGGCGGCAGATTGATATGAGCGTTAAAGGAATAATAACAAAAGGTATTGGCGGCTTCTATTATGTTGAAGTCGCCAATGCGACTTATGAGTGCAAAGCAAGGGGAGTATTTAGAAAAGAACGAATAACACCCCTTGTTGGTGATATTGTTGAAATTACTATTAATGAACAAGCTGAAAACACAATAGATAAAATATTTGACCGTAAAAATTGTCTAAATAGACCACCAGTTGCTAATATTGATAATCTTTTTATTGTTGTTGCTACAGTTGAGCCAAAACCTAATTTTTTAGTTATTGATAAGCTCATTGCAATGGCAGAATATAAGAATATTGAGCCTATTGTTGTAATTTCAAAAAGTGATTTAGCATCAGCTAATGAAATTTTTGATGTTTATTCAAAAAGTGGAATTACGGTTTTGAATACAGCTGATAATAGTGAATTAGAGAAAATAAAATCACTTATGAAAGACAAGATAACCGCGTTTACAGGCAACTCGGGTGTCGGCAAAACAACATTGCTTAATAAATTAGATTATAACCTTAATTTAGCAACAGGAGCAATCAGTAATAAGCTTGGCAGGGGAAGGCATACAACCCGTGAAGCACAACTATTTAATGTGTGTGATGGTTATGTTATTGATACTCCTGGATTTTCTTCTTTTGAATTTGACAAAACTGAAATAATTAAAAAGGATGATTTGCCTTATTGTTTCAGAGAATTCAGAGAATATTTGGGTGAATGTAAATTCACATCTTGTGCTCATGTCAATGACAAAGGTTGTAAAATCTGTGAAGCGGTTGAAAATGGTGATATTAGCCGTATTAGACATGAGAATTATGTCACTTTATATAATCAAGCAAAGGAAATTAAAAAATGGGAACTTTAAAAACACGCTGTGTAATAATCGGTGGTGGAGATTGTTCTGCTGACATATTAAAAAATAATATTAATGTTGACAATGATTATATTATCTGTGCTGATGGTGGCTATGATTATGCTGTTGAAGCTGATTTCAAACCAGACCTTTTAATTGGCGATTTTGACTCTATAAAAGCAATTCCAGATGATGTGAGAAAAGTTACGCTTCCTATTGAAAAAGACGTTACAGATACCGTTGCGGCCTTTAATAAAGGGGTTGAACAAGGCTTTACTTCTTTTGTTCTTTTTGGTGGCACAGGTGGACGCTTTGAACACACTTTTGCAAACATCGCTTTAATTGCAAATGCATCAAAACAAAATATTTCATTTGAAATTATTGATGAAAGGCATACGTTTAGGGCTATTACAAATTCATCAATAAAAATTAAAAGAAAAGAAAATCAGCAGATTTCAGTTTTTGCTTATGGTAATAAAGCAATAGGTGTTACGGAAAATGGTTTTCATTATCCATTGCAAAATTACACATTAGACCCATTTGATGGTGCTTTGGGTACAAGCAATGATATTATTGATGACTTTGGTGAAATTTCAGTAGAAGACGGAACATTGATTATTATCGAAACAAAAGTGTAACAAAAAAAAATACCCCACGTATAATGTAGTGAAATACATTTACAGGGGGATTTTTTATGGGAAGACGCGGTTCTAATTTAAAGGGCTTGATATTTATTGCCCTTGGCGTGGGCCTAATGGTAACCTTTGTTTTTCCTGATAAATTCATTGTGGTATTACTGGCAATATTGTTAGTAGTCTGCGGTGCTTTTCTCTGTAAGAATTAGGGGAGAGTTATATGAAAGTTGTTTTAGTAAAAAGCCCAAAGCTTATTGGCGGAATTTTAAGAATGGTCTTTGGAATAAAAAAATCAACTTAACCCTCGAAAGCCGGTACGTTTCGTATCGGTTTTTATATTTATTTAACATTAGATTGTATTATAGAGATGTTTATTGACAAAAGAAATTAGTTGAGTATAATGAAGTTAAGAAAGGATGGTATATATTATGAAAAAAAGAAAACTAATATTTCTTGGCATTATATTTTTTATAATTGCAATTCTTTTTTCAAATTTTCAATTTTTTACAATAGATAGTTTTGTTGATGGAATTGATTATGCATGGGCTTTAAAAATAGTTTCTATTTCTTTCTTATTACTGAGTATATCTGAACTTTTTTTCATAAAAGCAAATGTTGTACCTAAACTATTAAGAATATTAATCTATTTTCAATGGATTATCGTTCCCATTGTTATTATTATAACTTTGTTCACATTATAATTAAAAGTATAATGAGCCATTCTGGTCTGTCTTATAAATGAAAACTTTAAAAATAATATCTCACAAAGGAAAAGCCGATGGATTTTTACACCCATCGGCTAATTTTATGCTATTAAATTATTTGAAATATCTGTTCAAAAGACCTTCAAATGCTTTACCGTGTCTTGCTTCATCGCGAGCCATTTCGTGAACAGTATCGTGAATTGCGTCGAGACCTTGTTCTTTTGCACGTTTTGCAAGGTCAAATTTACCAGCTGTTGCACCGTTTTCAGCATCAACTCTCATTTCAAGGTTTTTCTTTGTGCTGTCTGTTACAACTTCACCAAGAAGTTCAGCAAATTTAGCTGCGTGTTCTGCTTCTTCCCATGCAGCTTTTTCCCAATAAAGACCGATTTCAGGGTATCCTTCACGGTGTGCAACTCTTGCCATTGCAAGATACATGCCAACTTCTGAGCATTCGCCTTCGAAATTAGCACGAAGGTCCATAATAATATCTTCTGAAACACCTTTTGCAACGCCTACAACGTGTTCTGCAGCCCAAGTTCTTTCATCTTCTTTGATTTCGTTGAACTTGTCAGCAGGTACTTTACATTGTGGGCATCTTTCTGGTGCTGAATCTCCTTCGTGAACATAACCGCAAACTGAGCATACAAATTTTTTCATAATTTTTTCCTCCAAAATATTAATTAATTTAATTTATTACAATGTTTACATGAGCCAAATGCCATTAAACTGTAATTTACAACTTTGCCTATAATGTCATCCGAAAAGGTGACAGAATCACTTTTAAATGACATCAAATCATATACCTTGCCACAGGTTACACACTTGAAGTGGGCGTGGGGATTAACATTTCCATCAAAACGGTCGTTAGCACCGTCAGGAATTCTTAACACCATTCCGTTTTCTTCAAGTTGAGACAAATTTCGATAAAGCGTTCCTAAGCTAAGGTTAGGAATAACTTCTCGAACTGACAAATAAAGTTCCATAGCAGTTGGGTGGTCATATCTTGAACAAAGTTCATTGATAATTGCATCTCTTTGCTTGCTTTTTCTTTCAATTGCCATTATTCTCACCTCGTTATCAGTAATGATTACTGTTATTGTATCATATAAATTCAAAAAGTCAATAGTTTTTAAAAATTTTTTTCTTAAACATATGCCAATATATGTAACTTGACGATTTATGTCTTTTTTGGTAAAATAAACATATATGATGTAAGGGAGTGATTATATGAAACATAATGCTTTTAAAAGTATAATATCATTACTTTTAACTGTTTCACTTTTGTTCTCACTTTCTGCATCTCTTTGCTTTTCTGCGGCATCACAGATTGGATATATAAATGCAACTATACCTTTGAATGTTAGAAAGACACCATCAACAAATGATGGTGACAATAAATTATATATAAATGGCGTAAAAGTACAATTACAACCAAACCAGCAGGTTACCATTCTTGAAACTGTTGATAGCATAAAAGATGATACTGACAACCCCAAATGGCATAAAGTTGAATTTACATATAACGGCGACAAATGTACTGGATATGTTACTGCACAATATGTAACAGTTTATTCTGTGAATGATGATGTTGAAATGCCGGAGGGTATTCCTGCAATATACGAGCCTTATATCAAACAATTATTAAGTATTCATCCTAATTGGAATTTTGTTGTTGTTGATACAGGATACAATTGGGAAGACTTGTTTATTACAACAAATAAAGGTCAGGGTTTTGCTGGCCGAAGTCTTATACAGGGTACTTATCCATTGTCATATCGTTCAACTGCTGATGGTTGTTATAACTGGCGTGAGGATAAGTGGATTGCACTTGATGGTACAAGCTGGTATCAAGCAAATACAGAAGTAATTAAATATTATATGGACCCAAGAAACTTTCTTAATGAAAGTACAGTCTTTATGTTTGAAAAGTTGTCTTATGACCCTTCAACCCAAAATATCGACGGTGTTTCAAGTATTCTTAAAGGTTCATTTATGGATGGAAAATCAATCAAAAATACTAATAATACTGATGTAACTTATGCTCAGGCTTATATTGATGCCGCTGTTTATGCAAATGTAAGTCCTTATCATCTTGCTTCACGCACTGTTCAAGAAGTCGGAAAAAATGGCAGTGGCTCTACAAGTGGTTCGTATTCTGGATATGCAGGATATTATAATTTTTATAATATTGGAGCATCTGCTGGTAGTGACCCTGTTGCAAATGGTTTGAAGTTTGCGAAAAATGGAGGTTCACTGTCAATTGCAAATAAAACTAAATGCTTAATACCATGGAATACGCAATACAAATCTATTGTAGGTGGCGCTTATTGGATTGGTATGTCATATATAAATAGTGTACATAAACAGAATACTTTATATTATCAAAAGTTCAATACTTCCAATGCTGACCCTTCAAATTTTTATCATCAATATATGACTAATGTTATGGCTCCAGCACACGAGGCACCGAGAATGAGAAATTCATATATTGGTGTTGGATTTTTGGAAAATAGTTTTACTTTTATAATTCCGTATTATAGAAATATGCCTGAAACAGCATGTCAGTTGCCTGCATCCAATAATTATAATCCAAATAACTGGTTAAAGACATTGAATATTGACGGCAACTCAATAGGTTTCGATTCTGCAAAAACTACTGGATATTCATATACTGTTCCTGCAGGCATATCATCAGTAAAAATCAATGCTACAGCTATTAACTCTAAGGCTAAAATTTCAGGTGCTGGAACAGTTTCTTTAAAAGAGGGCAATAATATTGTAAATGTTGTTGTAACTGCTGAAAATGGTGACCAGCGAACTTATGCAATAAACATTATTTGCAGTACTCAACAGAGAATACCAATGACGGGAATATCTTTGAACAAATCGGCAGTTACATTGTTTAAAGGTGACTCTACTACTTTAACAGTTTCTTATAACCCTTCAAATACAACTGATAACAAAGCTGTTACATGGACATCGTCTAACACCTCTGTTGTAACAGTTTCTAACGGGAAGGTTACTGCTGTTGGCAAGGGAGAAGCGACTATTACAGCGCAAGTCGGCTCTTTTAAAGCTACTTGTAAAATTACTGTCAATGCCGATGTAATATTAGGTGATATAGATGCAGATGATTCTGTTACAATTGCCGATGCACTGCTGATTTTTAAATATAAAACAGGTGAAATTTCTAATCTTTCAGATTTGGCATTATTAGCTGCTGATACTGACATAAGTGGCAAAGTTGAACTTGCTGATGCATTGAAAATTTTTAAATTTAAGAGTGGAGAAATTGACAGACTGTTTGACTCAAAAGGTCATTGGGTTAAAGATTCAGTAGGTTGGTGCTACCTTGACTCAAACGGACATTGGTTATATAACAAATGGATTAAAGACAGTGTTGGTTGGTGTTATCTTGGCTCAAACGGTCATTTGGTTGTAAGCGAATGGGTTAGAGACTCAAGTGGTTGGTGCTATCTTGACTCAAATGGCAGAATGATGACGGATAGTTGGTTAAAATGGAATAATCAATGGTATTATCTTGATGCTAACGGACATATGGTAACAGGTGCCAAAATAATAGACGGAAAGGAATATCACTTTGACTCAAATGGTGTTTGGATACCATAATAAATCTTAAACAGTAAGAGACGCACTCCAGAATCAGAGTGCGTCTCAATTTTATAAGTATCTGTTGATAAAGTTTTGAATTGAGTTCCAATAGAGTTCTGGGTTTGCACAAGCATTTCGTGCGTGTGGGGCATTTGGGATTGTTACTTTTTCCTTTTCACAAGCAGCTGCCTCATAAACCTTATCAAGCATTTCATATGGAACAAATTTATCATTTTCACCGTGTAAGAAAATTGTTGGTGTTTTTGATTTTTTTAATTGCTCAATAGATGATGCTTCTTTAAAATCAAACCCTGAATATAGCTTATTGACTGTGTTTGCACTATAAAGTATTGGAAATTCGTGCATTTTAAAGCTATTTGTTATTTTATTACTAAAAATGTCCCAAACTGATGTAAAGCCACAATCAGCAACGGCCACTTTAACATTTTCAGGTAAATCTTCACCAGTTGCCATCATTGTTGTTGCGGCGCCCATTGAAACTCCGTGAATAAGAATTTTTACATTTGGATTATTATTAACAATAAAATTTATCCAATCAATCACATCAATTCTGTCTTCCCAACCCATAGTAACATGGTTAGCTTCACTATCAGCATGACCATTAAGACTTGGCATTAATACATCGTAACCTAATTCGTGATATTTTTGCGCATAAACCCCCATATTTCTTGGTGATGAAGTGTATCCGTGAACAACTAACGCGCAAGTGTCAGTTGGTTGTTCTGCAAAAATAAAATCGGCATGAAGATTTTTCTTATCACTTGATGAGCGAATGGCGATTTTTTCTTTTTTAGCGTTATCAAACCAAACTTTGCCTTTATCAAGCTCACTATTAAGATATTGGGTGTATTCATCAGTACCTTTACTTGATTTCACAACTTTTTTTGTAAGACTTCCGTTAAGACCTTGTTTAGTCAAAGTTGAAACATAGAAGATATTACCTAAAAGAAAATATGTAGCAGAAGCGGCAACGCTTGCAACACCAACAGTTTTTAGGATATTCTTTGTCTTTTTTTTCATAAAATATCACCTCTAATCAGTATTTTACAACCATATTCAACAAAAGTCTATATTTTTTTATCTTTATTTTAACAAAAGGTTGTCATAATCATATTTTTCTGTTAAAATAAATCATAAATATTTTAATATGAGGTTGTAGTGATGAACAACGATATTACAGTTATGAAAACTTCAATATTTGGTGGTTTTAAAAAGTCGGATGTTTTGGCTTATGTAGAAAAGCTTCAATTAGAAACTGCTGAAGTTAAAGAACAACTTGATAATAAGAGAAATGAATCTTTAGAATTAAAGCGAAAAATTGACGAGCTTGAAATTCGTATTGAAAATCTTTGTGCTGTCAGCGAAAAATTAGTTGAAAAAGAAAAAGAAGCTAATGACCTTGCTGTTAAGTTAGAAATAGCTCTTAAAGAAAATGAACAATTTGCTGAAAAAATTAATAGTTTTGAAGAAAAATCTGAAAAACTTAAAAGAGCTGAGAAACAAATCGGTGCTGCATATATTGATGCGAGAAGATATTCGGATGAACTTGTTGATAGTGCAAAATCAAAGGCAAAAGATATTGGCGCAATTGCATCACAAGATGTTAAGCGTGAAGCTAATGAAATTGAGCAACTTTTAAAAGATGTTGATGCTATTTCAAGAAGGTTTAACTCATCTCTTGAGCAATTACATAAAGATGTATATGCGCTTGGCAACAAACTTAATAATTCTGCATCATCACTTCTGAATTTACATACAGATTTAACAGGTATTGAAGCTCATTCAGTGAATTTTGATATTGATGTACCTGATGATGCTATACGTGTTGAAAGAACAAACGATGGTAGCGGACTTACTTTTATATCTTATGAGCCAAACACAGAGTTTAATGCTGATTTAAACATTCAACCTGATTCTATTATTGATGAGGACTAATAAAATGGAATACTCCATTAACGCATCTGAATTAAAAAAACTCATTCCTAGTTTAGTTGTTGGCGACAGAGTTTATCTCTCTGGAACAGTTTATACTGCTCGTGATGCTGCACACAAAAAGATTATGGAACAAATAAATAATAATATTGCAACGCCATTTGATATAAATGGCGCTGTAATTTATTATGCAGGGCCTACTCCAACACCTGATAATCTTCCTATTGGGAGTTGCGGACCAACTACTTCAAGCAGAATGGATAGATATGCACCTGAACTTCTTGATATGGGACTTTTAGCTATGATTGGTAAAGGCCCACGTTCAGTAGGAGTGTGTGATGCAATCTCAAGAAATAATGCAATATATTTCTGCGCTGTTGGTGGTGCAGGTGCACTTGCATCAAAGTCAATTGTTGGCGCACAAGTTATTGCCTTTGACGAATTGGGCTGTGAATCAGTAAAAAAACTTACTTTTAACGATTTTCCGTTAATAGTAGCTATTGATGCTAAAGGCGGAAATCTGTTTAATATAGGAGAATAGTAATGCAATCACAAATTTGTGAATTAAGGAACAAGATTATTTTAAGAGAGTTTAATAGAATGAACGATATGCAGTTAAAAGCGGTCTTATCAGTTGACGGACCGCTTTTAATTCTTGCAGGTGCAGGTAGTGGTAAAACAACCGTACTTGTAAATAGAATTGCTAATTTAATGAAATATGGCTGTGCATATAATTCGGACATTATTGAGAAGCGCTTTGATGATAGTGCCATTAGTTTGCTTAATGAGTATTATATTGGCAATGAATCTGTTTATGAGCAAATTAAAGGCATTCTTTCTGTTAACGCACCAAAACCATGGGAAATATTAGCTTTTACATTTACTAATAAAGCAGCAAGCGAATTAAAAGAAAGACTTGTATTGCGAATTGGTGAAGACGCAAATAATATTTGGGCAGGTACTTTCCATTCGATATGTGTTCGAATCTTGCGTAGAAATGCTGAGTATTTAGGCTTTTCGAAGCACTTTACTATCTATGATACCGATGATAGCAAGCGTGTTATGAAGGATTGTCAGCGTCTTTTGAATATTGACGATAAATTCTTACCACATAAGTCAATTCTTGGTGAAATCAGCCGTGCAAAAGATTCCCTTGTACCAGCTGACGAATACTTGAATTTGAGTAGTGGTAATTATCGTGAAAAGCAAATTGGTGAGTGCTATAAAAAATATCAGGCATTATTAAAAAATGCTGATGCAATGGATTTTGACGATATTATTTTCAATACTGTTAAATTGTTGGAAGAAAATCCACAAATAAGAGAATATTATCAAAACAAATTCAAATATGTTTTGGTTGATGAGTATCAGGATACAAACCATGCACAATTTATGCTCACAAAGCTTTTATCAGGCGGTTACAACAATATTTGTGTTGTTGGTGATGATGACCAGAGTATTTATAAATTCCGTGGTGCAACCATTGAGAATATTTTAAGTTTTGAAAAGAACTTCTCTAATGCAACTGTTATTCGTTTAGAGCAGAATTATCGCTCAACACAAAACATATTAGATGGTGCGAATGCAGTTATTGCCCATAATGAGCAAAGAAAAGGTAAAAATCTCTGGACATCTAATGGTGCAGGCGAAAAAATTAAAGTTAATACATTGAATGACGAATATGCCGAGAGTAAATATATTGCTGATGAAATTATGAGCATTATGAGCAAAAATGGTGATAATGCTAAATTCAGTGATTTTGCTATTCTTTACAGAATGAACTCAATGTCAAATTCAATAGAAAGATTATTCGTTAAAAGTGGTATTCCATATAGAATTATCGGTGGTCATAAGTTCTATGACCGAATGGAAATCAAAGACTGTTTAGCGTATCTCTCTGTTATTGCTAATCCAGATGATAACGTTCGTCTTGAGCGTATAATCAATACGCCAAAAAGGGGAATAGGTGCAACAACAATCGCAACTGCTAAGGAAATAGCAGACGGATTAGGTGTATCTTTATTCCAAGTTTTTAAAACAGCGGATGAGTATGAAAAACTCAAACGAAGTTCACAAAAGTTAATTGAATTTGTTAATCTTATAGAGAGCTTTAGTGAGCTTGCAGAGCGTGAATCACCATCATCAGTATTTTTATCATTACTTGATGAAACTGGCTATAAAACGTCTTTAATGTCAGATAAAGAGCATTATGACGAAAGAATTCAAAATATCGATGAACTGAATTCAAACTTAATAAGATTTAAAGAAGAAAACCCCGATTCTGACTTGTCTGACTTCCTTGAAGATGTAGCTTTGATGACAGATATTGATAATTATAATGCAGACACAGATGCAGTTGTAATGATGACTTTGCACTCTTCAAAGGGTCTTGAATTCCCAGTTGTGTTTATACCAGGTCTTGAAGAAGGCGTATTCCCAGGAATGCAATCAATATATGACCCTGGTGAAATTGAAGAAGAAAGACGACTTGCTTATGTTGGCATTACAAGAGCAATGAAAATTCTTTATTTATTGAATACTCGTTCAAGAATGATTTTCGGCTCTACCAGATATAATCAACCGTCACGCTTCTTAAAAGAATTGCCTGATGAGTGTTGTGAATATCTTGTTAAATCACAGAAACCAATAGGCAAACCTGTTACAACTCAAACTAATAAACCGATTAACCGAGGATTTGGATTGTCAAACCCAACACAAAAATCAAGTGAAAAGTTTCTGGTCGGTGAACAAGTTGTGCACAGAGTTTTTGGCAAGGGTATGATTGTTTCGCTTAAACCAATGGGCAATGATGTGCTTATGGAAATTGCTTTTGAAAAAGTTGGAACTAAAAAGATTATGCAAAATATGGGTGCTGTTAAAAAGGCATGAAAAAAAGAGGTCATTTGACCTCTTTTTTGTTTTTGTAAGCGTATTCAAAATTAATTGGTGGTGAAGTTACGGAAATATAAATAAACTCAGTATCACCACTATTTAATAATCCGTGAATATCGTTTTCAGCAAACCTAACGACATCACCAGCACTAAAATCCATTTCCATTTCATCTGATAAAAGTATTTTTCCACTGCCTTGAAGTGCATACCAAATTTGTTCTGAGTTGTTATGACTGTGTCTTGGTTGTATTGCACCAATGTCAAGATGAACTTCTGTTATTGTAACTTTTTTACTTGAAGAATTGGCTGGGCACAATAACTGTTTACTGATAACGCCAGGGTTAGATAATGATATTATTTTGTCTTTTTTAGTAATTTCCATATTATTACCCACTCTGTTATATATCCATAAACGGATTAGTGATATTTGAAAAGTTAACATTTATTAGTTCTCGTTGTTGATTATAACGATAGAAACTCATTATAAGTCCAATTGAGAAATAAATGCAAAGATTTGAAGAGCCACCAGCGCTGAAGAATGGTAAAGTGATGCCGATAACAGGTAGTAACATTAAGCACATACCAACATTGATGATAACTTGTCCTGCAATCATACCAGCTACACCGTAGCACATTACTTTTGTATCACCGATTTTATCGTGCTTACCAGTTCTTGCAATTCTTATTGTAATAGCAGTCAACAATAATAAAGCTACAACACATCCAACAAACCCAAGTTCTTCACCAATAACGGTGAAAATCATATCGTTTTCGCCTTCGGGGATACCATTACGAGTTTGAGTGTAAATACCATTAAATAAGCCTTGCCCTGTAATTCCGCCACCTTTGATTGCTGCCATGCCTCGTTCTTGTTGATAGATAATATCTGGATAAAGCTCAGGATAGGCGAGAGCTAAAAATCTTTGTTTCTGGATATTACCTAACAAGAACATCCATATCAATGGTAATGATGCGCCAACTAAAAGCCCACCACCGAGAAAATACCCCCAATGAAGTCCTGCAACATAGAGCATAACTACAGTAATAATCATAAATACAAGAGCTGAACCTAAGTCGCCAGAAACAATAACAAGCCCTATTGGGATTATTGCGTGGATTCCTAACAATAATACAGTAAGAATATTATTTATATTGTTCTTTACTTTTTCAAGGTGTACACCGAATGTAATGATAAAACCGATTTTAACAATTTCTGACGGTTGAAAATAAATACCTGTTGCGCCCAGTTTTAACCATGTTCGTGCATCGGGACGCTCAGGTGGTCCGATACCAAATTGAAGAGTTATCAGCATAATACCAATACAGAATATTGCTATCAATGGCCAGAGTTTCATTATAAACTCATAGTCAATTAACGAAATTATTATTGCTATGATAAGTCCTGCCACAACTGCTGCAACCATAACAATAAAGTCACGGCTAAATCTTGAACCGTCAGGTGCATTCTGGAGAGTTGCAGTCATAACGCTTGTGCAACCAAACGCAGATGTGAGCATACATAACAACAATAATATCTTGTCGGTTTCAATTATGAAGTTTTTAATTGTTTTAAAAATTGCTTTCATATTTTCACCATTATAAATTAGCTTTTATTTGTGAATTTATTTTTTCACGGGTATTCAGTAACCACTCATTAGAATGTGGATAGTCAGAAAATGTAAGTGTATGTCTTTCATTCTCTTCTATAATATTAAGACATTCTGTCTTATTAGTCAACTTTTCAAGTGTTTTTAATGCAGCCATATCTTGTAATCCATCAAAAAAAACTTTAAGTCTAATTGATTGTAATGGAGTACCATCTTTATCTGGGTAAACCACAAAACTATCACCAGATGGAAATGCTTTGCCAGCATCTGTAACTGTGAAGGGGTCAATTAAGCCTTTTGAAAGCTGACTGTAATAGAAATTATAACCCCAATGTAGAAAGCCTTTGATGTTATATTTATACATCTGATAACCAATTACACGGGTTCTAATTGAGTCATTACAGAAAAACCTGTTTGAAACACATTTTTTGTTTTGTGCACTGCAATAATAAGTCCACAAATCTTCGCATTTGCCAAGGAATTTATCAATATGGTCATTTGATGGTATAGGGTTCGACACAATACCTAATCTATAAAACCATACGTCTGACAACGCATCAACAATTTTATAGCCTTTAAATAATTTATGTATAAGTTTTGACGCTTTTGCGTATGAGTGAAGCATTGCGAAGTTTGGTTCATCGCTGACATGAATTAAAACGCTGTCTTTTAAATTGTTTTTATCAAAATATTTCTTTAACTCAGTTGAAAATGCTGTTAAAAAAATCTTATATTCCATTGAGTTAGCTTTTGTTTCCCAGCCAAATATTTTTTTATATTCGCCATTAACAGTAGCCATAATCTTTGGTGCGTGATTTGCGCCCCATTGAGTAAAGAAATGGGCTATTTCAAAATGTGTTATACCACATCTTTTTGACATTTCAATCCATTTTGTTAACTTATCAAAATTAAATGAATATTTGTCATTGTTTAATGATATATCGACTAATTGTACTGTTGGTCTTTCCTTGCCGATTTCTGTATCTAGAGGGGGAGTGAATATTGGAGTCAATACACAATTCATTCCATATTCACATGCAGTTTTTAAAAAGTTTTCAGTAACACACCAATATTCATCAGAAAATGCTTCAAATCCATAATAGGACATTAAACAATCGGTATGAAACCAGTTTGTATAAATAAAATCAGAGAAATCCAAATTAGCATCAATAATTTCTATCTGTAATTCTACATAAAACTCATCAACATTTATTATAAAACTGTGATTTCCTATTGCGTTACAATTAGCATCAACTTCAACCCAAATTGAACTAATGCCTTTTTTTAATTCTAATTCATTATCAATTGGCATTAAAAGGTCAGGATAATAGCCGTTTTCGCTAAATCTATAATAATCGTCAGCACCCTTTGCCATTGGGAAATCGGATTTAATATCTGTGACTTTATAAAGTTTATAATTGTTCAAACTTGTATCAATAATACAATTTACACTTGTTTCAGCATTCGTTTCAATTGCGATTTGAAATGATTTTTTCTCATTCTTTAACATTGATAACTTATTATAAGTTTTATTAGGAATTTTATCATTAAAATACAATTTTTCAAGTGAGGATATAATCTTAATATTAGTTACATTACTCATACAATCACCTCTACATATTTATAATAAATTTTAGACTATTTTTACTGTTTTGTAAAGATATGAAACTGTATTTTATGTGATTTACACCTTGCAGAAAACTATTTATAGTGATAAAATAAATAGTCAATTAAGATATGAAGGTGAATTTATTGAAAACTAGAGTAGATATTAGAAATATAGCAATTATTGCCCACGTTGACCATGGCAAGACAACTTTGGTTGATGAGCTTTTAAAACAGAGCGGTATATTCAGACAAAATGAACAGGTTCAAGACAGAGTTATGGACTCTAACGACCTTGAAAGAGAGCGCGGAATCACAATTCTTTCTAAAAACACATCTGTTCAATATAATAACATTAAAATCAATATTGTTGACACACCTGGTCATGCCGACTTTGGTGGTGAAGTTGAACGAATTCTTATGATGGTTGATGGCGTATTATTACTTGTTGATGCATTTGAAGGTTGTATGCCACAAACAAGATTTGTTTTGAAAAAGGCTCTTGGGCTTGAAAAGAAAGTAGTTGTTGTTGTTAATAAAATTGACAGACCAGGTGCTCGTCCTGATGAGGTAATTGATGAGGTCCTTGATTTATTTATTGAATTAGGTGCAAATGATGACCAGTTGGAATTTCCTGTGGTTTATGCATCAGGTAGAGATGGTTATGCATCTGTTGACCCAAGTGCTAGAGGCGGAGATATGAGACCATTATTTGATGCTATCATTGAAAATATTGAAGCACCAAAAGGCGATGTTGATGCACCGTTACAGGTATTATTCTCAAGCCTTGATTATGATGATTACATTGGCAGAATTGGTATTGGTCGAGTTGAACGCGGTAGAATAAATCGAAATGACAATGTCGTTTTATGTAAAGCAGATGGTTCACAAGAGAATGTTAAGATTTCTCGTTTATATCAGTTTGACGGCTTAAAACGCGTTGAAGTTGAATCAGCTTCTGTTGGCGATATTATTTGTGTTTCGGGCATAACTGGGCTTAACATTGGTGAAACAATTTGTTCACCAGATTGCATAGAGCCATTACCATTCATTAAAATTGACGAGCCTACAATTTCAATGAACTTTATTGTTAACGATAGCCCTTTTGCAGGCAAAGAAGGTAAGTTTGTTACATCAAGAAATCTTCGTGACAGACTCTTCAAAGAAGTTGAAACAAATGTAAGTATGCGTGTTGAAGAAACAGAATCAACAGATACTTTTAAAGTTTCTGGTCGTGGTGAATTGCATCTTTCAATCCTTATTGAAACAATGCGTCGTCAAGGATATGAGTTTCAAGTTTCAAGACCTAAAGTTATCACAAAAATTGAGAATGGTGTACTTTTAGAACCAATGGAACTCTTGATTGTTGAGGTGCCAGAAGAATATGTTGGCGCGGTTATGATGAAAATCGGTTCTCGCCGTGGTGAACTTGAAAATATGGGTACTCGTGATGGTGGTTCAACTCATCTTGAATTCAAAATACCGGCACGTGGACTTATTGGCTATCGTTCAGAGTTTATGACCGATACAAATGGCAACGGCATTATGAATAACCTTTTCGCAGGCTATGAGCCATTTAAAGGTGATATTGAAACTCGAGAAAGAGGCTCTATTGTTGCGCATGAATCAGGCGAAAGCACAGCATATGGCCTTTTCAATACTCAGGATAGAGGAAGATTGTTCATTGGACCTGGCGTTCCTGTATATGAAGGAATGATTGTTGGTGAATGTTCTAAGAATGAAGATTTAACATGCAATATTTGCAAAGCAAAACACTTAACTAATACTCGTGCTTCTGGCTCGGATGACGCTTTAAGACTTGTTCCACATACTGTATTAAGTCTTGAACAGTCAATGGAATTTATAAAAGACGACGAACTCATGGAAGTTACGCCCGTTAGTATTCGTTTAAGAAAAACAATTCTCTCAAAGGATTTAAGATTAAAGCAGCAGTTTAAAAAGAAATAGTTTTTTAAACTTTGTTTTGGAGGTGATACCGTGAAAGGAATGAAAATTGGTATTGATTTTGGTTCTTCATCAATTAAAATTTTTGCAGAAAAGAAAGGCATACTGATAAATGAGCCGTCAATTGCTGCAGTCTCTGTTGATACTCGTCAACCAGTTGCTTTTGGCAAGTCTGCATACGATATATTAGGTAGATGTGGGTACGACATTGAAATAGTAAAAATTATTCAAAACGGTGTTATTTCTGACTTTGATTTAGCAGAAAAAATGCTAAGATATTATTTAGAGTTTGTTTGTGGTAATAGAGTTTATAAACCTAATGTGATGATTAGTTTGTCAAAAGACGCAACGAGCTTTGAAAAGAAAACTTTTCTTGATGCCATAACTTTAGCTGGTGCCGGTCGTGTATGTTTAGTTGAAGGTATACTAGCTTCGGCTTTTGGGTGTGGCGTTGATGCTGAAAAGATTGGCGGACGAATGGTGCTGGATATTGGACATCAAGTAACAGAGTTTGCAATTGTTTCAATGGGCAGTATAGCAGGTAGTGGAACAATTAAACGTGGTAGCTATGATATTGATTGTGCCATCGAACGCCATTTAAAACGAGATAGAGATATTCTTGTTGGACCACATACAGTTCATGAAATTAAAAATAAAATCACATCTGCTGTCTCTCGTGATTATGAAACAGCTTTGTTTATATCGGGTAAGAGTAATCTTGATGAAATGCCAATTTCTTTTGAAATAACTTCAAAAGAAATATATCCTTTTGTTAATGAACAGATTTCACTTCTTGTTAGTGAAATTCATAGCCTAATGCAGCATATTCCACCGGAATTGCTAGCAGATGCTGCTGACCATGGAATTAGCATTTGTGGCGGCGGTTCATTGATTTTTGATATAGCACAAAGACTTGAAGATGAAATAAATATACGCTGTGAAATTGTTGATGAACCAACACTTGCTAAAGTAAAAGGAATTGGTAAACTATTAAGGGACAATAAACTGTTAGAAGACAATGGTTATAGATTTATTTTCAAGGATGAAATTAGAGAACGAATCAAAAGGTTAGATAGTAAAAATATTTAAATAAGAGCACATCATATGATGCGCTCTTATTTTATTTTGCTTGCCGTTTCTTTTAAAAACAAACAAGACTTTATAAACCTTTCCTTTTCATCATTTTTTAAGTCAAGAACAATAATATCTTCTATTCCGTTGCGACCAATAATTGCTGGTAAGCCGGCATAAACATTTTTTATTCCATATTGACCATTAAGCATTACAGAAATAGTTAAAGCACTTTTTTCGTCACCAAAAATTGCTCTGACAATTCTTACAAGTGACATACCAATTCCATAGTAAGTTGCACCTTTTGCACTAATAATTTCTTGAGCTGCTCCCGTTACATTTTTACTAATTTTCTCTAAATCACAAATTGAAAACCTGCCATTAGAGTGTTCAATTACATCAAATACACTTTTCGTTGTTATATACGCTTGTGACCATGGAACTATCTCGCTGTCACCATGCTCACCAATTACATATGCATGAACATTTCGCGGGTCAATACTGAAATAATCACCTAATAAATAACGAAGACGGGCTGTGTCAAGTGTTGTACCACTCCCAATCACTTTTCTCTTGTCAAAGCCAGACAAATCGAGCGTGATTTTTGTCATTATATCAACTGGATTAGTCGCCACCAAAAAAATGCCTTCAAATCCACTTTTGACAATCGGCTCAATTATTGTTTTGAACACCTCAAAATTTCTTTGTAGAAGTGCGATTCTTCCTTCACCATCTTTTTGATTTACACCCGCCGCAATTACAACAATGTCTGCATCATGGCAGTCACAGTATTCACCATCAAAAATCAACATATTTCTCTTTGCAAAAGCCAACCCGTGATTCATGTCCATTGCTTCACCATGAGCTTTTGTTTTATTTATATCAATAAGAACTAATTGGTCGCATTCGCCACTATTCATCAAGGCATATGCAAAACTCATTCCTACAAAGCCAGTACCCACCAAAGCAACTTTTTTTAAATCCGTATTTTTCATCGTTTCACCTATCAAACTATTGAAATTTTATATTTTTCGAGCCAATAATTTATTTGTACAAAATATGCTATTGTTTGTGGAGTTGTCATTAACTGACCATACCAAGGCTCATTTCTCTCTGTGTTCAATAGTTTTTGCAATTCTTCTTTTTTTATGAATTCAAAAATTTTTGAAGATGTATTATTAATAATATCGCTTAACATATTGGACACTAATTTTAGATATTCCGGATTGTGTGTTTTAGGATAAGGACTTTTCTTTCTCCATAAAACTTCATCGGGTAAAATATCGCGCATTGCTTCGCGCAAAAGACCTTTTTCATGTGACCTATAGTCTTTATATTCCCATGGCACTGAATAAAGATATTCAGCAATTCTGTAGTCGCAGAAGGGTACTCTAACTTCAAGTGCGTTATACATACTCATTCTGTCTTTTCTATCGAGAAGAGTTTGCATAAACCAATCAAGATTTAATTTCATCATTTCTTTCATTCTTGATTCAACAGGGGAAAGTCCGGCTATTTTAGAAGTATTAATTAGCGTATCTTTGTAACGAGAATATACATAATTTTCAGCGTCAGGTACTTTTATATCATCTCTTAAAAATGATTTTCTATATTGCGTGGATTGTGCCCATGGAAATCCGTTAATTGCTCGAATTTTCTTATCACGATACCATGGATATCCACCAAATATTTCATCAGCACATTCACCTGATAAAGCAACGGTACAATGTTTTTTAATCTCTTTGCAGAATAATAGCAATGATGAGTCAACATCACTCATTCCAGGCAAATCACGAGCATCTACAGCCATATACAATGCATTTGCAAGGTCATTGTTGTTTAATGTGATTAAATAATGTTCACAACCAAGATATTCAACCATCTTTTTAATGAATTCTGTGTCACTATTTGGCTGAAATTTACTTGTCTTAAAGAATTTATCGTTATTTTCATAAGTAACAGAAAAAGTTTTTAATTGCTGATTTTTTTCTTTGAAATAAGTGTTTGCTACCGATGATATAATACTTGAATCAAGCCCCCCTGAAAGAAAAGTACCAACAGGTACATCTGACACTAATTGTCTTGTTATTGAATCTTTTACAAGATACCGAACTTTCTCAACGGTTTGTTCAAAATTTTCAGTGTGCTCTTTGTCTTTCAAAGTCCAATATTTTCTTATTTTAATTCCACTTTTTGAATAATATCCACAACAAGCAGGTTTAATTTCGTTAATATCTTTAAACACACCACAGCCTGGAGTTCTACCAGGACCGATATACATAATTTCAGCTATTGAATTTTCATCAATAATCGGCTCAACGTATTTATGTTCTAGTAATGCTTTAATTTCAGAGCCGAAAATAAATGAATTGTTCTTTATAGTGTAAAACAATGGCTTAACACCAATTCTGTCTCTGGCAAAGAAAAGTTTTTGTTCTTGCTCATCCCAAATGGCAAATGAAAAAATACCATTAAATTCATTAACACATTCATCTTTCCATTGTACATATGATTTTAATATCACTTCTGTGTCAGAATGTGAAAGGAACCTATGTCCCTGTTTTATTAATTTATTTCGTACTTCATTAGTGTTATATAGTTCACCATTATAAACAAGGGTATATTCTTTTTCGCCATATCGTGTTGTCATTGGCTGAATTCCATTTTCAATATCTATGACACAAAGGCGTGAATGAATAAGCGCAACATTGTCTTTAATATACATTCCGTTTTGGTCAGGGCCACGAGGTTCTAATACCTTTTGCATACGCAAAAATGAGTCTTTATTCTTTATTAATGAGTTTGAAAAAGATACTTCTCCTGCAATTCCACACATAAAATCACCTCAAAATATTACTTCATAATAGAATATGAAAAACAATTTGAAAAATACTATTTTGAATCTTTTATTTTTGTTTTTATTATGATAAAATAACGAAAAAGAGGTGATAGTTTGTCACGATTTTTTAATCATATAGGCTCATTTTTCCCAAAACTTCAAAGAGATTTCAAAATCTATGATGGTGAAATATTTTCAGAAGTTTTTGATGGTGATTTCTATAAAGATATACCATATTCAAAATATATAAATGATAATTTATACATACCATTAGATAATGCTATATACATACGTGATTTTGATGCAGAGCCAAACGATAATACGCTTAATAACGCAAGACACATAAATCAAGCCATTGACACTTGTAATAAAAATGGTGGTGGAATCGTTGTAGTCGATGGTGGCGCTTATTCAACTGGGACTATTTACTTGAAAAGCAATGTAGTTTTATACATTGCAAAAGATTCGTCAATAATTGCTTCACACGATACATCAAACTTTACTGAAAATGCTTTGATATATGCTGATACTTGTGAAAATATCGGTATTATAGGCCCTGGAAAAATCTTTGGTGAAGGCAATTTCTTTTCTTTAAAGCCCCATTTACCACCAAAAACTGAACCTTTTGAAAAAACACTTGATGTATGGGATTTGCGACAGGAATATAGAAAAAGAATACGTTTTCCACACAAAAGTAAATATGGTTATTTGATGCTTTTAAAGAATTGTAGCAGGGTTAAGTTATATAATTTAATACTTGAAAATGCTGCCATGTGGACATTAAATATTAATTCATCAAATAATGTTAATATTTCAAATGTTGTAATAAACAATAATCGTCATGTAGCAAATTGTGATGGTATTGATATTTGTGGTTCATCGAATGTAGTTGTTAAAAATTGTTTCGTGTCGACTGCTGATGATGGTATTGTACTTAAAAACAATATGGGTATTTCTACATCAGGAGATGACGGACTCAAAATTAAGAACAATCTCGACGTTTGTTGCAAACGCGGAATGAGTAATATATATATTCATGATTGTGAAGTTGTTTCTTGTACAAATGCATTCAAAATAGGTACAGAAACTTCTTTAGATATAAGTGAAGTTACTGTTGAAAACTGCAAATTTTATCTCAGAGACATTTATCCAGCAGGTGTAAGCGGAATATCAATAGAATCTTGTGATGGTGCAAGGGTAAGCAACGTAAATATTTCAAATATTGAAATGAATTCTATGGCATGTCCATTATTTATTAGACTTTGTAATCGTAATGGTGACAATAAATCTGAATTAGACGGCAGAGGAGAAATAAATAATATTTTTATTGAAAATGTAATGGCTAACAAAATTGAAATGCCAATAATGATAATGGGAATACCCAACCAAATGGTCTCTGACATTAACCTTAAGGACTTTGATTTAAGATATGCCGAAGGTAAAGATTATTTCGATTTACGATTTAAAATTCCTGAGCAAGAAAAAGAATACCCCGAATGCAATCGTTTTAGAGACCTAAATGCATACGGAGTATTTATAAGACATGCGAAAAATATTAGTTTAGGAAATGTTAATATAAAGCCACGAGAAAAAACACATCGCAAATTTAAGAAAATAATTGATTGTGAAAACTTCAGTATTAAATAAGGAGAATGTTATGGATATTCGTGAAAAAATGCATAGTGGAGATTTATATCTCTCGATGGATGAAGATTTGTTTAATGAGCAACTAACATTTCTTGACAAATTATATGATTTTAATGCAACAAGACCATTAGAACTTGAGAAAAGAACAGAAATGCTAAAAAATATGTTTGCAGAAATAGGTGACGATTGTTATATTGAACCACCACTTCACGCTAATTGGGCAGGAAAACATGTTCATTTCGGTAAAGGAGTTTATGCTAATTTCAATTTAACTCTTGTTGACGATACTCATATCTATGTTGGCGATTATACAATGCTTGGTCCAAACGTTGTTTTGGCAACTGCAGGACACCCAATATTGCCTGAATTACGCCCACTTGCATATCAGTATAATATGGCAATACATATCGGTAAAAACTGTTGGCTTGGTGCAGGAGTAATTGTATTACCTGGTGTCACAATCGGCGATAATACAGTAATTGGTGCAGGCAGTGTTGTTACAAAAGACATACCTGCTAATGTAGTTGCAGTCGGTAATCCTTGTAGAGTGTTACGCGAAATTAACGACCATGATAAAGAATATTATTTTAAGGATAGAAAGATTGACTTATGATTAATAAAATTAATTTAAGAAACGAAGTAAATAGTATAAATCAGTTGTTTGAGTATAAAGAGATTTGTAAGCTTAATAATCATATGTTTAACGTTCTTAAAGCGGAAAACCGAACACTTGATTTTCATTCTCACGATTCATCAGACGAATTGTTTTATTGTATTGAAGGTCAATTCGACATTGAATTTGAAGATGGAAAAACTCA
The DNA here is from genome assembly GCA_937896885.1 of uncultured Clostridia bacterium. Taxonomy (GTDB): domain Bacteria; phylum Bacillota; class Clostridia; order Oscillospirales; family Acutalibacteraceae; genus Fimenecus. The sequence continues at coordinate 105,966 of CALBNX010000040.1, forward strand.
TTTATGTGAAGGTGACTTAATTGTAATTCCAAAAGGCGTATTACACAGACCAGTTGTAACATCGTTAGTAAAATGTCTTCTTATTGAATTAGATGGTACATTAGATAGTAGTAATACAGGTGGAACTTATAAAAAATAGCCACACAATTGTGTGGCTATTTTTCGTTATTCTATTTCAATGATTGTAAGTACCTTGTCATCAACCTTAAATTTAACCTGCATATCGCCAAAACTCATACCATAAATTCGTTTGCTGTCATTTTGATATGATGGGCGCGGGTCGTGTCTTAAAGTTTCAAATAAACCATCTACCAAATCAAATGGTATCTTGCTTAAAATCTCATCACTGCATTTTACATCAAGTAAACCGTTTACATCATCTAATGCAAAACCATTTGATGCATCAGGTCTGCTATCTGTATAGGGTAAATATGGTTTAATATCAATAATAGGAGTTCCGTCCATTAAGTCTGCTCCTGAAACAAATATTGATTTACCTTCTTTGTAGTTAAACTCGGTTTGAATTAATTTGACACATGATATACCAATTCTATTTGGTCTAAATGGTGAGCGAGAGGCAAAAACGCCTACGTGCTTATTTCCGCCAAGCTTGGGTGGTCTTACAGTCGGCTTAATTTCCTTTTTATTCACTTCAGAAAAATACCAAATTAACCATAAGTGAGTGAATTTTTCAATTTCTCTAAAGAAATCTGGGTCTTGATAATCTTCTTCAAAAGTAATTTTTGAAACTACATTTTCAGTAAGTCCACTTTGACGAGGAATACCAAATTTCTCTTTATAATCATTTTGTATGTAACCAATTGGTTCAATAAATATTCTTCCCATATTTTTCCACCTCAAAGACATTATAACATGTCTAAAAAAATTTTTCTACTATTGTTGTAATTTTTGAAAAATATGGTAGAATAATAATATAAATAATTAAGGAGTGATTTTTGTGGAACTTAAAGGTTCAAGAACAGAAGCTAATCTCATGACTGCATTTGCAGGTGAGTCACAGGCAAGAAACAAATACACATATTACGCATCTAAAGCTAAAAAAGATGGGTATGTTCAAATTGCGCAAATTTTTGAAGAAACAGCAAACAATGAAAAAGAGCATGCAAAAATCTGGTTTAAACTTCTTCACGATGGTGGTGTACCAACTACTGTTGAAAATCTCAAAGATGCTGCTGCAGGTGAAAACTACGAGTGGACAGAAATGTATGCAGAGTTTGCTGAAGTAGCAAAAGAAGAAGGTTTCGACCATATTGCAGCACTTTTCGAAATGGTAGCAAAAATTGAAAAGGACCACGAAGAAAGATATAAGAAGCTCCTCGCTAACATCGAGGGCGGGCTTGTTTTCTCTCGTGACGGTGATATGATGTGGATTTGCTCTAACTGTGGTCATGTTCATATCGGTAAATCTGCACCAGAAATTTGCCCTGTTTGTGCTCATCCAAAGGCATATTTTATGATGAAAGCAGAAAACTATTAAATCACACAAAAAGTGGAGTAGAAATACTCCGCTTTTTTTACATATATTGTGCTTGGATTTTATTGACATACTATATATAAATATGTTATTATTTTAGAGAACGGAAATTCGGTTTTTATAGGTGATAGAATGAAACAGTTAATTAAAAATGCAACAGTTTTTTATGATTCACAATTTGCAAGAAAAGATATTTTAATTAACGACGGAATAATTGCCGAAATTTCTGACTCATTAGCACCAGATTGTGCTGATGTTGTATATAATTTTGAAAATTGCTATGTTTTTCCCGGCTTTACAGATGTGCATGTGCATCTGCGTGAGCCGGGTTTTTCTTATAAAGAAACAATTAAGTCTGGTACTCTTGCATCTGCTCGTGGTGGTTACACTTCAGTTTGCTCAATGCCGAACCTTAACCCTGTACCAGACTCTGTTAAACATTTACAAGAACAAATAGATATCATTAATAAAGATGCCGTAATCAATGTTCACCCCTATGCATCAATTACTGTTGGTCAAATGGGTGAAAAGCTCTCTGATTTAGTAGAGATGAAAGATATGTGTGTTGCATACTCTGATGACGGTAGGGGAGTTCAAAGTGATAAAATGATGCTTAATGCTATGAAAATAGCAAAAGAACATAATAAAATGATTGTTGCTCATTGCGAAGTAAATGATTTGCTTGATGGTGGATATATACACAAAGGTAAATATGCAAAGGAACACGGACATCGTGGTATTTGTTCTGAAAGTGAATGGAAACAGATTGAAAGAGATATTGAACTTGCAAAACAAACAGGTTGTGCGTATCATGTGTGCCATATTTCAACAAAAGAAAGTGTTGATTTAATCAGACAAGCTAAAAAAGACGGTGTAAACATCACTTGTGAAACTGGACCTCATTATCTTGTTCTTTCTGATAAAGACTTGCAGGAACACGGCAGATTTAAAATGAATCCACCACTTCGTGATGAAAGCGACAAGGAAGCACTTATTAAAGGTGTTCTTGACGGCACAATCGATATGATTGCAACCGACCACGCACCACATAGTGCTGAAGAAAAATCTAAAGGCCTTGAAAAGAGCAATATGGGTGTTGTCGGAATTGAAACAGCATTTCCTATAATGTACACTTATTTTGTGAAAAATGGTGTCATTTCATTTGAAAAGTTAATTGAATTACTTTCAGTAAATGCAAATAAAAGATTTAATATTGGAAGCTGTATTGAAATAGGTGAAAAAGCAGATTTAACAATTTTTGATTTAAATGATAAATATGTCATTAATCCTGCTGATTTCCTTTCGATGGGTAAAAGTACTCCATTTGAAGGTATGGAAGTTTATGGTAAATGTAAAATGACAATTTGTAATGGTAAAGTTGTTTGGGAGGCTCAATAATGTACCAAGGTATTTATGAAATTATAAGTAATAAACAACTGACTGAAAGTATCTTTGAAATGATACTTAAAGGCAATACATCATCAATTACCGCACCCGGTCAGTTTATTAACATTAAACTTGATGGCTTTTATCTTCGCAGACCAATTTCAATCTGTGATTATGATGATAGTACAATCACAATTATTTATAAGGTTGTTGGTGACGGTACAGAAGTAATGAGTAAAATGAACTCGGGTGAAAAACTTGATGTTCTCTGTGGACTTGGAAATGGTTTTGATACTTCAAAATCAATGGACAAGCCAGTGCTTATCGGTGGTGGCGTTGGTGTGCCACCAATGTATAATCTTTGCAAAAAACTTATTGCCGAAAATAAACAAGTTACTGTGATTCTTGGCTTCAATAAAAATGATGAAATATTCTATGAAGACGAGTTTAAAAAACTTGGTGCTAATGTTAAAGTTACAACTGTTGATGGTTCTTATGGAATCAAAGGCTTTGTAACAGATGCACTTAAAGAAACAGAGTACACATATTTTTATACTTGTGGGCCTATGCCAATGTTTAAGGCTATTGAATCAACTGTAACAACAAGTGGCCAATATAGTTTTGAAGAAAGAATGGGTTGCGGTTTTGGTGCTTGTATGGGTTGTTCATGCAAAACAAAATACGGTAACAAGAGAATTTGTAAAGACGGCCCTGTGCTTGAAAGAGAGGAAATTATATGGTAAACACAAAAATAAATCTTCTCGGTATTGAAATAGATAATCCAATTATTCCTGCAAGTGGTACTTATGGATTTGGTTATGAATTTGCAGAACTATATGATATAAATATTCTTGGTACTTTCTCTTTTAAAGGTACAACAAAAGATGCTCGTTTCGGCAATCCAACACCAAGAATTGCTGAATGTAATGCAGGTATGATTAACTCTGTAGGTCTTCAAAATCCTGGTGTTGATAAAGTTATCAATGAAGAGTTACCTAAGCTTGCAAAAGTGTTCAATAAACCTGTAATGGCAAATGTAAGTGGTTTTTCTGTTGAAGAATATGCTTATACTTGTGAAAAAATCAATGAATGCCCACAAGTCGGTTGGATTGAAGTTAACGTATCTTGCCCTAATGTTCACAATGGTGGTATGAGTTTTGGCACAGAACCTCAAGCAGTTGAAAAGGTTGTTAAGGCTGTAAAGGCTGTTACAACAAAACCTATTATTATTAAACTTTCACCAAATGTTACTGATATTGTTTCAATTGCAAAAGCTGCTGAATCTGCAGGTGCTGATGGTATCAGTCTTATTAACACGTTACTTGGTATGAGAATTGACATTAAGCGTCGTCAACCTGTAATTGCTAACAAAATGGGTGGTTTTTCTGGCTCTGCAATTTTCCCTGTTGCTGTTAGAATGGTTTATCAGGTTTATGATGCAGTTAAAATCCCGATTATAGGTATGGGCGGTGTTTCAACTGCAAAGGATGTCATTGAAATGATGATGGCAGGTGCAACTGCTGTGCAAGTGGGTGCTGCAAATCTTGTTGACCCGTTTGCCTGTAAAACAATTATTGAAGAATTACCAAATGAATTAGCAAAATTAAATGTAAAAGATATAAATGAAATTATAGGAGGAGCACACTAATGGGTAAAGACGTAATTATTGCTTGTGATTTTTCAAGCAAAGCAGATGTTATGGCTTTTCTTGACAAATTCACAGATGTAAAGCCATTTGTAAAAATTGGTATGGAGCTTTATTATGCTGAAGGTCCATCAATCGTAAAAGAAATTAAGGCAAGGGGACATAAGATTTTCCTTGACCTTAAACTTCACGATATTCCTAACACAGTTAAAAAATCAATGGCTATTCTTTCTAACCTTGATGTTGATATGACTAATCTTCACGCAGGTGGCGCAATTCCTATGATGGAGGGCGCACTTGAAGGATTAACTCGTGCTGATGGTACAAGACCGATTCTTATTGCTGTAACACAACTTACATCAACAAGTCAAGAAGTTATGGAAAGAGATTTACTTATTAAAGAACCAATCGACGAAGTTGTAATGCACTATGCTCATAATGCAAAAATAGCTGGTCTTGACGGTGTCGTTTGCTCACCACTTGAAGCAGATAAAGTTCATAACAGATGCGGTAAGGATTTTGTTACTGTTACACCTGGAATTCGTTTTGCTGATGGTGACATCGGTGACCAGGTCCGTGTTATGACACCTGAAAAAGCAAAAGAAGCAGGTTCTGACTATATTGTTGTTGGCAGACCTATTACTGCAGCGGCTGACCCGGTTGCAGCATATAAGAGATGCGTAGCAGAATTTGTAGGATAAGGAGATAATGAAATGGAAGCTTATAAAAGAGAGTTTATACAATTTTTAGAGGGTGCAGGCGTTCTTAAATTTGGCGATTTTACTGCAAAGTCAGGTCGTAAAATCCCGTATTTTGTTAACGCAGGTATGATTAAGACAGGCGACCAGATTACAAAAATGGGTGAATTTTATGCAAAGGCTTACTTTGATAAGCTCGGAAAAAAGAACGCTGTACTTTATGGTCCTGCATATAAGGGAATTTCCCTTTCTATTTCAGCTGCGGTTGCTCTTTCAAAGAATGGTCTTAATGTTCCATTTTTCTTTAACCGTAAAGAAGTAAAAGACCACGGAGAAGGTGGTACATTCGTTGGATATATTCCAGAAGCTGGCGAAGAAATTGTTATTATTGAAGACGTTATCACCGCTGGTACTGCTATCCGTGAATCAATGGATATTCTAAAATCTCTTGAAGGCACAAAAGTTATTGCTACTTTCATAATGGTTGACCGTAAAGAAAAAGGTCAAACTGATAAAGGTGCTATGCAAGAAATTGAAGAACAGTTTGGCTTCCCTGTATATTCAGTAGTTGATGTTTATGACATTATTGAATATCTTGAAGAAGACGAAGCTAATCGTGAAAATGTTGATAGAATTAAAAAGTACCTTGAAGTAAATGGTGCTAAATAATAAGGAAGATAATTATGAGAAGTCTTATTGATATTCAAGAGCTTACAGTTGATGAGATTAACGAGCTTATTACTGTAGCAAATGATATTATTGATAATCCAGCAAAATATAGTGAAAAGTGTAAAGGCAAAATACTTTCTACACTTTTCTTTGAACCATCAACAAGAACAAGACTCAGTTTTGAATCTGCTATGTATAATCTTGGTGGTAATGTACTCGGTTTCTCTGAAGCTCAAAGCTCATCATCTGCAAAAGGTGAGAGTGTTGCTGACACAATCCGTACTGTTGGTTATTATGCCGATATTATTGCAATGCGCCATCCGAAAGAAGGTGCACCAATGGTTGCGTCTATGAATACTGATATTCCAGTAATCAATGCTGGTGACGGTGGCCACAATCACCCAACACAAACACTTACTGACTTGCTAACAATTCAGCGTGAGAAAGGCAGATTTGATAACCTTACAATAGGGTTCTGTGGTGACCTAAAGTTTGGTAGAACTGTTCATTCTCTTATTGGTGCAATGTCAAGATATAAGAATGTTAAATTTGTACTTATTTCACCTGAAGAATTAAAAGTTCCTGAATATATTAAGCAAACCGAATTAGAAGCTAAAAATCTTGAATATGTTGAAACAACTTCACTTGAAGATGCTATGCCCGACCTTGATATTCTTTATATGACAAGAGTTCAACGCGAAAGATTCTTTAATGAACAAGACTATATCCGTCTTAAAGACAGTTATATTCTTACACCACAGAAATTAGAAACAGCAAAAGATGATTTGTGCATTATGCACCCACTTCCAAGAGTGAATGAGATTTCTGTAGCAGTTGATAAAGACCCGCGAGCATGCTATTTTAGACAAGTTAATAATGGTAAATTCATTAGAATGGCTCTTATTATGAAATTGTTGGAGGTAATATAAATGATTATCGGACAAATTAAAGACGGAATCGTTTTAGACCACATTACTGCTGGTTTAGGTATGACTCTTTACAATTTTTTAGGTCTTGATGAGCTTGATTGTCAGGTTGCGCTCATAAAAAACGCTGAAAGTGTTAAAATGGGACGAAAAGATATAATCAAAATTGATAGAGTAATCGATATTGATATGGATGCATTGGGTTATCTCGACCCTGGTGTTACCGTTAATATCATCAAAGATGGTAAACTTGCTAAACGACAGAATATTGATATTCCTGAAAGAATTGAAAATGTTATTAAGTGCAAAAATCCACGTTGTATAACAACTGTTGAGCAAGAATTACCACATATCTTTACTTTAAGAGATAAAGAAAACAGAGTTTATCGTTGTCTTTATTGTGAAAGTAAAGCAAAATAAAAAAATACACAAAAAATTAGTTGTTTTTTATAGAAATTTCGTCATACGAAATTTCTACTTTAATTGACATTAAATATCAAAATATATTATAATGTCATTGTTAAAAATTAAACTACCGTGTGACTGACGGATAATGTGGAGCACCACAATGGAGCACGGTTTCAATTATAAGCCGACCGTCTGGGCAGTCCTTACACTAAATAAATGTATAGGACTGTCCATTTGCGTTTTTTTTGGAGGTATTTATGAAAAAAGTTGGTATTGTTATGGGAAGCGATAGTGACCTTCCAATTATAAAAAAAGCAACCGCCGTATTAGATGATTTAAAAATTCCATACACTGTTAATATTTACTCAGCTCACAGAACACCTGAACAGGCTCGTGATTTTTCAGTAAATGCAAGAGAAAATGGTTATGGTGCTTTGATTTGTGCTGCTGGTATGGCTGCACATCTTGCTGGTGCTATTGCAGCAAACACAACACTTCCAGTTATTGGAATTCCTTGCTCTTCGCAATATCTCGATGGTATGGACGCTCTTCTTTCTACAGTGCAAATGCCTTCGGGTATTCCTGTTGCAACAGTGGCAATCAATGGCGGTGCTAACGCTGCTTTACTTGCTGCCCAAATTATCGCTGTTGAAGACAAAGAATTAGCTGATAAGCTTAATCAAATGAGAAAAGATGCAGCAGAAGTTGTTCTAAAAAAAGATGCAGACGTAATGTCAAAATTAAATTCGTAAAAATTTATATTTATTATAAAGGAGCAAAAAACAATGGAAAAGATTTACACAGGTAAAACAAAGGACGTATTTAAGCTTGATAACGGCAATTGCCTTCTTAAATTTAAAGACGATTGCACAGGTAAAGATGGTGTATTTGACCCAGGTGAAAACTCAGTTGGTCTTACAATTGATGGTGTTGGTGATGTAAATCTCCGTATGTCAATTTATTTCTTTGAAAAAGTTAATGCTGCAGGTATTAAGACTCACTATGTAAGTGCTAACCTCGAAGATACAACAATGGAAGTTCTTCCTGCAAAGGTATTTGGTCACGGTCTTGAAGTAATTTGTCGTCATAAGGCTGTTGGTAGCTTTATCCGTCGTTATGGCGATTATATTGAAGAAGGTGCTGACCTTCCTGCTTATGTTGAAATGACATTTAAAGACGATGCAAAAGGTGACCCACTTGTAATTAAAGATGCTCTCGTTGCTCTTGGTGTTATGACAGATAAGCAATATGAAGATATCAAGAAAATGACTCAGGATATTACTCAAATTGTTGCTGATGACCTTAAAGAAAAAGGTCTTGTACTTTATGATATTAAATTTGAATTTGGTTACGACCCAGATGGCAATGTTATGCTTATCGATGAAATCGCATCAGGTAATATGCGTGTGTACAAAGATGGCAAATACATTGACCCAATGACACTTTCAGAACTTTTCTTTGCATAAGGAGAAATTAAATGGGTGGTTTCTTTGGCGCAGTCAGTAAAAACGATACGGTTTTAGACGTGTTTTTTGGTACTGACTATCACTCTCATCTCGGTACTCGTCGCGGAGGCATGGCCGCATTTGACAAAAATACCGGGTTACAACGAAAAATTCATAAAATTGAAAATTCGCCTTTCAGAACTAAGTTTGAGAATATCTCAAACCAAATGAAAGGTAACGCAGCAATAGGTTGCATCAGTGATTCTGATGCACAACCTTTGCTTGTTCGTTCAAAATTAGGTTTATATGCTATTTGCATCATTGGACTTGTGAATAACAAAGAAAAGCTTGTTGAAGAGTATTTATTTACAAATGGTGGCCATTTCGGTGCAATGACAAATGAAGGCATAAACTCGACAGAGCTTGTTGCAGCAATTATAAATCAAAAAGATAGCTTTGAAGAAGGCATTGCATATGCACAAAGTCTTATTGATGGCACAGCATCAATTTTAATTCTTACTGATGACGGCAGAATAATTACTGCTCGAGACAGATTGGGTAGAATTCCCGTCTTAATCGGTGTTCGTGAAGATGGTTACTGTGTTTCATTTGAAGATTTTGCTTACAAAAAGCTTGGATATTCTGATTATAAAGAATTAGGACCAGGTGAAATAATTGAGTTAACTTCTGATAATGCAACTGTTCTTCGTGAAGCTGGAAAAGAAATGAAAATTTGTGCATTCTTATGGTCTTATTATGGATATTCAACATCTTGCTATGAAGGTGTTAATGTTGAAGTAATGAGATATAAAAATGGCAAGATTATGGCAGAGCTCGACCGAAAAAATGGTGTTGCACAAGATATAGATTATGTAAGTGGTGTTCCTGATTCTGGTACTCCACACGCTATTGGATATGCAAACGCAAGCGGTATTCAATTTGCTCGTCCGTTTATCAAATATACACCAACTTGGGCGAGAAGTTTTACTCCTTCAAATCAAAACGAGCGTAACAGAGTTGCTAAGATGAAGCAAATTCCTGTTCACGACTTAATTCAAGATAAAAAATTACTCTTTGTTGATGATAGTATTGTCAGAGGCACTCAACTTCGCGAAACAGTAGAATTCCTTTATGAAAATGGTGCAAAAGAAGTTCATATTCGTTCTGCGTGCCCACCAATTATGTATGGGTGCAAATACTTGAATTTCTCTCGCGCTACATCAGATATGGAACTTATCGCCAGAAGCACTATTGTTGAACTTGAAGGCGAAGAAGGATTAGAATATATTGATGAGTATATTGATTCATCAACTGCGCGTGGTAAAAATTTGCGCAACGCTATTTGTGAAAAACTGCATTTCACATCACTTGAATTCCAGTCAATTGACGGAATAATTAAAGCAATTGGACTTCCAGCAGAATGTATTTGTACTTACTGTTGGAATGGAAAAGGCTAATAAAGAATACAGGAGATTGTAATATGGAACACAAAAATTCATTTTCTGCAAGCTATGCAGCTGCAGGCGTTGATATTACTGCTGGTTATAAATCAGTTGAACTTATGAAAAAACATGTTGCAAGAACTCGTAACGAGGGTTCAGTTGATGACGTAGGAGGTTTTGGCGGATGTTTTGACCTTAGCTGTGTTGCTGGAATGGAGCATCCTATCTCTGTTTCAGGTACAGATGGTTGTGGTACAAAAGTTAAACTTGCTATTCTTATGGATAAACATGATACAATTGGAATTGATGCAGTTGCAATGTGTGTTAATGACATTATTTGTGTGGGTGCAAAGCCATTATATTTTCTTGATTATATTGCTTGCGGTAAGAATGTTCCTGAAAAGATTGCAGAAATCGTTGGCGGTGTTGCTGAAGGCTGTGTTCAGTCAGGTTGTGCTCTTATCGGCGGTGAAACCGCTGAACATCCAGGCCTTATGCCTGAAGAAGACTATGACCTTGCAGGTTTTGCTGTAGGTGTAGTTGACAAGCCAAAAATGATTGACAATAGTAAGATGGCAGTAGGGGACGTTGTTGTTGCTCTTCCATCAACAGGTATTCACTCAAATGGTTTCAGCCTGTGTCGCAAAGTTTTTGATATTGATAATAATAATCCTGAACTTTATATTAAGAGAGAAGAATTAGGTGGCAAGAGTATTGCAGAAGCATTACTTGTACCTACAAAGATTTATGTTAAACCAGTTCTCGCTCTTCTTGAAAAGGTAAATGTAAAGGGCATTTCTCATATTACAGGCGGTGGATTCTACGAAAATATTCCACGTTCAATTCCTGATGGACTTTGCGCAAAAATTGACAAGTCTGCTATTAAAGTGCTTCCTATCTTTAAAGTTATTGCAAAGTGGGGCAATATTCCTGAACGTGATATGTTTAATACATATAATATGGGCGTTGGTATGAGTATTGTAGTTCCTGCTAATGAAGTAGAAACTTCTCTTTCTATTCTCAAAGAAAATGGTATTGATGCTTACGTAATCGGTGAAATCATCGAAGGCGACGAGAAGGTGCTTTTATAATGAGTAAAAGAATTGTTGTTCTTGTTTCCGGTGGTGGCACAAACCTACAGGCTCTTATTGATGCACAAAACAGGGGAGAGCTTGGAAATGGTCGAATTACTTGTGTAATTGCTTCAAAAGCAGATGCATATGCTCTCACTCGTGCTGAAAATAATGGAATTAAAACAAGAACACTCATAAGAAAAGATTATGCAGATATTGCATCATATAGCTGTGCTATGCGTGATTTACTTATTGAAGAAAAGGCAGATTTAATAGTTTACGCAGGATTTATGACTATTCTTGATAAAAATGTCTGTGATGCTTTTCAGAATAAAATGATTAATGTTCATCCTGCTCTTATTCCATCCTTTTGTGGAAAAGGTTTTTATGGATTACATGTTCATGAAGAAGCACTAAAAAAAGGTGTTAAAATTTCAGGCGCTACTGTTCATTTTGTTACTGCAGAATGTGATGCAGGACCAATAATTCTGCAAAAAGCAGTTGATGTTATGGATGATGATACACCTGAAACATTACAGAAAAGAATTATGGAACAAGCTGAATGGAAGATGCTTCCAAAAGCTGTACAACTTTTCTGTGATGATAAAATTATAGTAGAAAACGGTAAAACAAATATAATTTAATCGGAGGATTTTTCAAATGGAAATCAAGTCACTTGAAAACGAACTTAATTCTCTCGCTTATCACGGCAGAGGAATTATAATCGGTAAAAGCGTAGATGGTAAAAAAGCGATTACTGCTTATTTTATTATGGGTAGAAGTGTTAACAGCCGTAACAGAGTTTTTGTTGCCGAAGGCGATGCAATGAGAACAAAAGCATTTGATGAGTCAAAAATGACTGACCCACACCTTATTATTTACTATCCTGTAAGAGTTCTTGGTAATAAAACTATTGTTACTAATGGTGACCAGACAGATACTATCTATGAGCTTATGGATAAGCAAATGACTTTTGAACAGGCACTTCGCACTCGTGAGTTTGAAGATGACGCTCCAAACTATACACCTCGTATTTCAGGTATTATCCATCACGAAAATGGTGATATGAACTACGCAATGTCGATTCTTAAGTCGGCTGATGGTGACGGTTCATCATGTCAGAGATATACATACGCTTATTCAAATCCTCTTGCAGGTCGTGCAAAGTTTATCCATACATATAAAGCTGACGGAAATCCACTTCCAAGCTTTGAGGGTGAACCAAAAACTCTTGAATTACCAGATGTAGATATTGATACAATGACTGATATCATTTGGAAAAACCTCAACGAAGATAATAAAGTTTCTCTTTTTGTAAGATATATTGACCTTGCAACAGGAGAATTTGAGTCAAGAATTGTTAATAAAAATGTATAAGGAGATTAGTAATGAAAGAATTTGAACTTAAATACGGTTGTAACCCTAATCAGAAGCCATCAAAAATTTATATGGAAGATGGTTCAGAACTTCCAATTGAAATCCTTAATGGCAGACCAGGATTTATTAATTTCCTTGATGCATTTAATTCATGGCAGCTTGTAAAAGAAATTAAAGATATTTTGGGTTTGCCTGCTGCAACATCTTTTAAGCATGTTAGTCCTACATCTGCTGCAGTTGGTGTTAAACTTCCTGAATCACTTAAAAAAGCTTGTTTTGTTGATGATATCGAAGACCTTGACGATTCTCAACTTGCTTGTGCTTATGCAAGAGCTAGAGGCACTGACAGAATGTCATCATTCGGTGACTGGATTGCATTAAGTGATGAATGTGATGTAACAACTGCAAAACTTGTTGCACGTGAAGTTTCTGATGGTATTATTGCACCTGGTTATTCTGCAGAAGCTCTTGAAATCCTTAAGGGCAAGAGAAATGGTAACTATAATATTGTTAAAATTGATGCAGATTATGTTCCTGCTGTACAGGAAAAGAAACAAGTATTTGGCATAACATTTGAACAGGGTAGAAATAACTTCAGAATTGATGAAGAACTTCTTTCTAATATGGTTACTGATAATAAAGAATTACCTGAAGAAGCTAAGCGTGACCTTATAATCGCACTTATTACTCTTAAATATACACAATCTAACTCTGTATGTTATGCATATGATGGACAAGCTATTGGTGTTGGCGCAGGTCAGCAGTCAAGAATTCACTGTACAAGACTTGCAGGTACAAAGGCTGATACATGGCATCTTCGTCAGCATCCAAAAGTACTTAATCTTCCATTCCGTGACGATATTCGTCGTCCTGACAGAGATAATGTTATTGACGGTTATATCAATAAAAATGAAGAAGATGTTTGTGCTGATGGTATTTGGCAGAAATACTTTAACACACAGCCCGAACCACTTACAGCAGAAGAGGCAAGAGAATATCTTGATACAATTACTGGTGTTTCAGTTGGTTCTGACGCTTTCTTCCCATTCAGCGACAATATTGAAAGAGCACGCAAGAGCGGTGTTTCATATATCGCTGAACCAGGCGGTTCAATCCGTGATGATGTAGTAATTGATTGTTGTAATAAATATGGAATTGCAATGGCGTTTACAGGCATGCGTTTATTCCACCACTAATTTTTGAGGTTAACTATGAAAATAATGGTTGTCGGTGGTGGCGGTAGAGAACACGCTATCATCAAAAAAATTAAAGAAAATAAAGAAGTTACAGAAATCTTTGCATTACCGGGTAATGGTGGTATTGCAGCAGATGCTACTTGTGTAGAAATTGGTGCTACTGATATTGAAAGAATCGTAGCTTTCGCACAAGAAAACAAGATTGACTATGCAATTGTTGCACCTGACGACCCATTAGTATTAGGTTGTGTTGATGCTCTTAATGAAAAGGGTATTCATTGCTTTGGACCAAGTGCTAATGCAGCTATTATCGAGGGTAGCAAGGTTTTCTCAAAAAACTTGATGAAAAAATATAATATTCCAACTGCTACATACGAAGTGTTTGAGGATATGGATGCTGCTCTCAATTATCTTGAAACTGCTCCAATTCCAACAGTTATTAAAGCAGATGGTTTGGCTCTCGGTAAGGGTGTTATTATTGCACAGACTCGTGACGAAGCAAAAACTGCTGTCCGTGATATGATGGAAGGCGGAATTTTCGGTAAATCAGGCTCACGCGTAGTAATTGAAGAATTCCTTACTGGCCCTGAAGTATCAGTTCTTGCTTTTACTGATGGCAAGGTTGTAAAACCTATGGTTTCTTCAATGGACCATAAACGTATCGGCGATAACGATACAGGTCTTAATACTGGTGGTATGGGTACTGTAGCACCTAATCCTTACTACACAAAAGATATAGCTGATGAATGTATGGAAACAATTTTTCTTCCTACAATCAACGCTATGAATGAAGAAGGCAGAACTTTTAAAGGTTGTCTTTACTTTGGTCTTATGCTTACACCAAATGGTCCAAAGGTTATCGAATATAATTGTCGTTTTGGTGACCCTGAAACACAGGTTGTTCTTCCACTTCTTGAAAGTGATTTGCTTGACATAATGCAAGCAACAACAAACGGCACTTTAGCTGATACAGAAGTGAAATTTGCAGACAAACATGCCTGCTGTGTTATTTTAGCATCAAATGGTTATCCAACATCTTATAAAAAAGGATTTGAGATAACATTTACAGACGAAGCGCTCGTAGCTACTTATGTAGCAGGCGCAAAGGTTGAGAATGGTAAGCTTGTTACTTCGGGTGGTCGCGTTACAGGTACAACTGCAGTTGCAGATTCTCTTGCAGAAGCAATTAAAGAAGCATATCGTTTGTCTGATGGTGTTAAGTTTGAAGGAGCTTATCGTAGAACTGATATTGGTAAGCGTGCACTTCAAGCTTTAAACTGAGTGATATGGGAGGTAAAATCTAAATGGTTTATCGTATATTTGTTGAAAAGAAGACTGGATTAGATAACGAAGCAAAAGGTCTTCTTAATGAAGCAAAACATTTGCTTGGCATTGAAAATTTAGAAGATATTCGACTTTTCAATCGTTATGATGCAGAAAATATCACAGAAGAATTGTTTGATTACGCTGTAAAAACAGTTTTTTCAGAGCCACAGCTCGACAACGTGTCTGGTAGTGTTGATATTTCTGACGCTTATGTTTTTGCAGTAGAAGCTCTTCCAGGACAATTTGACCAGAGAGCAGACTCTGCAGCTCAGTGTATTCAAATTATTTCTCAGGGTGAACGTCCTCTTATCCGTACTGCAAAAGTTTATGCTCTTTACGGTGCATTAACAGAAAATGATATCAAAGCATTTAAAAATCACGTAATCAACGCGGTTGAAAGCCGTGAAGCAGCTCTTGAATTACCTGAAACACTTGTAGCTCAATATGCTGCTCCTGAAACAGTTGCTACTGTTGATGGCTTTATCACTATGGATGTATCTGCACTTAGCACTCTCCTTGATGAAAAAGGACTTGCAATGGACCTTGATGACCTTAAGTTCTTGCAGGCATATTTCAGAGATTCAGAGCATAGAGACCCAACAATTACAGAAATTCGTGTTGTTGACACTTATTGGTCAGACCATTGTCGTCATACAACATTCTCTACACATCTAGATAATATCCGTATTGATGACCCTGCTGTGCAAGAAGCTTATGACCGTTATCTTGCTGCAAGAGTTGAAGTTTACGGTGAAGAAAAAGCAGCAGCTCGTCCTCAGACTTTGATGGATATTGCTACTATAGGTACAAAAACACTCAAAAAGCGCGGACTTCTTCCTGAACTTGACGAAAGTGAAGAAATTAATGCTTGTTCTATTCATGTAACAGCAACTGTAAATGGTGAGGACCAGGATTGGCTTCTTATGTTTAAAAATGAAACTCATAACCACCCAACAGAAATCGAACCATTTGGTGGCGCTGCTACTTGTATCGGTGGTTGCATCCGTGACCCTCTTTCAGGTCGTGCTTATGTTCATCAAGCAATGCGCGTAACAGGTGCGGGCGACCCAAGAAAGACTATTGCTGAAACTTTAGATGGTAAACTTCCACAGCGCAAGATTTGTCAGACGGCTGCTGCAGGTTACTCATCTTATGGTAACCAAATTGGTCTTGCTACAGGTCATGTTGCAGAAATATATCACGAAGGCTTTGTTGCAAAGCGTCTTGAATGTGGTGCAGTAGTTGCTGCTGCTCCTGCTTATAATGTACGTCGTGAACGTCCTACTCCAGGTGATGTGATTGTTCTTCTCGGCGGACGCACAGGCCGTGACGGTATAGGTGGTGCTACAGGTTCATCAAAGAGCCACAATATGAAGTCACTTACAACAATGGCATCTGAAGTTCAAAAGGGTAATGCACCTGAAGAAAGAAAAATCCAGAGACTTTTCCGCAATGCAGAAGTTACTCGTTTAATCAAGCGTTGTAATGACTTTGGTGCAGGCGGTGTATCTGTTGCTATCGGCGAACTTGCACCAGGTCTTCAGATTGACCTTGACGCAGTACGCAAAAAATATGAAGGTCTTGACGGAACAGAAATTGCTATTTCAGAATCACAGGAGCGCATGGCTGTAGTTGTTGCAGCTGAAGATGCAGATAAATTTATTTCTTTTGCACAAGAAGAAAACCTTGAAGCATACCGTGTTGCTGTTGTTACAGAAGAAGAACGTATGGTAATGAAATGGAAAGGCAATGTAATTGCTGACCTTAGCCGAGCATTCCTTGATACAAACGGTGCTGTTAAGCATATGGATGTTACTGTTACAGAAAAAGACCTTTCAGTTTTAAGTAAGGCAATGTATAGTTCGTTACGCGAAATGGCTTCTGACCTTCGTACAGCAAGCCAACGTGGTCTTGTTGAAAGATTCGATTCAACTATTGGTGCTGGTAGTGTTGTAATGCCTTATGGTGGTAAGCGCCAGCTTACTCCTACTCAGTCTATGGCTGCTGTTTTACCTGTTCTTCCGGGACAGGAAACTGACCAGGCAAGTGTATTCAGCTGGGGTTGTGACCCTGACCATCTTTCAGTTGACCCATATACAGGTGCGCATGCAGCAATTTATAATTCCGTTGCTAAACTTGTTGCTGCAGGTTGTGATTATAAACTTGCTTATCTTACATTACAGGAATTTTTTGAAAGACTTAAAACTGAACCTAAGCGTTGGGGCAAGCCTTTTGCAGCTCTTCTCGGTGCACTTGATGCACAACTTGAATTAGGTGCTGCTGCTATTGGTGGTAAAGACTCAATGTCAGGTACATTCCTTGATAAAGATGTTCCACCAACACTTATTTCATTTGCAATTGCTCCAATCAAAAAGCAAGATGTTATCAGCCCTGAATTTAAAGAGGCAAATCATCCTGTATATCTCTTTGGTGCAGTTGATGAGAGTGCTGACTCTCTCAAAGCTACTTGGGAAGCATTCCATAAACTTTGTAAAGAAGGTAAGGTAAAGGCTTCATGGGCAGTTGAACATGGTATTGGTGAAGCAGTTATGAAGATGTCATTCGGTAATAATATCGGCTTTAATTCATCTGCAGACCTTAAAGAAAACTGGCATCTTGGTATGTGGGGCTTTATTGTAGCTGAACTTTCTGAAGACGTTGAAATTCCTGGTGTAATGAAGCTTGGTACAACAACAGTTGAACCTGTAATTACTCTTGAAGACGACAGTGTAACAATTGAAGAACTTTATAAGTTACATACTGCTACACTTGAAAGTGTATATCCTACAAAGGCTAAAGAAGATAAGGGCGAAATTCCTACATATTCATTTGATGGTAAATGTGAAGTTTCTCCTAAAAATAAGGTTGTTAAGCCTAAAGTTCTTATTCCTGTATTCCCAGGAACTAACTGTGAATATGACTCTGCTCGTGCAGTTGAAAAAGCAGGTGGTGAGGCTGAAATTTTCGTTATCAGAAACCTTACTGCTGAAGATGTTGCAAGAAGTGTTGAAGGCTTCTCTGCAAAGGTAAGAGAAAGCCAGATGATTTTCATCCCGGGCGGTTTCTCAGGCGGTGACGAACCAGACGGTTCAGCTAAATTCATTACTGCATTTTTCCGTAACCCTGCAGTTAAAGAAGCAGTAACAGACCTTCTTGATAACCGTGATGGTCTTATGTGCGGTATCTGTAACGGTTTCCAGGCACTTATTAAGCTCGGTCTTGTTCCTTACGGTAAGATTATTGATACTGATGAAAATTGTCCGACACTTACATTCAATAACATCAGTCGTCACCAAAGCAGAATTGTTCATACTCGTATTGCATCAACAAAATCACCTTGGCTTAGCCTTATGAATGTTGGTGATGTTGTTAATGTTCCGATTTCACACGGTGAAGGTAAGTTTCTTGCTTCTCCAGAGCTTATTGCTGAACTTGCTAAGAACGGACAGATTGCAACTCAGTATGTTGACCTTGACGGAAACGCAACATCAGATATTGACTTCAACCCAAATGGTTCATTGTGTGCAATTGAAGGTATTACTTCACCTGACGGCCGTGTATTCGGTAAAATGGGACATAGTGAGCGTATCGGTGACGGTCTTTATAAGAATGTTCTTGGTGAATATGACATTCGTATGTTTGAAGCTGCTGTAAAATATTTTAATAAATAAGTCGAAACACCACCTTTGTATATACCTTTTGTTGACAAATATGTCAATTTATGGTATATTTTAGAAAAAGGTGGTGTATTTTGTATGAAATCTGCATTAATTGTTAGGCCAGTTGATAATAATGGTAGAATAGTTTTACCAAAACATCTTCTAAGAGATGTTTTTAAAGCAAAGGATGACGAAAAATTAACATTAGAGTTCTTTTATAATGATGATTCAATTATTTTGAAAAGATTTCATTCAAAATGCGTATTCTGCGAAAATGAAGACAATTTAGTTGAATTTAAAGGAACTAATATTTGTCCATCCTGTTTGGAAAACCTAAAAAACATATGAAAAAACCACTCACAAAAGTGAGTGGTTAATTTTTTTTAATACTCTAATTATAAATTACTAACATGATAACTAAGAGTCATTAAGCTATCACTTAAATGAACATTTTCAACTGCAACATTTGGGTGATTAGCAGATATGTCATAGTGGCTGAAATTCCAAAATCCTTTAACCCCTAATTGAACAAGTTGTGGAGCAAGCACTTCTGCAGCAGAACTTGGAATACAAAGAACTGCAACAACAGGGGAGTTATCTTTACAAAAATCAAATAATCCATCAATATGTCTTATAGGTAGTCCACGCAACATTTGTCCTGAAAGTGCAGGATTCTTATCAAAAACTCCAATAAGATTAAAACCCCTAGCCTCAAAAGACATATGTAATGCTACTGCTTTTCCAAGATTGCCAGCACCTATAAGAATTGCTTTTCTAGTCTTATTAACACCTAATATTTTGCCGATTTCATTATAAAGACTTTCAATATTATAGCCATAGCCCTGCTGGCCAAATCCGCCAAAACAGTTTAAATCCTGTCTGATTTGAGATGCAGTAAAGCCCATTTTTTCAGATAAATCCTTAGATGAAATTCTAACAATACCATTTGATTTTAGTTCACCTAAAAATCTGTAATAACGGGGGAGTCGCTTAATGACAGAAATTGAAACTCCATCATTTTTACCCATATTTTTCACCTCTTATGAAAGCTTTTTAACAGTTTCCATTACATAATCGCCAAAATCACTACATGTTGCACCATTATCGCGACCAGTAATTACAAGTTTCTTTTCTTCAAACATACAAATATCAAGCGCTCTTTCAAGCAAGTCAGCCTCTTTTTGTTTACCAATATGTGAAAGAAGCATTACAGTTGCACGAAGCATTGAACATGGGTCAGCATATTCGCCACGACCTTCACGAATCATTCTTGGTGCTGAACCGTGAATTGCTTCAAACATAGCATATCTCTTACCAAGGTTAGCGCTACCAGCAGTACCAACTCCTCCCTGGAATTCAGCTGCTTCATCAGTAATAATGTCACCATAAAGGTTAGGAAGAACAAAAACTTTAAAGTCTTTTCTTCTTTTTTCATCGATAAGTTTAGCCGTTGTAATATCTACATACCATTCATCAGTGATAATTTCAGGATATTCTTTACCAACCTCTTTACAGATTCTTAAGAATTTACCGTCTGTGGTCTTGATTACATTTGCTTTATTGATGATAGAAACTCTTTCCTTACCATTTCTCTTGGCATAGTCATAAGCCATACGAGCAATTCTTTCAGAGCCTTCGCTTGTTGTAACAACAAAGTCCATTGCAAGGTCTTCAGTTACATTGACACCTTTTGAACCAACAGCATAAGCGCCCTCTGTGTTTTCACGGAAGAATGTCCAGTCTATTCCTTGGTCAGGAACTTTAACAGGACGAACATTTGCAAAAAGGTCAAGTTCTTTACGCATAGCAACGTTTGCACTTTCAATGTTTGGCCATGGGTCACCAGCCTGTGGAGTTGTTGTAGGTCCTTTAAGAATTACATGACATTCTTTAAGTTCAGCAAGAACATCATCAGGAATTGCTTTCATAACAGCTACACGATTTTCAATTGTAAGTCCGTCAATTACCTTAAATTCAACTTTACCAGCCTTAACATCATCAGCAAGCATATATTCAAGTACTCGTGCTGATTCTTTTGTGATAATTGGACCAATGCCGTCTCCGCCACAAACACCGATAATGATTTTATCAAGCTTTTCAAAATCTACAAATTCTTTTTGTGCTTTAATTTTTTCATTTCTTGCAAGCTGTTCTCTTATGAGAGCTTCATACTTTGCAAGAGCTTCTTTAATTTGATTTTCCATATTTAAAACTCCTTAAAAAGATTCTTTTGTGTAGTTGAGAAGACCACCAGCAAGGATAATATCTTTCTGACGCTGTGAAAGGTCATATTTGATAGCATATTCTTCATTCTTAGTAAGATTTACAAGAACTGCAGGTTCGTTGTTTATAATAGCATTTTTAATTCCTTTAAGGCTTAATTCATCACCTTGTGTAATCTTGTCATAATCATCTGGATTTGCAAAATTAAGAGGAAGAATACCTGCGTTAATAAGGTTTGCACAATGAATTCTTGCAAATGACTTTGTAATAACTGCCTTAACACCGAGGTAAAGTGGAACGAGAGCAGCGTGCTCACGAGATGAGCCCTGACCGTAGTTAGCACCACCAATTACAATACCTTTGCCTTCGGCTTTAATTCTCTCTGGGAATGTTTTATCGCATACGCCAAAGCAATACTGTGAAAGGAAAGGAATATTTGAACGGTAGGGTAGAATCTTTGCGCCAGCAGGCATAATATGGTCAGTTGTAATATCGTCCCCAACTTTAAGAACAGCTTTTGCTGTAATATCATCACCCATAGGTTCACTAGTTGGGAAAGGCTTGATGTTTGGTCCGTACATAACCTCAACATCTTTTGCTTCTTCCGGAGATGCAGGCATAGCAACCATATTATCGTTAATAATAAATTCTTCAGGAAGTACGATTTCAGGGAATTCGCCTAAATCTCTTGGGTCTGTAAGGTAACCTGTAATTGCAGATGCAGCAGCAACCTCAGGGCTTACAAGGTAAATTCCAGCATCAGCAGTACCTGAACGACCTTCAAAGTTTCTGTTGAATGTACGAAGAGATACGCCTGCTGAATTTGGTGACTGTCCCATACCGATACAAGGTCCACAAGCACTTTCAAGAATACGAGCACCTGCATCAATCATGTCTGCAAGAGCACCATTCTGTGAAATCATATTGAGAACCTGTTTTGAACCAGGTGCGATTGAAAGACTAACTGCAGGGTGTACTGTTTTGCCTTTAAGAATCGCAGCAACTTTCATCATATCAAGAAGTGATGAGTTTGTACAAGAACCGATACAAACCTGGTCAACCTTAATTTTGCCAATTTCTGTAACAGATTTAACTCTATCAGGCATATGTGGACAAGCAGCCATTGGAGCAAGTTCTGATAAGTTAATTTCAATTACTTCATCATAAACAGCATCTTCGTCGGCTTTAAGTTCAACCCAATCTTCTTCACGACCTTGTGCTTTTAAGAAAGCCTTAGTAATATCGTCTGAAGGGAATACAGATGTTGTAGCACCAAGCTCAGCGCCCATATTAGTAATTGTTGCACGTTCAGGAACTGAAAGCGTTGCAACACCTTCGCCACCGTACTCGATAATCTTACCAACGCCACCTTTAACTGTCATAATGCGAAGAACTTCGAGAATAACGTCTTTTGCAGCAACCCAAGGACTGAGTTTTCCTGAAAGATTAACTCTAACCATTTTAGGCATTGTAATATAATATGTACCGCCGCCCATAGCAACTGCAACATCAAGACCACCAGCACCCATTGCAAGCATACCAATACCACCACCAGTAGGTGTGTGGCTATCAGAACCGATTAGTGTTTTGCCTGGTTTACCAAATCTCTCAAGGTGAACTTGGTGACAAATACCATTACCAGGTCTTGAGAAACGAATACCACGCTTTTTAGCAACACTCTGAATGAATCTGTGGTCATCTGCATTTTCAAAGCCTGTCTGTAATGTGTTATGGTCAATATATGCAACTGAAAGTTCAGTTTTAACCTGTTCAATACCCATTGCTTCAAGTTCAAGATAAGCCATTGTACCAGTTGCGTCTTGTGTTAATGTCTGGTCGATTTTTAAACCAACTTCACTGCCGGGTGTCATATCACCACTGACAAGGTGAGATTTAATAAGCTTTTGTCCGATTGTCATACCCATTTTAAATCACTCCTTGGACTTTTTCATTTTTTTAACAATCTACAAAGATTTTATTACATTGTGATAAATTTGTCAATATATAATAAGTATTTTAAAAAGTATTTTTTATCAAAATATTGATATTGAATTTTAATTGTGATACAATATTTAGCATATATGTGGTTATTTTCGCTCTTTTAGGTAAAAATAGTTTTATCTATGGGAGGTAATAACAATGTGCTTATATTTTAATGATAGTGTTTTAGTTCAAAGCTCTGATGATTTGCAAGATGAAGTTTATAATGAGCAGGACACTTCGGTTAGTGATGAGATAAGGGATAATGGTGCTTTTTCTGTTGGTAGAAACGGAAAATATATTCATTGCCTTACTATTATAGGTCAAATTGAAGGTCACTATATTCTACCACCAACTAATAAAACTACAAAATATGAACATGTCATTCCGCAACTTGTTGCTGTTGAAGAAGATGACAATATTGATGGTCTGCTCGTTATTCTTAATACAGTAGGCGGGGACATTGAAGCAGGTCTTGCCATAGCAGAATTAATCTCTGGAATGAAAAAGCCAACAGCATCACTTGTTCTTGGTGGTGGTCATTCAATCGGTGTACCACTTGCTGTATCTTCTGACTGTTCTTTTATTGTTCCGACAGCTACAATGACTATACATCCAGTCAGAATGAATGGATTGGTTTTAGGTGTACCGCAAACACTTTCTTATTTTGACAAAATGCAAGAGAGAATTGTAAATTTTGTATCACAAAATTCAAATATTAAACCAGACCGTTTCCGTCAACTTATGTTAGCAACTGGTGAGCTAATAATGGATGTAGGTACAGTTCTTGATGGCGAAACTGCTGTAAAAGAAGGTTTAATTGATAATATTGGTAATTTAAAAGACGCGTTATCATATTTATATTCTGAAATTAACAAAAATAATGGAGATGATTAAATGTCAATTATTAAAGCAATTATTTTAGGTTTAGTTCAAGGCATAACTGAATTTTTGCCTATCTCAAGCAGTGGTCACTTATCACTGTTTCAGCATTTTTTAGGTGTATCGGGTGAAGGTTCGTTACTTTTTTCTGTACTTTTGCATCTCGGAACTTTAATTGCGGTATTTATTGTTTTTCATAAGACAATTTTTGAGTTAATTACTGAATGTTTTGACTTAATTAAACTGATTTTTACAGGAAAATTCAAATTCAGTGAACTTGCAGGAAAGAAAAAAATGCTGTTTATGTTTGTTATTTCCTGTGTACCACTTTTATTGCTTTTAATTCCTGTTGGCAATGACCTTAAACTTATGGATGTTCTTTCAGGTTTTTCAGAAGACGACAGTATTCTTCTTGAAGGTTTTTGTTTCTTGGTAACAGGTGTGCTTTTACTTGTTTCTACATATATTGGGAAAAGAAAAACACTATCTAGTGAAGTTAATCCAAAGGATGCTCTTGCAATCGGTATTGCTCAAGCATTTGCAGCTGGATTTCCCGGAATTTCACGTTCAGGCTCAACAATATCAACAGGTATGATTTTTGGTGTATCAAAAGAAACTATGGTTGAATATTCATTTATTCTTGGTATTCCTGCAATTCTTGTTGCTAATATTGTAGAACTTAAAGACGCTATTGATGTTGGAGCTCAAATGGATTTAATTCCAACTATCATAGGCATTATAGTTGCTGCTGTTTCAGGCGTTGCATGCATAAAACTTTTACAATGGATTTTGAAAAAAGATATGTGGAAATATTTTGGTTTCTACTGTCTCGCACTTGGTGTTGTAGTTTTAATTTGTAGTATTCTTGGACTTTAATTTGGAGATGTTTTGATGGCAAATCAAAGAAGTAAAAAAACTAATTCTAGAAGTAAAAAACAAAATACGAAAAAGAGTTTTTCAGTTAACAGACAATTCAGTGCAATAATTCTTTTTGCTATTGCAATTTTGTTGCTTTGTCTTGCAATAATTGACGCTGGGGGATTATGGGGCATTCTTAGAACATTCCTTTTTGGTATGTTCGGTTTTTGCACTTTTATTTTTCCATTGTTGTTATTTGTTGTTGCTATTTTCCTTACTCTCGATAAAACAGATGGTAAATTCACTACAAAACTTATTGAAGTAACTTTAATCATTACGGTTATTTGTAGCATATGGCACATAATCGTTTGTGATAGCAATACAGAATTTTTCGCAGCAATAAAAGATGCCTATAATACATATCAAATAGATGGTAGTATGCTTGGCAGTGGTGTATTTGGTGCAATCTTCGGTGGCCTTATACTTTTAATCACCGGTGGAAGTGTTGCTGCAAGTCTTGTAATCGCTTTTATTATTCTTTTTGTGCTTTTAATGGTAACTTCAAACCTTACACTCGAAAGACTTTTTAAGGGTATTTCTAAGCCTGTTAAGAAAATAGGAGAAGTAACAGGTGATAAGATTGCAGAATATGGCGAAAAAATTGAACAACATCACGAAGAAAAAGTTCAGCGTAAAAAAGAATTTATTGCTGATGTTGATTTAGGTCCAGAACCCGAGCCCGACGCAGAAAAGATTCCTTTGTTTAATGAAGAAATCCCTGAAGAAGATTTAGTTTCATATTCTGATGCGACAGGCAAAAACATTGATATTGAAACTGTTGAAGAAACTCCAGTTGAAGAAGAAAAAATAATTAATCTCGACGATATTATTAAGAAGAATGTCGTAGAGTCTGAACCAGTTCAGGAAAAAAAGGAAGAAGTTGTAGAAACAACTGACGATGACGAATGGGAAGAAGAGAAAATTAAGTCATATATTCTTCCATCAATCGAATGCCTTAACTTGCCTAAGAGCAGTAATGCTTCAAACTATGAAGCTGAACGCAAAATGAATGCTGAAAAGCTTACAAACACCTTGAGGAGTTTCGGCGTTGAAACAAAGATTGTTGGTATTTCTCAGGGACCATCTGTTACTCGATATGAAATTCAACCTGCTGCTGGCGTAAAAATCAGTAAAATTACAAATCTTGCTGATGATATTGCACTTAACCTTGCAGCATCAGGTGTTCGTATTGAAGCCCCAATTCCTAATAAGGCTGCAGTAGGTATTGAAGTTCCAAATAAAAACAGACGAATGGTATCAATGCGTGAAGTTATTGACCAGCCACAATATAAAGAGGCAAAATCAAAGCTTACAGTTGCACTCGGTAAAGATATTACAGGCGAGTTTGTGTATTCTGACCTTGTTAAAATGCCACACCTACTTATTGCTGGTACAACTGGTTCTGGTAAATCAGTTTGTCTTAACTCAATGATTGTCAGCATTCTTTATAATGCAACGCCAGATGAAGTTAAACTTCTTATGATTGACCCAAAACAAGTTGAATTTACTGTTTATAATGGCATTCCACATTTGCTTGTTCCCGTTGTTTCTGACCCAAGAAAAGCATCTGGTGCACTTGCATGGGCTGTTACAGAAATGCTTACAAGATATAAAACATTCTCTGAACATAGTGTCCGTGACATCTCAGGTTACAATAGCATCTGTGAGAGTGAAGGTAAAAAGAAAATGCCACAGATTGTTATCTTTATTGATGAGTTGTCCGACTTAATGATGGCTGCACCAAATGAAGTTGAAGATTCAATTTGCCGACTTGCTCAAATGGCTCGTGCCGCAGGTATGCATCTTGTTATTGCGACTCAAAGACCATCTGTTGATGTTATTACGGGTATTATTAAGGCAAACATTCCAAGCCGTATTTCACTTTCAGTTTCATCACAAGTTGACTCTCGTACAATTATTGACTCTGTTGGTGCTGAAAAATTGCTCGGTAATGGTGATATGCTTTATTATCCTGTTGGAATTCCAAAGCCAATTCGTGTGCAAGGTTGCTATTTGTCAGACAAAGAAGTTGAAAATGTTGTTAACTTCATTAAAAAACAAGAGCAGTCTTCTTATGATGACGATGTTATAAAAGAAATTGACAAAAATGCCGCTAATAGTGGTGTTAAAAAGAAGGATTCAACATCAAGTGAAGATGGTGAAGCAGGTCCTTCTGACGAAATGCTGCCAAAAGCAATAGAAGTTGTTGTTGAAGCACAATCTGCATCAACAACACTTCTTCAAAGAAAATTAAAACTTGGTTATGCGCGTGCAGCTCGTATTGTTGACGAGCTTGAAGAACGCGGAATTATTGGTCCATATGAAGGTGCAAAGCCACGAAAAGTGCTTGTTTCAAAACAGCAATGGCTTGAAATGAACGCTTTAGCACAAGGTGGCGCAAATAAATCATATGACGAAGACGAAAGTGATGAACAAAACTTTGAATAAACAATTTTTACCAATTTCAAAGCAAGATATGATTTCTCGAAACTGGGATGAAGTTGACTTTATATATGTATCAGGTGATGCTTATGTTGACCATCCTAGTTTTGGTGCATCCATTATTACAAGAGTTCTTGAAAATGCTGGATACAAAGTAGGTTTTATTTCACAACCCAACTGGACTACCGATGCAGATTTTACTGTGTTCGGTAAGCCCAGATTGGGCTTTTTTGTGTCATCAGGCAATATTGACTCAATGGTTGCGCATTATACAGTAGCAAAAAAGAAAAGAAGTACCGACGCATATTCTCCTGGTGGAAAATTAGGTTTAAGACCTGATAGAGCAGTTATTGTGTATTGTCGGAAAATTCGTGAAATATATGGTGATGTTCCTATTGTCATTGGTGGACTTGAAGCTTCACTCAGACGTTTTGCACATTATGATTATTGGGATGATAAAATCAGACCTTCAATTCTCTTTGATTCAGGTGCTGACCTTATTTCGTTTGGTATGGGTGAAAAACAAACTGTTGAAATTGCAAATCGTCTTAATAACGGTGAAAAAATAAAAACTATAACGGATGTTAAAGGTACTTGTTACGCCGTTCCAGTTACCGAAACACCTTATATAGGTGTTGAATGTCCTTCATTTGAAAATGTTTGTAAATCAAAAAAGGAATACGCAATTTCTTGCAGAATACAACAAGACGAACAAGACCACATTCGTGGTAAAGCGATTAAACAACGCCACGGTAAAATGATGCTGGTCCAAAATGTGCCAATGGATCCATTAACAACTGAAGAACTTGATGATGTTTATGCGTTACCATATACGAGAACATACCATCCAGTTTATGAAAAAGATGGGGGAGTTCCTGGCATTAAAGAAGTCGAGTTTTCTATTACTCATAACCGCGGTTGTTTTGGTGGTTGTAATTTCTGCTCAATAGCTTTTCATCAGGGCAGATATATTACTTCAAGAAGTAAAGAATCACTTGTTAATGAAGCGAAATTGCTCACTCAGTTAGATGGGTTCAAAGGATATATACACGATATTGGTGGACCAACAGCAAACTTTAGGAGACCATCTTGCGATAAACAAATTAAAAGTGGTTTGTGTAAAGGTAAAAAGTGTTTAGCACCAACACCTTGTCCTGCTCTAATTTCAACTCACGAAGAATATCTTGATATTTTAAGGGAAATACGAAACATTCCAAAAGTGAAAAAAGTATTTATTCGTTCAGGGATTCGTTATGATTATCTTTTATGTGATAAAAAAGATGACTTTTTTAAAGAATTAGTCAAACATCATGTTAGTGGTCAGTTAAAAGTGGCTCCCGAACATTGTTCTGCTGTAGTACTTGATAAAATGGGCAAACCACATATTGAAGCATATAAAGAGTTTTCAAAGCGATATTTTAACTTTACAAAATCTATTGGTAAAGAGCAATATTTAGTTCCATATCTTATGTCTTCACACCCAGGCGCCACTTTAAAAGATGCTGTCGAATTAGCAGAGTTTATAAAGAGTGAAAAGTTACATCCAGAACAAGTTCAGGACTTTTATCCTACACCGGGAACTATTTCTACTGCAATGTATTATTCTGAACTTGACCCATATACATTAGAACCTGTTTTTGTTGCTAAAACTCCACACGATAAGGCATTACAACGTGCTTTAATGCAATACTTCAATCCTAAAAATTATGATTTGGTATATGAAGCATTAAAAAAGTGTGGACGAAATGATTTAATAGGAATTTCTAATAAATGTTTAATTGCACCGAAGTTTAATGACAGAGTACAAAACAACAAGTTGCAAAATAGCAAGAAAGGCTATAACAATGGCAGAAAAAAAGTCAATTTACAAAAAAGGAAAAAGAAATCCTAACGGATATTATTCAAATAAAAGAAAACGCAAAGAGAAGGCAACAATAATTATAGCTTTAGTATTATTAGTTTTTTCTCTTGTTATGTCATTTTTAGAAAAAAATGATATTTTTACTTGGAATGATTTGAATAATGCTACAGGTACTCTTAATGGACCAGTAAATCCAGATAGTA
Source organism: uncultured Clostridia bacterium (assembly GCA_937896885.1). GTDB lineage: Bacteria > Bacillota > Clostridia > Oscillospirales > Acutalibacteraceae > Fimenecus. The sequence goes on from CALBNX010000040.1 coordinate 135,220, forward strand.
ACTTTTCAATTCATTATCTTGATGTTGGGCAAGGGGATTGTACAATTATCAAATCTAATGAGTCAGTTATGATGATAGACACAAGCACTCAAAATCACTCATTAGATATTCAAGAAGCACTAAAATCTTTATCTATTAATAAAATTGATTATCTAGTAATAACGCACCAACACGATGACCATATGGGTAGTGCAAAAGATATAATTGACAAATATCAAGTTGATAATATAATTATGCCTAAACTTTCAGAAATAAATATGGTTACAACCACGAGCTATGAAAACTTGCTTAAATCAATTGCAAACAAAAAAGTTAATGCGATTCCCGCAACTGTTGGGCAGACTTTTTGGTTAGGTGATGCAGCTGTTCAAATATTTAGTCCATCAAAACAAGATGAAGATTTAAACAATATGTCAGTTATATTAAAAGTAGTTTATGGCGAGACATCGTTTATTTTCCAAGGCGATGCCGAGAAAGCTATTGAAAAGCAGTTGTTAAATTCAGATTTTGACCTTAGTGCTGATATAATCAAACTTGGACATCACGGAAGTAATACATCTTCAACTGATAAATATTTAAAAGCAGTTAACCCTAAATATGCAATAATTTCTTGTGGTGCTGATAATAGTTATGGTCATCCACACGATGAAGTTATAGAAAGACTTAAGAAAAATAACATAAGTTTTTATGTTACAGCTCAAGCAGGGGATATAACCGTAACAAGTGATGGTAAAAACATTGATGTTCAAACTCAAAATAAGGAGTGGCTACCAATTTATGAATAAAGAGTTTTATTCAGTAAGCAGAATTGTAAATAATATTGCTGTACTTGAATTCCCTGATGGAACTTTTAACGAAGTTGAAATTGCGCTTTTGCCTACTGATGTAAAAGAGGGAAATATCTTAGTTAAAACTGATGAAAACAAATATATTTATGATTTTGATGAAGAAAAAGCAAGAAAAGATATGTTATTAGATTTACAAAACAAAATTTTTGGATAAATTATGAAAAATTACTTGCAATACTAGTTTTCTTGTGATATAATTTTTCAGAAATTCGCATGTGCGGTGATTTTAGCAGTATTGCATACACAGTATGTCCTGTTAAAAGTTGACCCGTGCAGAGGATATAAATAAGGAGGAAAAAACAATGTCAGTAGTATCTATGAAACAGTTACTCGAGGCAGGTGTTCACTTCGGACACCAGACAAGAAGATGGAACCCTAAAATGGCTGAATACATCTTCACTGAAAGAAATGGTATTTATATCATTGACCTTCAGAAAACAGTTAAAAAACTTGAAGAAGCTTACAAGGTAATTAAGGAAGTTGCTGAAGATGGCGGCGAAGTTCTTTTTGTAGGCACAAAGAAGCAGGCTCAGAGCTCAGTTAAAGAAGAGGCAGAACGTTGTGGTATGCCTTTCGTTAATGCTCGTTGGCTCGGCGGTATGCTCACAAATTTCACAACAATCAAGCAAAGAATCAAGAGACTTGCTCAGCTCAAAGCTATGCAAGAAGATGGTACATTTGACCTTCTTCCAAAAAAAGAAGTTGCAAAGTACGAACTCGAAATCGAAAAACTCGAAAAGTACATTGGTGGTATCACAGAAATGAAAAAGCAGCCAGCTGCTATGTTCATTGTTGACCCAAGAAAAGAAAAGATTGCTGTTGCAGAAGCTAAGAAACTTGGTATTCCTGTAATCGCTATTGTTGACACAAACTGTGACCCAGATGATGTTGACTATGTTATCCCAGGTAACGATGACGCTATCCGTGCTGTTAAACTTATTGCTGGTGCTATGGCTGATGCTATCATCGAAGGCAGACAGGGTGAACAGATGGAAGTTGTAGCTGAAACTGAAGAAGCTACAGAAGAAGTTGCTGAATAATTAAATTTTTATAGCCCGTGGCATAACCGTTACGGGCTCTTTTCAAAGTATTAAATATTGGAGGAAAAGAAAATGGCATTTACTGCAAAAGACGTACAGGCTCTTCGTGAGAAGACAGGCGT
>CALBNX010000041.1 GCA_937896885.1 uncultured Clostridia bacterium
GTGCCTACACGGTAGAGGCTGCCTTCAGCGTCGTAGTTGAATTCCGCGCCAAGTTCGATCAAACCGTGGAAGTGGGTATCCAAGCGTCGTCTACCTATCTTATCGCCTCCTGGCTGAGGGATGATAGCTTTTCCGAAACGAGCCAAAAGAGGTCCGATAAGCATCACCGATCCGCGAAGCATTGTGCATGATTTGGCAAACTCCTCGGTTTCAATATAGTTAAGATTTACATTTGAGGCACAGAAAATATAAGTGTCCTTGCTAATCTTTCTTACACTTACGCCAAGGTTGATTAGCAACTGAATTAGGTTGTTGACATCAAGGATATCAGGCACATTGCTGATTTCTATTTCACCTTCAGAAAGCAATGTGGCGCAAATCACCTGTAATGCCTCGTTTTTTGCGCCAGCCGGTGTGATTTCACCGGATAGACGGTAGCCGCCTTCAATTACAAATTTTGCCATTATTTAGTTCTTTGTTTTTTATTCTTTTTTCTTTCTTTGTATGCATTTTCATCATCAAAAAGTAAAGAAGAACAAAAATTTATGCAATTATCACAGATATAAACGCCCGGACCTTCAACAAGACGCATAACCTCATCCTGTGTCTTTCCACAAAACGAACAGCGTATTTCTTTATCTATGTCTTTAGACATTAATATACCTCTTATCTTTTTGTAATAACCTTATCAATAAGGCCGTATTCAGCCGCTTCTGCAGCGGTCATAAAATTATCACGTTCAGTATCCTGTTCGATAATTTCAATCGGCTTACCTGTATTTTCAGATAAGATTTTATTGAGGTTGCTACGTGTACGTTTAATATGATTAGCGTGAATTATAATATCGCTTGCCTGTCCTTGTGCGCCACCTAACGGCTGGTGAATCATAATTTCACTATTAGGAAGTGCATAACGCTTTCCCTTTGCACCGGAAGATAGCAAAAACGCACCCATAGATGCTGCCATACCCATACAAATTGTGCTAACATCGCACTTTATATACTGCATTGTATCATAAATTGCAAGACCTGCAGAAACCGATCCGCCCGGGCTGTTAATATAAAGGCTAATATCTTTTTCGCTATCCTGTCCCTCAAGATAAAGTAACTGTGCAACAACCAAAGATGCAGTTGCATCATTAACCTCATCTGACAAAACGATGATTCTATCATTTAAGAGTCTTGAAAAAATATCGTATTGTCTTTCACCCCTATTTGTCTGTTCAACAACGTATGGTACAAGTGCCATAATAATATAACCTCCATTCAAATCTTATGAAAAGCATTAAAGAATTGTCCTATTAATTATTGGACAATTCTTCAACACTTAAACTATTATTTTATTATTCAGCGTCCGCTACTTTTTTTGTTGTCTTTTTGGCTGCTGGTTTTTTAGCAGGTGCTTTTTCAGCAGTTTCTTTCTTTGCTGTTGTTTTCTTAGCTGCTGGTTTCTTTTCAGCAGTTTCTTTCTTTTCTGCTATCTTCTTAGCTGTTGCTTTTTCTTCAGTAATTACAGCATTTTCTTTTACGAATTCAACTGCTTTTCTTGATGTGATGTCATCTTTGAGTGCATCAGCAGAAATTGCTTTCTTAACTGCATCAACATCCATATTATACATCTTTGCAAGTCTGTCATATTCAGCTGCGATATCTTCATCAGTTGCTTCAATCTTTTCAGCCTTAACAATTTCTTCAAGAGCAAGCTGAAGCTTAACCTGAGCTTCTGCATTTTCTTTATAGCCTTCTCTAAATGCGTCTTTTTCCATACCTGTGTACATAAGGTATGTGTCAAGGTCAAGGCCTTGCATCTGAAGTCTGTATGCGAAATCATTAACAATATCGTCGATTGCTTTTTCAATCATACAAGCTGGAATTTCTGCTTTGATGCCATTAGCAACTGTTTCAAGAAGGTCTGCTGCAACTTTGTTATCAGCATCAGCTTTCTTTGCATCTTCAAGCTGTTTTTTAACACTCTTTTTGAGTTCATCAAGTGTATCAAACTCACTAACATCTTTAACGAATTCATCATCAAGTTTAGGAAGTTCTTTAACTTTAATTTCGTGAAGTTTAATTTTGAAAACAGCATCTTTTGATGCAAGATTTTCTTGGTATTCTGCTGGGAATGTAACATTAACGTCAAATTCTTCGCCAATCTTATGACCGATAATCTGGTCTTCAAAGCCTGGAATGAATGAACCACTACCAATTACGAGTTCATACATTTCTGCTTTACCGCCGTCAAATGCAACGCCATCAACAAAACCTTCGAAATCGATAACAGTTGTATCGCCATTCTTAACTGCTCTGTTATCAACAGAAACCATTCTTGAATTCTGTTCTTGCATTTTAGCAAGTTCCGCTTTAACTTCATCAGCTGAAACCTTAACAGCAGGTTTTGTAGCTTTAATGCCCTTATATTTGCCGAGTTTAACCTCTGGCTTAACTGTTACCTTCAATTTAAGAGTAACACCATCTTTACCGATTTCTGGTACATCAAGGTCAAATGGAGTATCAATTACATCGAGGTCAGCCTCTTTAATTGCTTCTGCAACTGCATCAGGATAAAGAATTTCGAGTGCATCTTCATAGAAAACGCCTTCACCATAAACTCTTTCGATGAATGCTCTTGGAGCCTTGCCCTTTCTAAAACCATTGATTGCAATGTTTTTTCTCTGCTTCAAATATGCTTTCTGGATAGCTGCTTCAAAAGCTTCACCACTGATAGCAATTTCAAGCTCGTAGACATTTGTTTCTACTTTGTTTGATGTTTTTAACATTTAATATTCCTCCTGAATATCATTGTTTTTATGATTTTACTAAAAAATTCAATATATTATAACACAGAAAAATGTTAAATACAATATTTTCCATAAGTTTTTCTTGTTATTTTATCAAAAATAATTATGATTTTTTAACGAATTACTTAGATTTAATGTATAAAGGGCAAAATTCAAGATAATCTGCCGAAACAAGTCTAAATTCAATTCCATATTTTTCGCCATTGAATGCGCCTTTTATGGCACCACCATGAAGATGTCCATAATAACAACGTTTTATATTATTACGTACAAGAACATCAACTATCGGGTCACAGTCTTTATAATTGGATACAGGTGGATAATGAAGAAATACTACTATTTCCCCACCCAACTCTTTCGCCATATCAATTGAGCGTTGAATTCTCTCGCATTCACGAGCTAATACTTTATCTATATTTTCGCTTTCTGCGTCAAAGAACCAACCACGACTACCGGCAACAGCTATATCATCAACTTTAAAGGCATTATTGTGCAAAAAACTTAATGAATAAAAACCTTTTTCTTCAATAAAATTATTCATTTTTGTTGCGGTATTCCACCAATAATCGTGATTACCTTTTAAAACTATTTTTTTACCATTTAATTTGTGTAAAAATTCGAAGTCTTTTTCACTTTCTTCAAGGCTCATTCCCCAAGAAACATCACCTGCGATTATAACGGTATCATCTTTGCTAACCAATTTTTGCCAATTCTTTTCAAGGCGGAATTCATAATCATCCCACCCTTTAAAAATATTCATCGGTTTATCTGTTGAAAAAGAAAGATGTGTATCACCGATTACAAAAACTGACATAAGGTAATTTCTCCTGTGAATAATTATAAATAACTTTCAAAAAATAAAATTGAAAGGAGGCTAAAAAAAATGGATAAGAACAGAAACATTACTTGCGATGCTTGTCATTGCATTTTCAATGACGGTCATATGAATTGCACTGCAGACGGTATTAAGGTAGGTACACACAGTGCATGTTCTTGTGATGACACAAGATGTGCAACTTTCAAACTTAATACAAGAGATGTAGAATAATTCAAATTCAAATGCGGAAGCTTCCAAGCAAAACAGCTTCCGCATTAGTTATTATTGTCTTATATTCCTAACATATCGAACACAACTTGTTTCATATCTTCTTTCTTCGCAACGCCTGTAAATCTTGGTGTTTTGCCTTTAAGAGTTGCAAGTTGCTGTGGAACTGGTTCGTTTGATTTTTGGAACAATTCATCAACCATATCAAACTCGTTGTCTGCTTTTATTTCATCAGTAATTGCTGAAAGCACACTCGCAGAGAACTTGTATGGGTTTGCAGTTGAAGCGATAACAGTTGGTGTTTTATCGCCTGTGCTTTCTACATAATCTTCATAAACCTTAACGGCAACAGCTGTGTGTGTATCACAAAGGTATTTCTTCTCATCAAATACTTTACCGATTGTTTCTTTTGTCTGTGTATCATCACAGCAACCAGCTGCAAAAAGTTCTTTAACCTTTTCTGCAACATCTGCAGAAACTGTATATTTGCCACCATTGTTAAGCGATGCCATCCATTCTGTAACCTGAACATCATTTTCACCACAGAGATGAAATAAAAGTCTTTCAAGGTTACTTGAAATAAGAATATCCATTGATGGTGATGTTGTGCAATAAAAATCTCTATTTTTGTCATATGTACCACTTGTCAAGAAATCAGTGAGAACATTGTTAGCATTTGATGCACAAATAAGTGTTTTTACAGGCACACCCATTTCTTTTGCATAATATGCAGCAAGGATATTACCAAAGTTGCCTGTTGGAACAACAACATTCATTGCTTCACCATTTTTAAGCTCACCATTCTGGAGCATATCACAATATGCTGATACATAATAGACAATCTGTGGTACAAGACGGCCCCAGTTGATTGAGTTTGCTGATGAGAAAGCAAGACCATTTTCTTTAAATTTCTTTTCAATATCTTTATCTGTAAAGATTTTCTTAACGCCTGATTGTGCATCATCAAAGTTTCCTTCAATAGCACAAACACTAACATTGCTACCCTCTTGAGTAGTCATCTGGAGTTTTTGCATTGGGCTAACGCCATCAACAGGATAGAAAACAAGAATTTTTGTGTTTGGCACATCTGCAAAACCTTCAAGAGCAGCTTTACCTGTATCACCTGATGTAGCAACAAGAATTACAATTTCAGTATCCTTAACTGTTTTACCAGCTGAAACTGTGAGAAGATATGGCAATAACTGAAGCGCCATATCCTTAAACGCACAAGTAGGACCTCTCCAAAGTTCCAATACATTTGCTGTATCTGTCAATTTATATAAAGGTGCAACCTTTTCTGAACTGAATTTGCCAGCCTTATATGCACCTTCAACGCACATTGAGAGTTCTTCTTCTGTGAAATCTGTAAGATAGAGTCTCAAAATTTCTTTTGCTCTTTCAATGTAGCTCATTGGTACGAGTTTTTCAATAAATTCAAGAGAAATCTGTGGAATTTCAGTTGGAACAAAAAGTCCACCTTCTGATGAAATTCCTTTTGCAATTGCTTCTGCAGCAGTTACTTTTACTGACTTATCTCTTGTACTTGTATAAAACATAAGAACACATCCTTTTCGTGTGGTATTCTAACATATAATAATTTCTATTTCAATATTAAAATAATTAAAAGCCTTGGGAATCAAAGGCATTTTCAATATGATTAACTTTAACAGGTTCGTCATTTTGAAAATACACTTCAATAATATCAAATCGTGGTTGACGATTGTATTCATAGTTTTTTAGATATATTTGTGATGATGCAATAATCTTTGCTCTTTTTGTGCTATCAACCGCATCTGAAGGTGAATATTTCATACCTTCACTACGAGTTTTAACTTCAACAAAGACAACATATTTCTTATCTTCAGCGACAATATCTATTTCGCCAAATTTACAATGATAATTGCCTTCAACTATTATATATCCGTGTTTTCTTAAATATCTAGCGGCAACAATTTCACCATATTCACCTATCAAGCGTTTATCCATTGTTATCGCCTAAAATCTTTTTAAGAAACGACCTTCTATGTACTGGTGAAACACCGTATTTTTCAATCATTTCATAATGAAGCTTAGTGCCATATCCTTTATGCTGCTGGAAACAATATTCAGGATATTTTTCAGCAATTTCAAGCATAAAACGGTCACGACTGACTTTTGCAAGAATTGATGCGGCAGCGATTGACATACTCTTGCCATCGCCTTTGACAATTGTTTCATCCGAAATTGATAATTTAGGATGCTGATTGCCATCAACCAAAGCAAAATCAGGTTTTACAGACAAGCCATAAACTGCTCTTCTCATTGCTAAAAAAGTTGCATTTAAAATATTAATTTCATCAATTTCTTCTTCTGTTGCAATCCCAATCGAATAAGAAATTGCCTTTTCACAGATTATGTCAAAAAGTGCTTCGCGTTTCTTTTCTGTAAGTTTTTTAGAGTCGTTAAGGCCTTCGATTTCAAGGTCAATTGGCAAAATAACTGCAGCGGCGTAAACAGGGCCTGCCAACGGACCTCGACCTGCTTCGTCTATTCCACAAATAGTTTTAAAACCTTTTTCTATGGCAAGTTTTTCATAAGAATAATCCATATTATTTCACCGGTCTTTCTAATGAAATGGCACCTAATTTGCCACCGCGATATTCATCAAGTAACATAACAGATGCACGCTCGTAGTCGATGTCGCCACCCTTAATCATCATACCACGTTTTTTGCCAATCATTTCAAGCACTTCCCATGCTTCTTTATCTTGAAAGTCTGTAATTTTATATCTTTCAGAAAGTCGGTCAGCATAGTCTGTTTTCATAACTTCTAATAGTCTGATTGCAAGGGTTTCTGCGTCAAGAATTTCATCTTTTACAGAGCCGATAAATGCAAGCCTATCGCCAACTTTTGGGTCATCAAATTTTGGCCACAAAACACCTGGGGTATCAAGCAGTTCAATACCGTTACCTATCGGAAACCATTGATTATGCCTTGTAACACCTGCTTTATCTGCTACTTTCGCTTTTGCAGACCCTGCCATACGGTTTATAAATGAAGACTTACCTGTATTAGGAATACCAATAACCATAATTCTAAGTGCTTTACCTGGCATTCCCCTGTCTTCGTTCTTTTTGATTACATCTTTAAGCACTTCTCTTACTGCAACTATATAATTGTTAAGACCTTTACCTGTTCTGCAATCAACAGGAATAGCCTTTATACCTTTATTTTTATAATAGTCAACCCACTGATTTGTAGCGTTTTTGTCTGCTAAATCACATTTATTGAGAAGAACTATTCTTGGCTTTCCATTAATCAATTCTTCAAGTTCAGGGTTTGAACTGCTTATAGGAATTCTTGCGTCAATAATTTCCGTAACACCGTCAACTAATGGCAAACTTTCTTTAATCAAGCGACGTGTTTTTGCCATGTGACCAGGGAACCATTGAACGACTTGTCTTTGAGTATCAGCCATTTTTATTCTCCTAAACTTTAAGAATTAAAAAGTTTTGTGTCGCCAATTTTATAAAAAACTTTACCGACCACATATCTTTCGTCAATCATGCCAACACCTGGGTCACGACTATCAGCAGAATCATTACGATTATCACCCATAACAAACAATTTGCCTTCAGGAACAGTATAAGTTTGATTCATTCCAGAGAAAAACAACATTTTTTCTTTAATATAATCTTCTTTAAGTTCTACACCATCAACAAACACACTTCTGGTTTTTCTATCAAATGAAATTGTTTGCCCTTCTGTTCCAATTACTCTTTTAATCAAAACCAAATCATAGCTGTTTGGTTGAGAAATAACAACAACATCGCCATTCTCAATTTCACCATTAATCGTAGTAATCAATAAGCTTTCACCATTATGCAATGTATTCTCCATTGATTCACCCACAACTGTTGAAATCTTGAAGAAAAAAGTAAATATAATACTGACCGCTATAATAGCAGTCAGTAATATGGAAGCAAAATCGTAAACAGCATTTAGTAAATTTGTTTTATTCATAATCATTAATATTCCAATCGCCAAAAGGTAAAATTCTAATTTGTGCCACGCCTAAAACATATCTTTCATCAATAAAACCGATAGTTTTAAAACGGCTATCAAGAGAGTCGTTTCTGTTGTCACCCATTACAAAAAGGCAACCCTCTGGCACAGTTAAAGGATAAACAAAGTCACCCATTCTCTCTGTCTTTTCTGCAATATAAGGCTCATATTTTGCAACGCCATTAACAGTAACTATTCCTTCAATAAAATCAATTGAAATGGTGTCGCCACCCTTTGCGATTACTCGCTTAATCAGTGGTTCATTAAGTGAGTTGGGTTGTGTTACAACAACGATATCGCCTACTTTAACTTCACCAGGTATAGCACTGACAGTGAGCCAATCACCATTATTCAGTGTTGGTTTCATTGAACTTCCGTTAACACCGACAACTCTAAACAAGAAAGTAAATATTAAAAGAATTAAAATAATTGCATAAATTAAAGAATCCATCCAATCGTAAATAAACTCCCACGATTTCTTCTTTGATTTTGCTGAATATTCACTACTCTCAAATGAAATTGAAAATTCTTCGTTTTTTCTCATTGTCATCACCCATTAAGCATCATTTAACAATGCCATATATCCTTTATTTTATGGTACTTGCAATACTACAAATTTTTTTAAGCCTGTGGTTCACACCAGAACGAGAAATAGGCTCACTTAAATGTTCACCCAACTCACGCAACGACATATCCGGATTTTCTAGTCTCAACTCAGCAATTTCACGGAGTTCACTTGATAAATATGAAAATCCAACCGTATTCTTTATATGTAAAATTGCATCAATCTGTTTAGCAGCAGCATCAATTGTTTTATCAAGATTAGCACTTTCAAAGTTCAACTTTCTGTTAACATTGTTGCGCATGTCTTTATACATTTTAACACCCATAAGTTCAAGACACGAATTCATCGCACCCATTACCGTTAAAATATCTTCAATTGCTTCGCTGTCTTTAAAATATATTACATAGTTTGAACTTCTTGTAACAACTTTTGGTGTAACAGTTAGTTCGTCATAATCATTTATGAACAATTTTAAGTCTTTGCTGAGATTTAGATATGGTACAACAAATTCCAAATGATAGCCTTTGTTGGGGTCATTTATTGTACCACAAGTTAAAAATGTTCCTTTTAAGAAAGCTATCTTGCAACACTCATCAGAAAAATTACTCCAATTAATTCTTGATGTACTTGACTTTTTATCATATCCAAAAGTTTCAAGAACTTTTAATCTATCTTGTGTGCTATTAACTTCAATTTTATACTTTCCAGCTTCGGTTTTTACAAATTTAGGTTTAACATTGCACACCTTGACAAGCATGTCTCTATACATTTTTGCAACAGCACTGTGTTCAGTTAATAAAGAAATATCAAACAAGGAAAAAGTTCTTGAAAAGAGAATCATACCGTATGCAAAAGCGTGCAAACAGCAATCATTTTCTGATTCAATTGATAAAATCTCATTTTTAACATCTGCTGAAAAAGACATTTTAACCCTTATCTCTTAATATCACGGTGATAAACCGAAACATTATAACCCTTTTCTTTAATATCATTGTAAACCAATTCAGCAAAAACAACTGAACGGTGCTTGCCACCTGTACAACCAACTGAAATAGTTAACTGACTCTTACCTTCACTGCGATAAAGTGGCACTAAATAATTGATTAAATCAAGTAATTTAGGTACTAGTCCCCTTGCTTGGTCAAATTTCATAACATATTCACGAACTGACTCTTCAAGGCCTGTATGTTCTTTAAGTTCTGGAACATAAAAAGGATTTGGCAAGCATCTCACATCGAACACCAAATCAGAATCTTTGGGTGCACCATATTTAAACCCAAAAGAAATAACATTTATTTTAAGTGTATTTGCAATATCTTCAAGGAACAACTCAGCAACACGCTCTTTAAGTTGTGACGTTGTAATTAACGATGTATCAATCACATAGTTTGCAATATTTCGTGCTTTTTTAAGCATTTCACGTTCTTTAATGATAATATCTAACAATTCACTCTGCGAGTTTTTGTTTGAAAGTGGATGCTTTCTTCTAGTTTCTTGATAACGGCGCATAATCACTTCGTTATCAGCGTCAAGGAATAATATTTTATAATCACATTCCATAACTCTCAACTCTTCAAGAGCCTCGAATAACTGATTAAAAGAATCGCCCAATCTGACATCGGCTGCAATAGCAACCTTTTCTCGTTGCTCAGTTGAGTCATTAAGAATCTGAACAAATGTAGGAATTAGCTTAGGTGTCATATTATCCACACAGAAAAAACCGATATCTTCTAATGTATCAATGGCTCTTGATTTACCTGCACCAGACATACCAGTTACGATTACTAATTGCATAACGTCACCCCTTATTCCCCAATAATTTTAACTTCGGTTTCTAATTTAACACCGTGTTTTTCAAAAACTGTGTTTTGAATGTGTTTTATAAGATTTAAGATATCTGTTGATGTTGCACCACCACGATTTATTACAAATCCTGCGTGTTTTTCACTTACCTGCGCACCACCGATTGTATATCCTTTTAAGTTGCAATCTTCTATCAACGCACCTGCAAAATAACCTTCGGGTCGCTTAAAAGTACTACCAGCACTTGGAAATTCAAGCGGTTGTTTTTCTTTTCTGCGACGTAATTTGTCGTTCATTGCTTCTTTAATTTCTGTCTTATTACCTTTTTGAAGTTTAAGTGTTGCAGAAATTATTGTGTAGCCATTATCTGTATAAGCACTACGACGATAGCCTAAATCAAGCTGGTCTTTTGTAAGTGTACCTATATTGCCATCACTATCAATGTGAGTGCAAGAATAGAGAACATCCTTCATTTCTCCACCATAAGCACCTGCATTCATATAGACAGCGCCACCAAGGTTGCCAGGAATTCCAAATGCAAATTCTAAACCGCTTAAAGAATTATCAAGAGCAAAATTACAAAGTGCTTTCATCATAACACCAGACTCACACTCAATTGTGTTTTCATCAAGCAATTTTATTGACGAAAGATTTGAGCCAATTTTTATTATTACGCCCTTATATCCACCATCAGTCACAAGCAGATTTGAGCCATTGCCCATAATAAATGGCTTTACATTTAATTCTTTGCACTTTTTAACAATTTGAGATAATGAATCTGCAGAAGCGGGAATGATAAGTAAATCGGCATTACCACCTGTTTTAAAACTTGTATATTTGCTCATTGGTGCATTTTCTTCAACAACTGCACCCAAGCTTTTTGCAAGTGTTATGAGTTCACCGTACAATATCATTACCTCTTTCTTAAAAAATTAATAATTTTGCCAAATGTCAATTTCTTTTGCCTTTGGCTCATAACCATCATCCATTCCAAGATGATGAAGAAGCTCGCGAGCAGCGTTATAGCCCATCTTCTTCTGTCTGTTATTCATTGCAGCACATTCAATGATAACTGCAAGGTTTCGACCAGGTTTAACAGGAACAACTGTCAATGGAACTTTAATATCCATAATGGTTATGTATTCGTTATCAAGACCCATTCGGTCATAAACCTTTGAGCTATCCCAAGGTTCAAGCTGAATAACCATGTTGATTTTTTCTGTAAGCTTAACAGCACCCATACCAAAAATACGACGTGCGTTGATAATACCAATACCACGAAGTTCAATAAAATGACGGATATTATCAGGCGCTGTGCCAACAAGTGTTTTTGAAGAGGTTTTTCTTATTTCGACAGCATCGTCAGCAATAAGACGGTGACCACGTTTAATAAGCTCTATTGCGGTTTCACTCTTACCAACACCACTGTCACCAACTATAAGAATACCTTCACCATAAACTTCAACCAAAACACCATGGCGAGTGATTCTTTCAGCAAGTTCTGTACCAAGGAAATAAATAAGTGTTGCCATTGCGCCAGACGTTGAATCTGCAGAACGAAGAATTGGCACGCTATATTTTTGTGCAAGCTCAATCATTCCGTCAACTGGCTCAAGATTTCTTGTTATAAGAATCAAAGGAGGTTGTTTGCTTATCAGGCTCTCCAATCTTTCAAGTTGTTGTTCTTTTGGTAATGTATTAATATAATGCATTTCACCGTTACCTAAGAACTGAACTCTTGCAGGGTCGAAATATGGGTCAGCGCCTGCAAGTAAAAGACCGGGACGATTTACTTCTTTTGAAGTGATTGAAAGTACAGAAGCATCACATGGTAAATAAAGAACTTCATATCCATTTTCATTGATTACTTTTTCAAGTGTTACGGAATATTTTGTTACCAAAATGCCTACCTCCCCTTTATAAATAATATAATTATTGTAATTATATAACATTGTTTTAAAATTTCCAATAGTTTTTTGAAAAAAATATTGGAAAATCTGAACCCGACAGGATATTTCCCATCGGGTTCTTTTAATTAGCCAAAAGACACTTATTTCATATTTTCTTCGTATGACTTAATCATCTTTTTAACCATCTGACCGCCAACAGAACCTGCCTGCTTTGAAGTAAGGTCACCGTTGTAGCCCTGTTTAAGATTTACGCCAACTTCTGATGCAGCTTCCATCTTAAAACGGTTAAGAGCTTCACGAGCTTCTGGTACTACGTTCTTATTACCTCTTGACATCTTATTTACACCCCAATCATTCTAAAACTCTTACGTTTGCAATAGTATTATGAGCTTCTAATTGGGTATTATTATTGAAAAATTTTGCTAATTATTTATAGTCTCTCAACGAACAGAATTCATATCCATCTTCTCTTGCTTTATCAATAATTCTTGCAAGTGCATTAGCATTATCAGGTGATACAGAGTGCAATAAAATCACAGCTCCTGGATGAAGTCTTGAAACAACTGTATTATAGGCATAGTTCGCGCCTTTTTGATTATTCAAATCCCAATCCGCATAAGCTAATGACCAGAATACGCTTGTAAAACCTAACTCTCCAACCGTATTCAAGGCATTTTCGTTATATTCACCTTTTGGAAATCTGAAATACGGCTCACTGTAATTAAAATTATCTCTTAAATATTTATCCATTCCCAAAATTTCTTCTTTTATCTGTTCAGTTCCGATTTCTGCGAAAGATGGGTGTGTTACAGAGTGATTACCAACAATATGACCATCTGCAATCATTCGCTTTATCAAGTCAGGATTTTCTTTAACCTGTGGCAAAGTACAGAAAAAGGCTGCATTAACATTTTTCTCTTTTAGTACATCAAGAATTTTTGATGTGTAGCCATTTTCATAACCACAATCAAACGTTAAATATAAAACTTTATTCTGTGACTTTGTATCAAGACAAAATGCTTTAAAATTATTGGATTCAAAATATTTTTGTGCATTTATTGAAATCTCATTTGCAACACCATTTTTTGCTACGCCATAACTGTGTGACTTCTTATCGTTAGCACCCATTGGTTCAGGTGATACTGAAGTTTCAGGCTCATCAAATTGAGTTATTGTTTCAGTCTGTGTTTCTGTTTGTGTTTCTGATACTTTTGGTTCAGCTTCTGTATTTTGTTTTGTGCAAGAGCAAAGCAAAGTTAGCGATAGAACAGCACATAAAGGTTTAATAAATTTATTCATTTAAACAACCTTATTTCATCATACTGTTCATATTTTCAACAACATCTGAAAAAGTGTTTACAGCTTTCTTCGCAGTTTTTTTCATCTTCTTTTTTGTTGCGTTATTTGACATTGCATTAGTCATTGCAAGGGCTGCTGTACCTGCAAGAACACCTGCGCCAAGTGCTTTATACATTGTATTGTTGTTCATTTTCTCTTCCCCTTTCAAAATTTTTTCGCTCACAATTTAATGAGCAAATATATTTTTTGAAAAAGAAATAAAAAAATTAAAAAATAATGTTTAAAATTATTTCTAAAAATGTTATACTTTAAATTACATAAAAAATTCAAAATTTTGGTGATAAAAATGACACTTAATATTGTAATGGTTGAGCCTGAAATCCCACAAAATACTGGTAATGTTGCCCGAACTTGTGCAGCAACAGGAGCAAGACTTCATTTGGTTGGTAAAATGGGATTTACACCTGATGATAAAAAGTTAAAAAGAGCAGGTCTTGATTACTGGTATTTGCTTGATATTACATATTACGACTCACTTGAAGAGTTCTTTGAGAAAAATCAAGGTGGTAACTTTTTCTATTTTTCAACAAAAGCACAAAAAAGACATTCTGATGTAAAATACCCTGACAACACATATCTCGTTTTTGGCAAAGAAACTGCGGGACTTCCTGAAGATTTACTTTTTGCAAATCCTGACAAATGCGTGAGAATTCCTATGATTGATGAAGCGAGAAGCCTTAATCTTTCAAATGCAGTTGCCATTGGTGTCTATGAAACACTCAGACAATGGGATTATCCACAATTGTTGGAGTCAGGAGAATTAAGAAATTATAATTGGAGCGACCAGCAATGAAAACTCCACAGTCATTAATTGAATACTGTCTCTCAAAAACCGGTGCCTATGTTGACCACCCTTTTGGACCAGATTCAGAAATAATTAAAGTTGAAAAGAAAATTTTTGCACAATTTTTTCAATTAAAAGGAATTGATAACATAACACTTAAATGCGATGCTATGACTGGTCAATTTTACAGACAGATGTTTCCTAATGTTGTTGTAAGAGGTTACCATTGCCCACCTGTTCAGCAGCCTTATTTCAATACGTTTCCGTTAGATGGTTCTGTGCCTGATGAGATAATTTTTGAAATGATAGACCATAGTTATTCGGTAGTTATTGGTAAATTACCGAAATATTTACAAAGAAAATTGAATGAAGAATAGAATAACACACCCACAATATATATTCACTGTGGGTGTGTTATTTTTTGTGTTTATTCACTCAATGGGAATGCAAGACGTACTTTGAAAAGATCGCCGTCTATTTGAATGTCTAGTTTACCTTTTTGAATTTCAGTCAAAGATTTTGCAATTGAAAGACCTAATCCGCTACCTTCTGTATTTCTTGAACTATCACCACGCACAAAGCGTTCCATCAGCTCATCACCTGAAATATTAAGTGGGTCTTTTGAAATGTTTCTAAATGAAATTTCTGCTTTATCTAATTTACGCGTCGCATCAATATAAACTCGTGTATTAGGTTGAGCATATTTTGCAATATTGTTGAGTATATTATCGAAAACACGCCATATATGGCGATTGTCAGCCATTACAAGCAACAAATCATCAGTTTTATTAAGAACAACTTGCAAATTGCAATTTGCGAACTTCTCATCATACTCACCAAGAGCTTGTGACAGCAAAATACCTAACTCAAGTTTACTAAAGTTAACATTAACATTACCTGTTGATACTTTTGATGCTTCTAACAAGTCATCAATAAGCTTTTTAAGTCTTGCAGATTGACGAGATAATACGTCTATATACTCTTTTGCAGTTTCATTTTCAATTTCTTCTTTTTCAAGCAAATCAACATAGTTGATAATTGAAGTTAATGGGGTTTTAATATCATGAGAAACATTTGTAATGAGCTCTGTTTTGAAGCGTTCACTCTTCATTCTCTCTTCAACTGCTTTTGCAATACCATCGTTTATATTATTAATATTTTCAGCGTGGTCTTTTATATCAAGAAACATATATTTTGTGTCAATTTTTTTATAAACATTGCCCTTTGCAATTTCTTCTGTACCCTTTTTTATTCGTTTAAGTAGTATTGCAACAACAATTATACCTACGCAAAGAACACAGTTCAAAATCCATGTAGTAGGCCATAAAAAGCCCCAATCAAGTGTAAGTATTATAAACTCAAAAAGCATTATGCTAACTACTGCAACAATTGTTTTCCACACAAGAGGAATTGAACGTAACATTGAAATTGAAAACTTAAAAGATTTTTTGAATAGCTCTTTGATGCAACTAAATATCTTTTTTAATATTCTAAAAACAATTGATAAAATCTTATAGATAATTGTTGTATTAATAAAAGTGTCTGTTTTAAATCTTACTGCAATTGTCATTGCGAGAATTGCTAACAAAATTCCATCAAGAAATGTAGCAATAACAACCAAAACTGCAATATACGGCATTGCTACCCATAGTGTTATATCGGAATTGTAACTTATCATTTCAAAATAAACATTATCGCAAATCCAGAAGATACCACAACCTAAAAGCAAGGTTATCACAGAAAACAATGCAATCATAATATCAAGCGGAAATTTGTCAAATTTTGATATATAGATTCCTTCAAAATCTTCTTTATGACCTGCCGCGCACATTATAAATACCAATAAGGCAGCTGAAGATAAAATTGAAATAATCGCTATTATAAAAAGTGTTGTTTGTTTATTAGAAACTAAATTAAACAATTCGTTTATGTAATAAAAACAATCTTTTACAACAAATTCTTTCTTTAAACATACCGTTATTTCATATTCTACATTCTCATAACAATCAGCATCTTCATAAGATACAGATGTGGTTTCATAAAAGACTGAGCCCGTTTCGAGTTCGGTATCATTTACTTTTTGCGAATTTGAATTATTGGGGTTATTACGATATTCTTCTTTTAATACGCTAAAGCTGTGCACACCGGTATTGATAATATCGCTTGCTGTATCATCAATATTTGAAAAAACAATTTTATCATCAGAATCTTTAATTTCTACCAACAAGTTTTTAGACATAAAATTGTAAACTGCTTCTTCAAATATTTCACCACCAACTTGAGAAACCTCACCGTGCTTTTCATAATATTCAACATAATCACTAAGTCTGGATATTGGATTCCACGTCATACCTGTCAACAAGGTCTTTTTAAAGTCATAGCGGTCACTTTCAGCCGCAAAAGCACCTGAACCAAATCCAAATAACAAAAGTGCTGATGATAGCAATGCAGACAAAAGCATCACAGCAAAAAGAACTGTTGCCACACATTTAACGACCGTATTATTTCTCATCACATAACACCTCTTTCAATCTTGTAGCCCTGTCCCCACACTACTTTCAAATAACGTGGTTCAGCAGGATTAATTTCGATTTTTTCTCGAAGGTGTCTAATATGTACTGCAACTGTACTTTCTGCGCCATAGGGATTATCTTTCCACACTTTAAGATATATTTCGCGTGGAGAATAGACTTTGCCTGCATTTTGCATTAAAAAATACAGTATTTCATATTCTTTTGGTGTGAGTGAAACCTTTTCGCCATCAACTGTTACCTTTTTGGCGTTGTCATCAAGTTCTAATGTGCCGATTACTATTGATTGTTCGTTAGTTTTACCACCACCGAGCATCATATATCGGCGAAGTTGAGATTTTACTCTCGCTATAACTTCAACAGGATTAAAAGGTTTTGTAATATAGTCATCTGCACCAACATTTAGTCCTAAAACCTTATCGGTATCTTCACTTTTTGCCGTTAACAAAATAACGGGAATATTAGAAATTTCACGAATTTTCACCATAGCACAAATGCCATCTAATACAGGCATCATAATATCTAAAAGAGCTAAATGAATATCTTCTGTTTTTACTTTCTCTATTGCCTCATTACCGTTGTAAGCAAGAATTGTGTTATACCCCTCTGATTTAAGATAAATATCAAGTGCATTGACGATATCTTTTTCATCATCACAAACAAGAATATTATACATATTTTCAACCTCCAACGGTATTGTAATAAAAATAGTTTTAAGAATAAATAAGTTAATTTATTAAGAATTTATTAAGATAAAAAGCAATAGCGGGAGCAAAGCTCCCGCCCTATAATTAAAGAATATCAACCTTTAATTCTGCGTCGTTATATTTATAGAATTTACGGTCTTCAAGTGCCCAAAGACGATTTGTGAACTCACCTTTTTCGATTCCGCTGACTGCATCCATAATCTCATAAATGCGTGCGTCCATCAAGTCAAGTTGTGAAAGCAATTCTGCTTCAAGGAAAAGTGGTCTAACTGCTGCGCCAAATTCAGGCTCACCATGATGTGACAAAATCATATGTTGCAAAAGCATTGATTTTTCACTATCAATCCCGAGTTTCTCCCCTGCTTCTTTAACCATCATTGCACCCATTACAAGATGTCCTAAAAGATTGCCTTCAACGGTGTATCCAGATGCTATGCCTGTTTCTTTAACATCAAATTCAATTGTTTTTGCGATATCGTGAAGAATTGCACCAGAAACGAGCAACTCTCTGTTAACAAAAGGATAAACCTTGCAAATGCTTTCACATAGTTTCACAATTGATGATGTGTGCATTAAAAGTCCACAACGGATAGCGTGATGCAGTCTGAATGCTGCTGGGAAATAAAGAATCTTTTCTTTGTTAGTTTCAAGTAAATATGTAACAATTTTTTTAAGGTCATTATCTTTAAAGTCATCAACAGTTTCGAGAAGAAAATTAAACATATCTTCACCACTATAATCCGCTGATTTTACATAGTCAGAAACATTAACACCGTCACTTTCAACTACAGGACGGATTCTATCAATTCTCAACTGGTCGTGACCATTATATTGAGAGATTAAGCCTCTAACCTTTACAAACATATCGTTTTCATATTTTCCATGAGAAACTTCGTTATAATCCCAAAGTTTTGCAAAAATTTCTCCTGTTTTATCAGAGAGTACAATATCGAGATAAAAATTACCGTTTTTAGCTGTTTTCTTGTCACATTGTTTAATTACTGCAAAGCCTTCAACAAGACCATTATTACCAATTTCATTAAAATTCATATCATTTAGTATTCCTTTCAACTGTATATTTTAAATTATACACTTTAAGAATAACTATTGCAATATTTTTTAACCAAAAAGCATTCTGCCCGTATTTTCTTGCACAATGAAAAATCCACAAAGTGAAAGTGTAATCAACAAGGTCACTATCGATGATAAAATAAAGTTTTTTAAAAGTTTTGTAGTCTCTGACATTAATTTTCAAACTCCTTTAATAATTTCGCCAACGATTCAGCAAAATAACGAGCAGAATATACTGCTTCAGTTAATGTGTTAGCATCAGTACCTATATCAACTGACAAAGCACAAGGCAACAAGTCCATATTATATTTTCTACTTGAAAACACTAATGGTCTGACTATCTGTGGATTATCTGTTGCCAATTGATTTTGTAAATTAAGCGCAAAGGTGAGATTTTTCTCCCAATTAGGAAAATCGGTCACATTTCCTGTTTCACAGCCCGTTGTTAACATAATTTGCGCAACTTTTTTATCGTCAATTTCAGTAACGGTTTTTATTCTTGTTCCGTCTTTTTGATAAATTGAATCTCTATGAATATCAAGTACCACTTGTATTGACGGGTTATTCTTTAAAATTTCGCTAACCTTTGCTCTTGACCTTTCATAAGCACCGCTATATTGCTCGTCAAAAGTATCGGTTATATGAATTGTTTTATACCCTTTTTCATTAAGAATTTTACAGATTTCTTCACCAATTCGCACAACGGTTTCATTCTTATTGTCACTTCGGATATCTCGTTCTTTCGTATAAAAATCTCTATCTAACAATTCATAACTTTCTGATGTGTGAGTATGATAAATCAGCACCGCAGGTTGATTTTTTGATATGTTAGCTACTACTTTTCGGTTTATATAATTATCAATATTAATGCTTTTATCAACCGTTGTATTTCTGACGAGAATTTTATCATATTCTATTGTTGCGTTTTTTCGACTATAATCTTCTGCTAAAATTTTTCCGTCATTAGTTGAATTCGCATATTTTGTTTCTGCCTCATTTATGAGTTTTTGAATATCATCAGGAATATCGGATTTTATAGTTACAGTTTGAGATGACGATTGTACTTCACCCATTGATGCAACTATCTCGTCTTCTTCCATTTCATTGTTTTGAGATTTATAATAAGAAATAGTTTCACTTGGATATGATAAAAACATTCCTATATTTAGTATTGTTTTTTTTAAATAATCTGCATTATTTGTAGTTAGTAAAGAAACAACAATAAAAACTGGGATTATTGATTTTACTATATATTCAAATAACTTTTCAGCAAAGTTTGTCCTTTTATTCAAAGTGTCATTCCTTTCATAGTTTTTTTAATTATATGAAAGAATAAACTTTAAAATGCTACATTAATGACAACAAAAATTCAGGCTCAATATGCGGTTGTAATGCACAATTTATGCTCAAAGCAAGCAGTCGCGAAGCTCTTTTTATTATCATATCAATATCTCTCGGCGTTACCATAACAGTTTCAGCTTCTTTTGATATATTATCAATTTTGCAATTGTTTTCTACTAAATCACAAACAAGAGTTTTGCCGTCTACAACTGTTGGAATACCAATGGCAATTACAGGTATTCCCAAAGTTTCTTCATCAATTCTTGCACGGTTATTGCCTACTCCTGCACCCGGTGAAATTCCAGTATCAGAGAGCTGAACCGTTTTGCCTAATCGGGACAATTTTCTTGATGCTAATGCATCAACTGCTATAACAGTTTTAGGATTAATTAAATCAACAATTCCTTTTATATATTCTGCAGTTTCAATTCCTGTCTGACCAAGCACTCCTGTTGAAATTGATGCCACAGGATTAAATGCTGGCAAACCAAGTTCATTTGAAAATTCTGTTTTAAGATGGCGTGTTGAAAATATTTGTTCTGCACACAATGGACCTAGTGCATCAGGTGTAATATTATCATTTCCTATGCCAACTACCAAGACCGATTTTTCACCTTTTGGTAACATATCAGTTATAACTTCAGTTAAAGCCTTTAATCTACCATCGAGTAGTTCCGTCTCGTGTGAGAATTCAGGCACATCCACAGTAAAATATTTACCTTTAGGTTTACCAACTTGTTTTTCACCGAAATCATCTAAGACTTCTACAAGAGTTATTGTGGCATCATCCTTTTGTTTGGTTTCATATCGAACGCCTTCCACTTGCTCTTTATTAAGCATTTCATGGCGTTCAAGGGCTAAATCAGTTCTATAAATCATTGCATTTCTCCATACAAAATCACTATTTTTCACCTTTATTATTGACCACACAAAAAAATATAGTCATTTTGTAAAAAAAACTTGATTTTTATTTTATTTCGTGCTAATATATGTATCTGTAATGCGAAGGAGGTGTAACGAATATGCCAAATATTAAATCAGCTAAAAAGCGTGTTCTCGTTAACAAGACAAAGGCACAGCGTAACAAGTCAGCTAACTCAGCTCTCAAAACAGCTATCAAAAAAGCAAACATTGCTATTGAAACAAATGCTGCTGAAAAAGAAGAGCTTGTAAAAGTTGCTGTTAAGAAAATCGACCAGGCTGCTGCTAAGGGTCTTCTTCATAAGAATAATGCAGCTCGTAAAAAGTCTGCTCTCGTTACAAAGCTTAACAAGGCTTAATCGAGTTGTTTATTAATTACGCAGTTCTTTGCCGTTGACGAAAGTCTTCGGCATTTTTCTTTATTGACTTTTTATAATTTCTTGTGTATAATTGAATAAAGATTTTATCGGAGGTTTATTCTTATGAAAAAGGCTTTGAAAGTTATCGCTATTATCGCTGCTATCGCAGCAGTTGCAGTCGCTGCATATGTAATTATTAAAAAATATGTTGACAGTAAAAGAGTTGTAATCGGCAACGATGCTGAGAACTATGTTTCTTGCTCATTCTGTGACGATACATTTGTTTCAGAAACAGTTGCTTAAGAGTTAATCACAAAAAGATAACAGGACTGGGTATTCAGTCCTGTTTTTTTGTTTTATTTAGATTTAGGTTTTGTTACAAAAGATGTTATAAGTCCACAAAGCATTGCAACGGTTATCCCAACAGACGCTGCAGATAATGGTCCTGAAACAATACCCAGTGCACCTTTTTCTTTTATAGCTTCTTTTGTGCCTTGGACGAGAGTGTTACCAAAGCCTGTCAGTGGCACGGTTGCCCCTGCCCCTGCCCAATCGACTATTGGCTCATATACACCTAATCCACCTAATATTACCCCGATAACAACAAATGAAACCAATATTCTTGCAGGAGTCAGTTTTGTTAAATCAATCAACAACTGACCTATTACGCAAATAATACCACCAACTAAAAATGCTTTTAAGAAAATCATATTTTTCACCCAAGCATAGTTTGGCAAAAACATATCTAAATATACAAAAAGCACGGAACAAAAGTCCCGTGCCCAAATTTTGAATTATTCGCCCTTCATTTTAGCAAAGCATTCACTGCAATAAACAGGTCTGTCATCTTTTGGAAGGAAAGGAATTTTTGCCTCGCCACCACAAGAAGCACAAACTGCTGTGTGGTATTCTTTTGCACCACGGATTGCATTTTTGCGTGCTACACGGCACTCTTTACATCTCTGTGGTTCATTCACAAATCCTTTCTCTGCATAAAATTCCTGTTCACCTGCTGTAAAAACAAATTCGTTTCCACAATCTTTGCAGGTAAGAGTTTTGTCTTCGTACATTTCGCTACCTCGCTTATTATTTTACCCAAAGGGCATTTATTTGATACTGCGGATTTTCTTGCGTATTCTTTGCAACGCATTGTCAACAGACTTCTCAGTGCAATCAAGAATCTCTGCAATTTCATTATAAGTTAAACCAAGCAAATTAAGTCTGAAAACTTTTTTCTCGGTCTTAGAAAGATTGTTGTTTACAAAAGAAATAATTGAATCAATTTCTTCATTGAATATCAACAATTCTTCGGGTGTAGGTGAAAAAGAGCGAATATCAAATTTTTCGTCAATAGAAACGTAAGAATCTAATGGCAAATTGCTCTTTTTATTTGCAGTTCGCAATGCTGAAAGCATTTTTCGAGTGATTAGAGTTGTAGCATATGTAGAAAACAACACACCTTTTGACTCATCAAAAGAATAAACTGCAGAAAGAAGACCTAACATCCCCTCTTGATATAAATCTTCATTTTCAATGCCACTTATCTTTTTGAATGAAAGTGATTTTTGAAGAACTGTTTCAGAATAACGCTTAATTAAGTCTGTTAACGCATTACTGTCTCCACTTTTCGCTTTTGAGACAAGTAAGTTTTCTTCCAAAAAATTCACCTCTGAATATAATGACACCAATCTAACGAACTATATTACTCAAATTATATCACAAAAATTTTAAAAGTCAACTAATATTTTTGTATATATTTCATAAAATAATATTAATATACAAAATAAAGAACCACAATGATTGTGGTTCTTTTAAATTACATAAATATTTGTAATAAAACCGTTGCTGTGCTTAAAAGCATAATCACTGCTAGAAAAATAGCAACTGCTTTAACAAAGAAACTTCTATTCATTTTTATACTCCTAAAATTTTAGAAATGCTCTTACCTAGCACTTCTGCTTTTTCTTCAGAAACTTTTCTTGTTTCACCACAAGCTGTGATATATGCCTTAATTTTTGGTTCTGTTCCTGATGGTCTTACAATCACCTTGCTACCGTCAGCAAGATAATAAGACAATACGTTTGATTTTGGTAAATTAATAACAGTTTCTGTGCCGTCAATTGATTTCATCACACCCAATTTATAGTCAGCTACTTTAACAACATTAAAGTCCCCAATTTTCTTTGGTGGGTTTTCACGCAAAGATGCCATCATATCTGACATTTTCTGCATACCACTTGCACCTTCAAATGCAAAATTAAGAAGAGTGTTGAGATACATACCATATTTTTCATAAATACTATCCATAAACTCTTTAAGTGAAATACCTTTGAGTTTATAATAAGAAGCCATTTCGCAAATAAGCAATGAAGCAACAACAGCATCTTTATCACGAGCATGTGTTCCACGGAGATAGCCATAAGATTCTTCCATACCCACAACAAAACGGTCTTCTTCGTTAGTCTTTTCAAGGTTTGTTATAAGCTCACCGATATATTTAAAGCCTGTCAATAAATCAGCAGTTTCTGCACCATAAGCCGATGCGATTGTTTCAACAAGTGGTGTTGTAACTATTGTTTTAACTACGATTGGATTTTTTGGAAGTTTGTTTTGTTCTTTAAGTGATGCGAGAAGATATTCTGTGAACATTGCGCCCACTTCATTACCTGTCATAAGCACATAATCATCGCCATCACGCACAGCAATACCAACACGGTCACAATCGGGGTCAGTTGCAAGAAGCAAATCTGCATCTGTACCTTTTGCTGTTTCAATTGCACATTCAAAAGCCTGACGGATTTCAGGGTTTGGATAAGGACAAGTTGGGAAATTACCATTAGGTTTTTCTTGTTCTTTAACAACTGTAACATCTTTAATTCCAGCTTTTTTAAGAACTTTGCGAACAGGTTTGTTACCCGCACCGTTAAGTGGTGTATATATTACTTTAAGACCAGCTTTTTTGATTGCATCAGGATTTACAAGACTTGATATAACTTTCGTATAAAACTCTTCATAAAGCCAATCTTCAATGAAATCAACCATATCTTCTGCAAGAGCATCATCAAAGTCCATTGTTTTAACGCCAGAGAACATGTCGATATTTTGGATATAATTATATGTTTTTTCTGCCGCCTCATCGGTCATTTGATAGCCATTTGGGTCATAGCACTTAAACCCGTTATATTTTGACGGATTATGACTTGCTGTGATAATAATACCTGATGAGCAACCAAGTCTTCTAACTGCAAATGAAAGCATCGGTGTTGGAACAAGTTCAGGATAGATATAAACTTTTATACCGTTCGCAGCCAAAACACCTGCTGCGCTTTCTGCAAATTCTTTTGACTTGATTCTTGAGTCATAAGCAATTGCTACTGACGGGTTTTCAAAACTCTCATTAAGATAATCTGCCAAGCCCTGAGTTGCCTGATTAACAGTATATACATTCATTCGGTTTGTGCCTGCGCCGATTACACCACGAAGACCAGCTGTGCCGAATTCAAGATTTTTATAAAAGCGGTCAAGAATTGCTTCTTCATCACCTTTGATGCTTTCAAGTTCAGGGATTAAATCAGCATCAGAAGTTGCAGAAGAAAGCCAAATATCATAGAGTTTATTGATATCGTTCATAATTCTACCTCCAAAATTTTCTATTATATATTTTATATCAAATCGCACTAAAAGTAAATATATATTTTTTATGTTGAAAAAGATATGTTCTGTATTGTATAATTATTACAGTTTATATTGGATGTGATGATTTTGTTCTCAAAAATTATAAGCCTTGGGCTTTTTGGTATGGAAGCATACAAAGTTATTGTTGAAGCTGACATCTCAGGTGGAATGCCACGATTTGACATCGTTGGACTTCCTGATACTGCTGTATCAGAAAGCAAAGAGCGAGTTCGTTCTGCTATTAAAAACACTAATTTGCAATATCCTGTCAGTCGAATCACAATTAACCTTGCCCCTGCTGATATGAAAAAGGAAGGACCTTTATATGATTTACCAATATTAATTGCTTTACTCTGTGCCAATGGTCAATTGAAAGGCATTGATGACAGTATGGCTTTTATTGGTGAATTGTCACTTGATGGTACTTTAAGAAGAGTAAATGGTGTTTTGCCAATGGTGCTTTGTGCAAAGAAGAATGGAATTGAGAAAATCTTTATTCCTGCTGAAAACATCAATGAGGGCGCAGTTGTTGAAGGTATTGAAGTTTATCCTGTAAAATCTGTTCTTCAACTTATTAATCATATAACAGGAATTAATGAAATCACACCAGTAACTGCGCAAGATTACAATGAATATAGAAATCCTGACAATCTGCCTGATTTTTCTGATGTGCGTGGTCAAAAAGAAGTAAAAAGAGCATTAGAGATAGCCGCTGCTGGTGGACACAATGTGCTAATGGTTGGACCACCCGGCTCTGGTAAAAGTATGTTAGCTAAAAGAATGCCATCAATTTTGCCTGATATGACATTTGATGAAGCTATTGAAACAACAAATATTTACTCAATAGCAGGTGCTTTACCAAGTGGTGTTTCACTTTTAAGGTCAAGGCCTTTCCGTTCACCACATCACACAGTATCCCCTGCAGGACTTTCAGGTGGTGGTGCAATTCCAAGACCTGGTGAGGTATCGCTTGCTCATAACGGTGTTTTATTTCTTGATGAATTGCCAGAATTTACAAGAAACACTCTTGAGGTTTTGCGACAACCAATAGAAGACGAAGTCATTACAATTTCACGAGCAGCCGCTAAATTTCAATATCCTTGTTCTGTTATGATGATTTGTGCTATGAATCCTTGTCCGTGTGGATATTTAGGTCATCCCACACGCCCTTGCACTTGTTCAACCGGTATTGCGCAACGATATCTTAACAGAGTTAGTGGTCCACTTTTAGACCGCCTTGACATACATATCAGTGTGCCACCTGTTGATTTTGAAAATCTTTCAGGTACTGAAAAAGCAGAATCTTCAGCAGACATTAAAAAGAGAGTTGAAAAAGCAAGAGAAATTCAACACGAGAGGTTTAAAGGTACAAAAATCACTTGCAATGCAAAAATGGATTCTGCCGCTACAAAGAAATACTGCTATATGTCACCAAATGCGCTTTTAATTTTAAAAACTGCTTTTGACCGACTTTCACTTTCTGCTCGTGCCTATGACAAAGTTTTAAGAATAGCGAGAACAATTGCTGATTTAGATGGTGAAGACGAAATTGACGTTAAGCATATTACAGAAGCAATTCAATACAGAAGTCTTGATAGAAGATTTGAAGAGTAATAAGAAATCCCCTACTCGTATTGAGTAAGGGATTTTTCTTATATTTTAGTTTTAGTAATTTGTGGGATTTTGCCAACAACAATAGCAACTAATGTTGTAATGATGATTTCAGGAATCATATAGAAACCATTATAAATAATTGAATAGATGAGTGACAACGCGTTACCACTAAATGTATTCATAATAGTTGCACCCCAAGAATAGAAGCCATCTTGTGTAAAGAACCATTCAGCCCAAGCACCATAAAGAATGTATCCTGAAACTATATGAGATAAGTATCTGAACAAGAGAACTGTAAAGGCGCCTAATGACAATGACACAGAATTGTTTTTAATTGTCTTTTTATAAAGTGCGCCTAATCCTAATACTGAATATGCAACAACATAATCAAAAATAAACATCAAGATTACATTTCCCATATTGCCAAGATAATCTTCAGATGCTGGCATAATTAATGCACTAATTGTTTTAATACCCAATGCCATCTGGACAAGAGAATAAGCAAAGCCTGTTACCAATCCTTTGCCCAATCCATACTTCCAACCAACAAGAACTATTGGAAGCATACTGACAATTGTGACTTGTCCACCAAAAGGCATTTCGGGAATAATCATTTTGGCAACAAGTTCTAAAACTGCTGCCAAAGCAATCATTACTGCGCTTTCAACAAGCCAATAAAGATTTTCGTTTTTTTGTTTCATTTTATTTTCCTCCAAATAAAAAAATTCAGCCAGAGCAGATACCGCAAGGCTGAACTGTGAAAAGCTTTCCTACGACGGCATTATCCGTATCAGGTTCAATGGTCAGAAGCAG
>CALBNX010000042.1 GCA_937896885.1 uncultured Clostridia bacterium
CTTCTTCTGCAACGTCACAGATTGAACCCATAGCAACGATTACGCGTTCTGCATCAGGTGCACCATAGTAGTTGAAGAGCTTGTAGTTAGTGCCGAGTTTAGCATTAACTTTATCCATATACTTTTCAACGATAGCAGGAGTAGCATCGTAATATGAGTTACAAGCTTCTCTGTGCTGGAAGAAGATGTCACCGTTTTCGTGTGAACCACGAGTTGCTGGTCTTTCTGGGTTAAGAGCGTGCTTTCTGAATGCTCTAACTGCATCCATATTGCACATTTCTTTGAGGTCTTCATAATCCCAGATATCAATTTTCTGAATTTCGTGAGATGTACGGAAACCGTCAAAGAAGTTAAGGAATGGAACACGGCTTTCGATAGTTGCAAGGTGAGCAACTGCACCAAGGTCCATAACTTCTTGTGTATTTGTTTCAGCGAGCATTGCGAAACCTGTCTGACGACAAGCATAAACGTCTGAATGGTCACCGAAAATGTTAAGAGCGTGTGAAGCTACGCAACGAGCTGATACATGGAAAACTGAAGGAAGGAGTTCACCAGCAATCTTATACATATTAGGAATCATAAGAAGAAGACCCTGTGAAGCTGTATAAGTTGTTGTGAGAGCACCTGCTGCAAGAGAACCGTGAACAGTACCTGCTGCACCTGCTTCTGACTGCATTTCAGCAACTTTAACCTGTGTGCCGAAAATGTTCTTTCTTCCCTGTGCAGACCACTGGTCAACGTAGTCAGCCATAGGTGAAGATGGAGTAATTGGGTAAATACCAGCTACTTCTGTGAACGCATAAGATACGTGAGCAGCAGCAGTATTACCGTCCATAGTTTTCTTTTGACGAACTATGGGTGTCTTGTTTTCTGCCATTTTTTATTTCCTCCTTAATGGAATTAGATATAGAATTAAGTATGCAAAGCCATACAGATATGTATGCGTATTCATACATTATAAATGATAACACTTTTCGATTAAAAAGTAAAGTGATTTATCTCTAAAAAATGACGAACTTTGATAAAATTTTAACCATTTTTTGTACAATATGGGATATAAGGAATTTTGTAGTGTTGGGTAGATTTGACAATCAATTTACAAAGTGATATATTTATGTTGAAAAAGGAGGTAAGAATATGGAAAATCAAAAATCAAAGAGTTTTACAGTTTGCGCACCAAAAGAAGCTGGAGTGGTCGGTATAGTAGGCGTATTAGTTTTGGGACTTTTTATAGTTCTAAGTCCTTTTATGTGGCCTGATGAAACTGCTGAAAATAGAACTATTTTTTATGTGATTTTTGGAACAGCGGTTATTCTATGTGCTTATTTATTAGTAAAATCTTTGCGTTTTCGCGTTGTTGTAAAAAAAGAAAAAATAACAGTTATACCTCTTTTATCAAAAACCTATACTTTTACTTTTGATGATATAGAAACAGTTAAACGTCAAGTCAAAAACAGATATAAAGGCAAGGCTGAAAGAATAATCATTCGCACGAAACAAGGTAAAAGGATTGTTGTTGACAGTTCTTATGTTTCATATGGAAAATTAGTTGAAAGAATAATTGACTGTGTTGAAATATCAAGACTTCATGGGGAATGGAAAGCAAAAATGGAAATTTAATGAAGGACTCAGCGGAGCAATTGCTCCGCTTTATTTTTATAATTTTCATTTAATTTGACAAAAGGTATATTTTGTTATTAATCTGTTGAACTCTTTTGAATAAAATATCCCCACAGTGATTTACCGTGGGGATTTGTTTATGAGTTACTTTGTACATTTTTTCTAATTAGTTTTACTATTCTTGGGCGGTTATATCGTTGAATAATTACGAAAATCATATCAAAAGCTCCTGCAAGAATTGATGTGAATATGAATACGGCAGGAACACCAAATTTTATTGAAAAAAGAATAGGGACAAAACTCAAAATTACAATTATTTCGTGTACTAATTCAGCGTTGCACATACCTACTGCAATATTGTGCAAAGATTTGTTTTTCAAAGAAAATGCTCCTGGTGACCAAGATGGTACTTTTTCTTTCCAGTCCTTGACTTTTAAAAGTTTATAAAGTCTTTTTTCGAATTTCTTTTGCTTAAACCACCAATTGTTATAATCATATACCTTATGAAAAATAGGATTAGTAACCATACCTACAACAAGTCTCATTATAAAATGGTAAGAAAATGTCATAAAGGTAATATAAAGAGCTTCTGTTGTAGCATTGTTTGTAAGTTTGAAAAGCGAGTAAAACAAGAGAAAAAGTGAAACCGAAACTGCAATAGATGAATAAAGAAATTTTTTCATAATACACTCCGCACAAATCTTTAAATTAAGTTTATCACAGTAAAAGTATTAAATCAATAAAAAAAGGGGATTATAAAATCCCCTTTTTCTGTGTATTGAATTATAACTTCATTGCTACGTCCCAAGCGCCCCAGATAACTGTACGGAGATTTCCAACTTTCTGAGCATCACCAATAACGTGAACATGCTTAGCCTTCTGTGCAAGTGGAGCAGGTTTGTAACCAACTGAAAGGATAACATTGTCAGCAGCAATGTCAATTGTCTTGCCGTCTTTATCCATAATTGTAACACCGTCATCACGAATTTCAGTTGTACGGCTTTCAAGATAAACAGGAACATTGTTTGTCTTGAAGAAATCACGAAGGTAGCTTGTGTTAGCAAGAGCAACACCAGGAGTTGTGATAAGGTCATCCTGCATTTCAACAATAACAGGCTTCTTGCCCTGAAGATAGAGTTCATAAGCAATTTCACAACCTGTGAGACCACCACCGATAACAACTACATTGTCACCAACAAGTGAGTTATCAAGAAGGAAATCAACTGCTTCAATAGCCTTTTCAGCGCCCTTAAGTGGAATCTTATTAGCAACTGCACCAGTAGCAATAATAACTTCGTCCGCACCGAGTGAAGCAATATCTTTAACTTCTGTATTCATATGAATTGTGATAGCGTCATAGAGCTTGATTTCACGATTATACCATGCAATAAGGTCACGGTCTTTTTCTTTATATGATGGAGCAGCAGCTGCAATAAATACACCGCCGAGTTTGTCGCTCTTCTCATAAAGGTCAACCTTGTGACCACGCTGTGCGCAAACCATAGCAGCTTCCATACCACCAATACCGCCGCCGATAACAGCAATCTTCTTGAGCTTCTTAGCAGGCTTGATGTTGTATTTCTTTGACTGCATTGTCTTTGGGTTAAGAGCACAACGAGAAAGTCCCATTGTGTCAAGAAGGTCCTGAGTATTAGCGTGACCCTTTGAAGATGAGAAGTTGAAGCAACCTGCGTGACAGCAGATACAAGGTTTGATTTCTTCAATTCTGTCTTCAATAATCTTTGTAATCCATTCAGGGTCTGTAAGGAACTGACGAGCAACACCAACACCGTCGATTTTTCCATCAGCAACAGCCTGTGCACCAACATCAGGTTCCATTCTACCTGCACAGACAACAGGAATATCAACGAATTTCTTGATGTGTGCAACTTCTTCAAGGTTACAGTTCTGTGGCATATACATTGGTGGGTGACACCAGTACCAAGAGTCATATGTACCATTATCAGCATTGAGCATATCGTAACCTGCATCCTGAAGGTATTTAGCAGCCTTTTCGGATTCTTCCATATCACGGCCAACTTCTTTGTAATCTTCACCAGGCATTGCGCCTTCGCAGAAACCCTTCATCTTTGATACAGCAGAGTAACGGAGAGAAACAGGGTAATCCTGTCCGCAAGCTTCTTTGATTGCCTTAACAACTTCAACTGCGAAACGATATCTGTTTTCAAAGTTTCCGCCATATTCGTCTGTACGCTTGTTGAAGAATTCAATAGCAAATTGGTCAAGAAGATAACCTTCGTGAACAGCGTGAACTTCAACACCGTCAACACCTGCATCACGGCAAAGCTTTGCAGTTTTAGCAAATGCTTCAATAATTTCGTGAATCTGTTCTTTTGTCATTTCAGGGCAAATAATATCGTGTGCCCAACGTGATGGTTGTGGGCTAGGTGATGCTAATTCGTGAGATGTATCAAGAATTGGTTTAACAAGTGCACGAGTAAACTTGTTCTTGTGAAGTGGAGCTACAAGTTCTGTTATAGCCCAGCTTCTGCCCATACCTGCAGTCAACTGAATGAACAACTTTGCACCTGTTTTATGGATTTCATCCATAAATTCTTTAAGTTCTTCGAACATCTTTGGATTCTGCCAAAGCCATTTGCCCCAGAATGTATCACGAAGTGGTGCGATACCGGGGATGATAAGGCCAACATTATTGTTAGCTCTTTCAATGAAAAGTTTTGCAGCTTCCTTGTCAAAGTGACAACCGCCAAGTTCAAACCAACCGAAAAGTGATGTACCACCCATAGGGCACATAACGATTCTGTTTTTAATCTCAACGTTACCAATTTTCCAAGGAGTAAATAATGCCTCATACTTTTGGTCCATTAAAAACACGTCCTTTTTTGTGCATAAATTCTTACAATAATTAGTATATAAAATTAGTCAAATTATGTCAAGAAATTAACAAAGATATTTAAAAATAATTGTTGACATTTTGACACATAGGTTATAAAATAGTTTTGAAAAGTTGACAATATGACACAAAAATGCAAAAAAATACAAGTGAAGGCAAATTTTATGAAATATCAGGTTTTTAAACATAATATCACTATCGAAAACAAGATAATTGAAACTTATGGTATTAATATTTATGAAAATGAAGTTCTTGTTGACAAGTTATATGATATTTCAACAGATTATAACGCCATATCTCAATTAGTTGACTCGTTAAACAAAGATAGAATAGAGTTTATTCACCTTGACTCAATACTTGAAGACTACTATCTTGATAATGTTTAGTATTTCGTTGCTTTTAATAAAGAATTATGCTACTATTATAAATTGACGAGAATATAAATTGAAATATTGAGTTGGTGTATATGTATAATTTTTTTGTTAATAGTGATAACCGAAAAGGCGAGTGCTATTATATAATAGGCGCAGATTTTAATCATATTAAAAATGTGTTGAGAATGCGCATTGGCGACACATTTTTAATAAGCGATAATGGTGTTAGTAACTTTTGTGAAATTGAAAGCTTTGACAACGAGATTGTAATTGCAAGAATTATTGAAGAAAACTATCAGGACACAGAATTACCCATCAAAATATATCTTTTTCAGGGACTTCCCAAAAGTGATAAAATGGAGCTTATTATTCAAAAGTGCGTTGAGTTGGGTGCTTATAAAATTATCCCCGTTGAAATGAGTCGTTCAGTAGTTAAAATTGATGACAAGAAAAAGAAATCAAAAGTGGCTCGTTGGCAAGCAATTTCAGAGAGTGCCGCAAAACAGAGCAAAAGAACAATAATCCCCGAAGTTGGCGATATTCTTACATATAAACAAGCTTTACTGATGGCTCAAGAACTTGATTTGATTTTAGTTCCTTATGAAAGCAAAAACGGAATGCTTGATACAACCGACGCATTAAAAGAAATTAAAACAGGTATGTCAATAGGTATTTTTATTGGTCCAGAAGGTGGTTTTGACGAAAAAGAGATTGAGAGTGCTAAAGAAATAGACAGCCAAATTATATCTCTTGGCAAAAGAATTCTTCGCACCGAAACTGCCGCAATAACAACAACTTCAATGTGTATGCTTTATGCTGAAATGTGTTTAGGTGATGAATGATGAAGCAATTACCAGTTGAATTTGAAAACAGAATGAAAACTCTTTTAGGTGATGAATATGAAGACTTTATAAAAGCCGTTGATGAGCCACCTGTGAGAGCTTTTCGTGTGAATACCGATAAAATATCTCTTGAAGATTTCGAAAAAATCAACCCATTTGATAGTGAAAAAATTCCCTATGTTAAAAATGGTTTCTATTTTGACTATGACGGAATCGGCAATCACCCTTATCACCACGCAGGAATGATTTATATCCAAGAACCTGCTGCAATGGTACCCGTTGAAAGCCTTGATATAGGTAGTGACTGGAAAGTTCTTGATATGTGTGCAGCACCGGGCGGAAAAAGCAGTCAGATTAAGAATAAATTGGGCAAAAAAGGTGTGCTTGTGTCCAATGAGATTGTGCCATCTCGATGCAAAATCTTAACGGGAAATATTGAACGAATGGGATTTAAAAATGTTGTCACAACTTGTGCAAGTCCTCAGAAACTTCTCAAAATGTTCCCTGAACAATATTTTAATATGATTATGGTTGATGCGCCTTGTTCTGGTGAAGGGATGTTTCGAAAAGAGCAAATCGCAATAGATGAATGGTCACCAG
Organism: uncultured Clostridia bacterium; assembly: GCA_937896885.1. Classification (GTDB taxonomy): domain Bacteria; phylum Bacillota; class Clostridia; order Oscillospirales; family Acutalibacteraceae; genus Fimenecus. Next base: position 6,312 of record CALBNX010000042.1, read on the forward strand.
AAAATGTAAAAATGTGTGCTGAGCGTCAAGCTGAAATTCTTGATTGTGCAGCAAAAATGGTAAAAGTGGGCGGTTACATTGTCTATTCAACCTGCACATTATCTCTCGAAGAAAATGAAATGACAGTTGATGCATTTATACAGCGTCATCCAGGCTTTGAACTTGTCCCCGTAACAGATACTGTGCGAGAAAACACAGTTGACGGAATATGTTTTGATGGTTGTAAATGTGAGAATATCCATTATTCAAGGCGTTGCTATTTTCACAAAACAAAAGGCGAGGGGCAGTTTGTAGCAGTAATGCGCCTTACAGATTCAAACAATGATTCAGAGCATTTTTTCATGCCATTTGGCAAAGAAAAACTCGATAAAACATTGGTTGGATTTCTTGATGATACCCTTACAACATATAATAAAGATTATGTGCAGACTTATAACGGTAATCCCGTTTATTTCACACCAAATTTTCCTGTGCCAAAGGGATTAGCCTTTGCTTGTGGTGTAACAATAGGGGAGATAAGAAAAAATTATGTAGTGCCCCACCATCAGTTCTTTATGGCAATGGGTGAAGATTTTAAAAGGAAAATCAATCTTACTGCAGATAGTGACGAAATCAAGAAATATCTTCACGGTGAAGAATTCCAGACAAATTGTGATAATGGTTGGGCAGTAGTTATGGTTGACGGTTGCACCGTGGGTGGCGTAAAAGTATCCAACGGCAGAGCAAAGAATCATTATCCAAAGGGTTTACGAACTAAATAAATATTTTTTAAAAGCACTTGTTCACAATGAACAAGTGCTTATCTTTTTATTAATAAGAAAATGGTATTTATTGAATTTTTTAAATATTTATGGTATTCTAAAAAGTAAGTTGAAGGGAGTGTTGCTTTGTGGCAAAAGTAAAATCTAAAAAGGTGAAAAAAGTTTTATTAAGAATTGCTGTTGTAGTTGTTGCACTTTCAATTATAATCGCAATTGCCAACTTTTTATCACTTCAGAATCTTTTAGAAAAAGGTAATTCATATAATAAGGTTGAAATCGAAAATCAACTTGTTCCCGAGAAAGATGAAAACGGATATTGGTATTTCATAACTGATGGTGATTTTAAGGTAATGCACCTTACTGATATACATATCGGTGGTGGCTTCCTTTCAAAAACTGTCGATGAAAAAGCACTTAATGCAGTGGCAACTATGGTGACAAAAGAAAAGCCCGACCTTGTTATTGCAACGGGCGATATTTCTTTCCCTGTGCCTTACACAGCGGGTACATTCAATAATTATAGTGGCGCAAAGGCATTTGCAAATCTTATGGAAAGCCTTGGTGTTTATTGGGATGTTACTTTTGGTAATCACGATGCTGAGGCATACTCATATTTTGACCGAGAAGCAGTTGCAAAATTCTATGAAGACGAAGAATATAAATATTGCTTATTCCAGTCAGGTCCAGAAAATGTTGACGGTTACGGAAACCATGTTATTGAGGTTAAAAACTCAGAAGGAATTATCACTCAAGCTATGGTTTTAATTGACTCTCAAGCTTATGTTAAAGACAACATTATTGAAAGTATCAAGGGTACTTATGATAACATTCACCCTAATCAAGTTGAGTGGTATGAGTCAGAAATCAAGAGAATGAATGCTGAAAATGAAAAAATCAATAAAGATACAACACCTGTTAAATCTCTTGCATTTTTCCATATACCACTTGTAGAAATGGATGATGCGTGGAATGAGTTCAAGAATAACGGTTATAACGACACGGACAACTTTAAGTATGTAGAAGGTTTAATCGGTGAACTTGGCAGACAAGTTTGTTGTGGTTATGGTGAGGATGACCTTTTTGAAAAAATGCTTGAATTAGGTTCAACAAGGGCAATGTTTAATGGTCATGACCATGTTAACAATACCACTTTTGAATATAAGGGCATTATTTTTAGTTATGGTTATAGCATTGACTATTTCGCATATTCAGGTATTGATAAGCTTGGCTCACAAAGAGGTTGTTCAATGATTACTTGCAAACCTGACAGCACATTCACTATTGATAAATACAATTATTATTCAGATAGATATGATATTGAAGGTTTTACTCGTGAAGAAGTTACAATGCAGTTTGAAAATGTAACATATCAGGTATTTCCAGAATGATTTGTTTTATAAAATTTTCTTATACAAAAGGAAATGAATAAGTATGGGTAAAGAAAAATTAAGCAAAAAGAACTGGTTTATCATCACCCTGTTCTGCTTTATGGGTGGTATAGCATGGAATACTGAGAATATGTATTTCAACACCTTTATAACAAACGAAATTTATGCCGATGTATCTCAATCCGCTATTCTAGGTTCAATGGAAGCAACAACAGCAGTAGCTCGAATGGTAGCACTCTCAGCTATTGCAGCAGTGATTACAACATTTATAATGGGTGCTTTAAGTGATAAACTGAAAAACCGTAAAATGTTTATCTCAGTAGGTTATATTCTCTGGGGTATTGTTACAGGGATGTTTGGCTTTATTACAAAAGATAATGTTGCAAATCTGTTTAATCTTTCAGATGAAGCAAAAATTCTCGGCACAACAGTATGGTTTGTTATCCTTATGGACATTGTGATGACTTTTATGGGTTCTACAAGTAACGATGCCGCTTTTCAGGCTTGGGTAACTGATGTTACCGTACCGAAACAAAGACCTATTGTTGAAACTGTTTTATCCGTTGTAGGTACTGTGTCTTCATTAGCAGTAACAGGTGTCGGCAGCTTTGCTCAGGCAGGCACTATCACCTATAAAGCTTTCTTTATAGGACTTGGTGTTGTAGTTACATTATGCGGTGTAGCAGGTCTATTCCTTATCAAAGACCCACCACGAACTGCACAAATAGAAAATAACTCATCTTCTTATTTAGCTGACCTTTTCTATGGCTTCAGACCGTCTGTAATAAAAGCAAACGCAAGACTTTATTTAGCACTTCTGTCATTTTGCTTTGCAATAGTTGCATTTCAGGTTTTCTATCCATATCTTCTTACATATGTCCAGTATGTTGTTATTCCCGATAATGGTGGTGTAGCAAATATTCTTAAACCTTCCGTTATAATATTTGCTGTGGTTGTTGTAATTATTCTTCTTGCTTGTATTGTAACACTTCTCAGACTTTCAACAAAAAAGAGAGGCCTTTGTCTTGTGATAGGTGTTATTGTAATGACATTAGGATTTTTTATTCTTTCAACAAGTACAAGCATCTATGTTATCCTTTTAAGCTTATTGCCTGTTGTTCTCGGTAATGCCCTTGTCAATATCCTCTTTGGTGCTGCTGTCAAGGATTTCATTCCTGAAGGCAAAGCAGGTCTTTTTCAAGGTATAAGAATGATTTTCGCCGTGCTTATTCCTATGGTTATAGGCCCAGTTATTGGTGATATGGCTTGTCAAAGGGCTGCACAAACTATCATAAATGAAGTTGGTGCTTCTGTAATAGTTCCTGCAAAAAATATGTTCTTGTGGGCAGGTATAGTTTGCATATTTGGTATTATACCTCTTTACTTCTTGATGAAAAAAGGCGTTGACGCAGAAGAAGTAAAAGATACTGTAGAGGTAAATTGATATGAATAAATGGAATTTCTATACATCAAAAGAAATAAAGCCACAGGGTTGGCTCAAGCGTCAACTTGAAATTCAAGCAGAAGGACTCAGCGGTAATCTTCATAAAATCTGGCCAGACATCCGTGACAGTAAGTGGATTGGTGGTGACCGTGAAGGTTGGGAAAGAGTTCCTTATTGGCTTGACGGGTTTATTCCATTAGCATATCTTCTTGAAAATGAAGAAATGATTGCAACAGTAAAAAAATATATTGATGCAATTGTTTCAGCACAAGAAGACGACGGTTGGATTTGCCCTTGTGAAAAAGATAAAAGAGCAAAATATGACACTTGGGCAGTGCAACTTCTTTGTAAAGTGCTCAAGGTTTATTATGATTGCTCAGGTGACGAAAGAATTCCACAAGTTATTTACAGAGTTCTCAAAAATTATTATGAACTTCTCAAAAGTGGTGAAATCAAGCTCTTTACTTGGGGCAAATATAGATGGTTTGAGTCTTTTATTTCACTTAATTTTTTATATGAAAAATACCACGAAGATTGGATTCGTGACCTTGCAAAAATCATTAAAGAACAAGGTTTTGACTATAATAAAACAACAGAAAATTGGAAGAAACCAAGTCACGCTTGGAAACTTAATACTCATATTGTCAATATGACTATGATGCTTAAAAGTGAAGCTGTTTCTCACGATTTGCTGGGCGAAGAATATACAGATAACGCAGAAAAGCTTCGCGAAATTCTCGATAAGTATAATGGTACTGCATTTGAAGGCTTTACTGGTGACGAGGTGCTTTCAGGTCTTGACCCCACAAAAGGCACAGAATGCTGTGCTGTAGTTGAGCAAATGTATTCTTATGAAGAAATTTTTGCTCATACAGGTGACAATAAATGGGCAGAACGCCTTGAAGTAATTGCATTTAATGCCTTACCTGCAACACTCAGTGAAGATATGTGGACTCATCAGTATGTTCAGCAGGTGAATCAGATTGCCTGTCAGAAAACTATGATTATGGCTCCGTGGAGCACAAATGGTCCTTATGCACACACATTCGGTCTTGAACCCAACTTTGGTTGTTGTACTGCAAACTTTAACCAGGGTTGGCCTAAATTTGCACTTGCACCATTTATGCATAATGAAAATACAATAATTAATTCAGTTATGTTGCCATCTGTTTTAAAGGATAACGGTGTTACAATTAAGTTAGAAACTAACTATCCTTTTGAGAATAAGATGCACTATTCAATAGATAGCGATAAAGATTTCAGCTTTGTAATCCGTATTCCATCATTTGCTAAAAATCTTACGGTAAATGGCGAAATCAGAGAAAATAAAGACCTTGAAATTGCTATTAAACAAGGCAAAACTGAAATCACAATCGAATTTGAAGCAACACCATATTTTAAAAAGCGACCAAATGACCTTTGTGCTTTGCAGATGGGTTCATTGCTATTCTCTGTTCCTATTGCTTATGAAAAGGAAATGAGAGAATATACTAAAGAAGGTGTTGAAAGAAAATTTCCATATTGCGATTATCAGTTCATACCAAAAACACCTTGGAATTATGGCTATGCAGCCAATGATTTTGAAGTAAAATTCAACGGAATAGGGGATATTCCATTCTCACAAGAAAACCCACCTGTAACCATAAAAGCTAATATGCAACAAATTAATTGGGGACTTAAATTCCCATATAGAAGTGTTGCAAGAAAAACACCAAAATCAAGAAGTCCAATTTCGAATGTACAAAAAATTGAACTTTGCCCATACGGTTGTGCAAGACTTAGAATGACCGAAATGCCAATTATTAAAAAATAATCAAAGTAATAGAACATCCCTGATAAAAATCAGGGGTGTTTTGTTGTGTCTATATACAACAAAACAATATCAGTTTCTCATTCTTCATATTATACGAAAAATAAAAACGGACACCTGACGGCATCCGTTTCTATTTTTTGGCAGGGGCAGAAGATTAGTTCTCGCCTGCCGGCTCGGTCAGTGCTTCTGCTTCGCAGAGGTGTCCACTGGACACCCGCTCTCGCCTGCCGGCTCGGTCAGTGCTTCTGCTTCGCAGAGGTCTCCACCGGAGACCCGCACCCCACGACACGCGGTTTTGGAGTTAACCCAAGGTCTCAAAGACTGCGTGCCATATTCCGTAGAAAAATAACAACATTCCAATTCGTAAAAAATCCACAAATTTCAAAATGATGCTATTTTGATGATATCCAAAACTATCGGCAAGGAAGGTGCAAAATTTACTACACAGAAACCAAAGAAAAAGACTTCAAAAATTACAAAGTAAATGCTTCAATTAAATTGATTTTTATAAATTCATATTGTATAATTATTTTATTAAAGTTTGTATTTGTTATATAGTTTTTGAAGAGGTGAAACTTGAAAAATGAATATATTACATATGAAATACGCAGTTGAAGTAGCAAAAGTAGGTTCTCTTAACAAGGCTTCTGAAACCTTGTTGGTTGCAACTCCAAACATTAGCCGTTCAATAAAAGAACTTGAAGGCGATTTGGGTATTGTGATTTTTGACCGCACTGCAAAAGGTATGGAACTTACTCCCGAAGGCGAAGAATTCATAAATTATGCAAAAGGTATTCTCAGTCAGATTGATGAAGTTGAAAATCTTTACAAAAAAGGTACATCAAAAAAACAGAAGTTTTCAATTTCTGTGCCTCGTGCTTGTTATATTTCGGAGGCGTTTTCAGAATTTTCAAAATCTCTTTCAGATGAACCTGCAGAAATTTTTTATAAAGAAACGAATTCACAGCGTACAATCAATAATATTTTGAATCATGATTACAAGTTGGGCATTATCCGATATGCTGAAAATTATGATAAATATTTCAAGTCAATGCTTGATGAAAAAGGTCTTACCTATGAAATGATAACAGAGTTTTCATATTCTCTTATTATGAGCGCAGATAGTCCGTTGGCACAGAAAGAAGAAATAACTTTTGATGACTTAAAAGGATTCATAGAAATTGCTCATGCTGACCCTTATGTTCCGTCAATGCCTCTTTCAAAGGTTGTAAAGGAAGAACTTCCCGACAATATTGACCGTAGAATTTTTATATTTGAGCGTGCAAGTCAGTTTGACCTGCTTTATAAAAATCCTGAAACTTTTATGTGGGTGTCTCCAGCTCCGGACAGTTTGCTGAAACGATACAATCTAGTTCAGAAAAAGTGTATAGATAACAACAAAAAGTATAAAGATGTTCTTATATATAAAAATGGCTACAAGTTGACAAAACTTGACCGTCAGTTTATTACAGAACTGTGTGAATCAAAAAGAAAATATCTATAAAGTTCAGTTTTATCCGTTCTCAAAAAGAGGACGGATTTTTTATTTTCAAGTGTTATCTTTTTTGATAACACTCCATAAACATTTTAAGAATTCACAAGTAAAAAGAAGTTTGTTAAAATGTTAACGAACTCGAAACGAGGGATAAAAAAAGCAAAATAATCTGAAATGTTAAAAACAAATTTTAGGAGGATACAAATGGAAACAAAAAATTACGCAATTGTAGATAGCGTTGAAAAGCTTCAGGAAGCTATCGCTAACACAAGAGAAGCTCAACAGAAGTTTGCTACCTACAAACAAGAACAGGTTGACAAGATTTTCCTTGCAGCAGCTTCTGCCGCAAACAAGGCAAGAATCACACTTGCTAAAATGGCAGTAGAAGAAACAGGCATGGGTGTTGTTGAAGATAAAGTTATCAAGAACAACTATGCTGCTGAATACATTTACAATGCATACAAGGAAACAAAAACTTGTGGTGTTATTGAAGAAGACAAAGCATTTGGTATCAAAAAGGTTGCAGAACCAATTGGTGTTATTGCTGCAGTTATTCCTACAACTAACCCAACTTCAACAGCAATCTTCAAGTGCTTACTTGCTCTTAAAACTCGTAATGCAATCATCATTTCTCCTCACCCAAGAGCAAAGAGTTCAACTATCGCAGCAGCTAAGCTTGTTCTTGAAGCAGCAGTAGCAGCTGGTGCTCCGGAAGGAATTATTGACTGGATTGATGTTCCATCTCTTGAAATGACAAACACAGTAATGAAAGAAGCTGACATTATTCTTGCAACCGGTGGTCCCGGAATGGTTAAGGCTGCTTATTCAAGTGGTAAGCCTGCTCTTGGTGTTGGTGCCGGTAACACTCCTGCAATTATTGATGACAGTGCAGATATTCTTCTTGCAGTTAACTCAATCATTCACTCAAAAACATTTGATAACGGTATGATTTGTGCTTCTGAACAGTCAGTTATAGTACTCGAAAACATTTATGATGCTGTTAAAACAGAGTTCGCAACAAGAGGTTGTTACTTCCTTGACCCTACTGAAACAGAAAAAGTAAGAAAGACAATCATCATCAACGGTGCTCTTAATGCAAAAATCGTTGGTCAGCCTGCTGCAAAGATTGCAGAACTTGCAGGTGTAACAGTACCGGCAGGTACAAAAATTCTTATCGGCGAAGTTGAAAGTGTTGACATTAGCGAAGAATTTGCACACGAAAAACTTTCTCCTGTTCTTGCTATGTATAAAGCAACTGATTTTGAAGATGCTCTTTCAA
>CALBNX010000043.1 GCA_937896885.1 uncultured Clostridia bacterium
AAAAGAAAAACATTGAAAAAGGCGCAGTTCATATTCAGTCCACCTTCAACAATACTATCGTTACAATCACTGATACACAGGGTAACGCAGTATCATGGGCAAGCGCAGGTGAAATGGGCTTCAGAGGCTCAAGAAAATCAACACCATTCGCTGCTCAGACAGCTGCTGAAACAGCAGCTAAGGTTGCGATTGACCACGGTATGAAAACCGTAGAAGTATACGTTAAGGGCCCAGGTTCAGGACGTGAAGCTGCAATCCGTGCATTGCAGACAGTAGGTCTTGAAGTTACAATGATTAAAGACGTAACTCCAATTCCTCATAACGGCTGCCGCCCACCTAAGAGAAGACGTGTATAACAGAAATTTGGAGGTAACAGATTATGGCAAGATATACCGGTGCGGTTTGTAAGCTCTGCCGTCGTGAAGGTAAGAAACTCTTCCTTAAAGGCGACCGTTGCTATACTGGTAAATGTGCTCTCGAAAGACGTTCATACGCTCCTGGACAGCATGGCCAGAACCGCAAAAAAGTTTCTGAATATGGTATGCAGCTTCGTGCAAAGCAGACAGCTAAGCGCTACTACGGTATTCAGGAAGGACAGTTCTATAAATATTTCTTGATGGCTGAAAAGCGTCAGGGTATTGTCGGTGAAAACCTTTTAAGAATTTGTGAAAGCCGTCTTGATAACGTTGTTTATCTTCTCGGATGGGCTTCATCTCGTGCAGAAGCAAGACAGCTCACAATTCATGCACACTTCCGTGTAAACGGTAAGAAGGTTGACGTTCCATCATACCTTCTTAAAGCAGGTGATGTAGTATCAGTTAAAGATGCAAGCAAAGACAGCGTTAAAATTAAAGCTGTTCTTGAAGCAAATGCATCTCGCCCTGTTCCTGCATGGCTTGATAAGAATGCAGAAGAACTTACAGCAAAAATTGCAAGACTTCCAGAAAGAGAAGAAATTGCAGTTCCAGTTGAAGAACATCTTATCGTCGAGCTTTATTCTAAATAATAGGCTTGAAATTTACATTTATACTATGCAGAACTATCTGTACTCAGTTAGGAGGGTTTTGAATGATAGGAATTGAGAAGCCCAGCATTGAAGCACTTGATTTAACTGCTGACGGAACTTATGGCAAATTCGTCGTTGAACCACTTGAAAGAGGTTACGGTACAACACTTGGCAACAGCCTTAGACGTGTTCTTTTGTCATCACTTCCAGGTTATGCAATTACTTCGGTAAAAATTGATGGTGTTCTTCATGAATTCTCAACCATTGACGGTGTGAAAGAAGATGTAACTGAAATCGTTTTGAATCTTAAAGGTGTAATCCTTAAAATTCACGGTGACGGTCCAAAAACAATTTATATCGACGCAAGTGGCAAATGCGAAGTTACAGCAGGTGACATTCAGGTTGATTCAGACGTTGAAATTCTTAATCCTGAACACCTCATTGCTACTCTTGAAGATGGCGCTTCACTTAAAATGGAGCTCACAGCTGATAGAGGCAGAGGATATGTTTCAGCAGAAAGAAACAAACAACTTATGCAGCCAGTTATCGGCGTAATCGCAATAGATTCAATTTATACACCTGTATTAAAAGTAAACTATACAGTTGAAAATACTCGTGTTGGTCAGATTACTGACTATGACAAGCTTTCACTTGAAGCTTGGACAGACGGAACAATTTCAGCGCAAGAGGCCGTTTCTCTCGGCGCAAAAATCCTTACAGACCATCTCAATCTCTTTGTTGACCTTTCAGATGAAGCAAGAGAAACAGAGACAATGATTGACAAACCAGACGATGTTAAGGGCAAAACACTTGAAATGACAATTGAAGAACTTGACCTTTCAGTTCGTTCTTTCAACTGTCTCAAGCGTGCAAGCATCAACACAGTTGAAGACTTAACAAATCGTTCAGAAGAAGACATGATGAGAGTTAGAAACCTTGGTAGAAAATCTCTTGACGAGGTTGTAGCAAAGCTTGATTCTCTCGGTCTTACTCTTCGTAAGGATGACGAATAATAAAGGAGTGATTTCGAATGCCAGGAACAAGAAAACTCGGCAGAACAAGCGATCACCGCAAGGCTATGCTCAGAGGTATGGTAACATATCTTATCGAGAACGGTCAGATTGAAACAACAGTAACCAGAGCTAAAGAAGTTAGAGCTATGGCTGAAAAGATGATTACAATTGCAAAAGATAGCAGTCTTCACTCAAAGAGACAGGTTTATTCTTTCATCACAAAAGAAGCAGTTGCTAAAAAGTTGATGGATGAAGTTGCACCAAAGTTTGCTGATAAAAATGGTGGTTACACTAGAATTATCAAAACAGGTCCAAGAAGAGGCGACGCTGCAGAAATGTGCATCATTGAACTCATCAATGACTAATGCGGTAAGGCTTTAATAAACCATAAAATTAACACCTTGGAGTTAATCCAAGGTGTTTTTTATTGTAAAAAGTTGTCATTCTACATTAAGTAGGGTGACTTTTTTTTAATTTTATGATATTTTATTTGTAGGAGGTGTACTTAATGGATAAAAACAAAATCGGAAATTTCATAGCAATTAAAAGAAAATAACTCGGATTAAATCAAAAAGAACTGGCGGAAAAACTTAGTGTTACTGATAAAGCGGTATCAAAATGGGAAACGGGTAGAGGTGTGCCAGAAGTTTCACTTTTAATTCCACTTGCAAATTTGCTTAATGTTTCTGTCACAGAGTTGCTTAATGGCGAAGAAATCGCTAAGGAAGATATGAGCTCCGCAACGGATAATTTGATTATAAAATCTCTTAAATACACTCCGTCAAGATTATCATATATTAGTCTTTGCGTTATTAGTATTTTTAATTTCATATATGATAATTATATAACTATCGCAAGAACACATCTTGGACAAGTAATGGGAGAAACATTTTTAGGAAAAACTTATGATTTCATAGTTGGTCTTGATGTTTATGCTCTTGTAATTTGCATTTGCTTACCCTGTATTATTTCCATTATAATTTCAATAGTTGTTTTTGTTTCTTACAGAAAAGTACTGACAAAAAAGACTGGATATCTTGCTATGTTCGGATTTTTACCATATTTATTGTTTACTGTTCTATGTTTTGTTGGCGGAGGAATGGAAACAATTATAGCAGGCATAATAAAAGTCATTTATTCAATAATAGTGATTGTGTTTATGTTGAAAGATATAAAACGATTATCTGCATAAAAGGTTAAAGAAAAAGGGGACTGTGAGTTTTCACAGTCCCTTGAGTTTTATTTATCTTTATATTTCACTTGTAAGAATTTATCAAACTCGCGATAAAAATATGCTGAGCCAACAACAAACGAAATCAAAGTGATTATGAGATAAAGTGCAAGATTACTATTGCAACCAAAGAAAGAGCCACAATACATCTTGCAAATAATTGCTGTTTCTGCGCTTATAATTGACATTATAAGAAAAACTGAATAAGCAAGGCAGAAAACGACTTTGCCATAAGTGGTCTTTGCAAATTCTCTGAAATACTTTTTAAGGTCTTTGTTCTTTAAATCGTAGATTGTCATAATTATTCCTCCACAAATTTACCCATAACCATAACTTTTTGAATATTTATGTTATCGTCAAAAAGAAGAATATCTGCGTCATATCCTTCTTTGATATAACCCTTTTGATTGTCAATGCCAATTACCCTTGCAGGTGTCCCTGATGCCATTTTAACAGCGTCATAAATCGGTACACCAACTTCTTTGTACATATTACGCACAAGCATATCGGTTGTGGCAGCACTACCGGCAAGGCAACTTCTGTCAGCAAGTTTCATAACATTATCTTCATATACCACTTCAAGACCATTTTCTTGCATACAGATTTCGCCGTCTTTAAGATTGCTTGCTGCAAATTCAAGGCCATCAGTAATGAGATACATTCCGTCTGCGCCTTTTGTCTTATAAATAAGTTTAAGCACGCCAAGTGGTAAATGTCTTAAATCTGCAATAACCTGAACTGTATATCTGTCGTCAACAAGTCCTGCCTCAACGGCACCAGCTACACGGAAAATTCCACGCTTGAAACAACTTGTTGATGCATTATAGATATGTGTAAAATCTGAAAATCCATGGTCAAGTGCTTCGATTGTTGTGTCATAATCGGCTTTTGTGTGAGCAACTGATACAACAATACCTTTTTCTTTAAGCTTTTCGCCAAGGTCGAATGCACCGTCGATTTCAGGCGCAACACCCATAATACGAACTTTATCCCAACAGTTAATAAGTGGTGTTGGGTCGTCTTTTAAAGGTGAGAGAATATTATCTTCGCTTTGTGCACCCTTGTTTTCAGGGTTTAAGTAAGGACCTTCAAAATGAACACCTAAAATATTTGAGTCAGTGCAAGTTTCACTGGCTTTTTTTATGTATTCTGTGACCTCTAACAACTGTTTAACAGGTGCTGCAAGAGTTGTGGGGAGAATACTTGTTGTGCCGTGCAAAGCGTGTGCTTTTGCCATTTTGCAAAGTTTATCGCTATCGCAACACATTGCAGAAATTCCGCCACCACCGTGCACATGCAAATCAATGAAACCCGCTGAAAGATAAAGACCGTCACAGTCAAGAATTTCTGCGTCAGCGTCAATATCATTTGCAATTTTCACGATTTTTTGCCCATCAACAAGCACAGAGAGTTTTTTAACTTCATTTTCTAAAACTACATTTGCGTTTTTAAAAAGTATCATTATTTCACCTTCATTCCAATACATATTATGCCTTTATCGGTGATGTCAATTACACCGTATTCGTCGTCATATAAAGCACCGGGACAGAACACATATATCCCATCACAATAATCCGTCTGCTGACGGTGGGTGTGCCCATAAAGTGCGATTTTACAGTTGCTTTCACGGGCTTTGATAAGAAGTCCTGACAAACTGCTTTTAACATATTCATAATGCCCATGGGTGATATAAATATTTTCATTGTTTTCGGTAATAATCTGTCTTAATGGGTATTCACAATGAAAATCATTGTTACCTTTTACCGAGTAAATACGCTTGTCACCAATGAATTGCTTGCAATATTCAAAATCACGGTGACCGTCACCCAAAAAGATAATTGCCTCGGCATCAGGTTGTGCTTCAATTGCTTTTTTCATGGGCTTATATTGTCCGTGAGAATCAGAAAAAACAAGTATTCGCAAGCATATCACCCCTTGAACAAGCATATTATCTAATAATATTATATATCAATTTGGTGGTGTTTTCAATGAGTAATGAAAATTTTAACAAAATCGTTGATGATATGAAAAATCAAAAGAGCAGACAAGACGCGCAAGACTACCTTATGAAACAGTTAAAGCCCGACCAAAGCAAGAGATTGCAGGAACTATTAAGCGATAAAAATGCTATGGAGCAGATGCTCTCAACTCCACAGGCACAAGAATTGTTAAAGAAATTTACGGAGGGTAATAATGGCTGATTTACAAGAACTTTTGTCATCAATAAGTGATGAAGATATGGCAAAACTTAAAAATGTTGCAGAATCTTTGATGGGCAATACAGTTCAAAAAGAACAACCTAAAAAAACTGCACCATCATTACCTTTTGATGAAAAAATGATAAGTAAACTGATGTCGGTAATGGGACAAATGAACAAAGAAGATAGTCGTACAAGGCTAATACTTGATTTAAAACCATTACTTAACGAAGAAAGAAGAAAAAAGGCAGATGACGCTATCAAGTTTTTGCAATTAATGGATACTTTGCCGTTGTTAAAGGGGATGTTTGGGAATGAGTAATTATTCATATTCAGAAATACAGAGCATGCAGAAAAAAGCCCTTGAAAGAGTCCGTGAAATGCGAAAAAATTCTGAAAAGCTGTTAGAAGAAACAGACTCAACACCATATATAAAACCGAAGCAGTTTTTTGAAGAGTCAAATCAACAGATAAAGCCTAAAATCACAAATATGCCACCGAATTTTCCAGAGAACACATCCTATCCTGACTTCAAAGAGTTTTTCAAGAAAGAAGAACAGAAAGAGAAAGCTAAAAATTCAAATATCTCTCTTGAAAAGACGAAGTCCAATATTTTAGACGAGCCCGATAAAGCAATAATATTAGGTTTAATTATGCTCTTAAAGAGTGAAGGCGCAGACGAAATGCTCATAATGGCATTGATGTATATTTTGTCATAAAATATCGAAAAACGCTATTGACAAAAGCAGCTTTATGTACTAAAATCTCATCATTAACTTAATAATCGTGTGAAGCAGATTGAAAGTAAAAACTGACTGTCTGTGGACGATATTCCGGAGAACTCTGTAATATACAGATACCGAAGGTGCAAGGCGTAACGCTAATCTCTCAGGTCAAAGGACGGAAATTTCTTTTAGATTTTTCAGGACTGAGTATGTTATGCAATCAGTCCTTAATTTTTTTGTTTTAAATAGGAGTAGAGAAAAATGAGTATTAATGACATCTTAGTTGCGATTGATGACTTTGTGTGGGGTGTGCCACTTATGGTGCTCATCCTTGCAGGTGGTCTTTTGCTTACAACACGACTTAAACTTTTGCAAGTTATCCGTTTACCATTGGCATTAAAATGGATGGTTAAGGAAGAAGAAGGTGGCCAAGGCGATGTTTCTTCTTTTGGCGCTTTGTGTACAGCACTTTCTGCAACTATCGGTACAGGTAATATTGTGGGTGTTGCAACTGCAATCTGTGCGGGTGGCCCTGGTGCTCTTTTCTGGATGCTTGTTGCTGCGTTTCTTGGTATGGCAACAAAATACGCTGAAGGTCTTCTTGCAGTTAAATATCGTGGTTTTGACAACGACGGACACGCTTTAGGTGGACCATTTTATTACATAGAAAACGGTATGGGCAAAAAATGGAAATGGCTTGCAAAAGCATTTGCATTCTTTGGTGTTTGTGCAGGTCTTATGGGTATCGGTACATTCACTCAGGTTAATGGTATCTCATCAGCTGTGCACTCATTTTTTGATGCAAATAACGTCAATACAGTAAACATCCCATTTGTCGGTGAATACTCTTGGTCAGTTGTTATTACATCTATTATACTTGCTGGGGTAGTTGCTCTTGTGCTTATCGGTGGTATCAAGAGAATTTCAAGTGTTGCAACAGTTATAGTGCCTTTTATGGCTATCGCTTATGTTGTTTTTGCACTTATGCTCATTTTCTCTAATCTCAATAAAATACCAATGGCAATTGAACTCATTGTAAAAGGCGCTTTTAACCCGTCGGCAGTAACTGGTGGTGTTATAGGCACAATGTTTATTGCAATGCAGAAAGGCGTTGCCCGAGGCATTTTCTCAAATGAAGCGGGCCTTGGTTCAGCACCGATTGCATCCGCAGCAGCAAAAACAAAAGAACCTGTAAGACAAGGTCTTGTTACAATGACAGGCACTTTCCTTGACACAATAGTTATTTGCACAATGACAGGACTTTCAATTATTATTACAGGTGCTTGGAAAGTAGAAGGCCTTGAAGGTGTTGGCGTTACATCTTATGCTTTTGGTGAAGGTATCCCATTCTTGCCAGAAAGATTAACGTCATTTATTCTTATGATGTGTCTTACTTTCTTTGCATTCACAACAATTCTCGGTTGGGATTACTATTCAGAGAGTTGCCTTTCATATCTTACAAAAGGCAATAAGAAAATCATTAAAGTATTCAGATACCTTTATATCCTTGCGGTGTTCATTGGACCATATATGACAATTTCAGCAGTATGGACAATAGCAGATATTTTTAATGGACTTATGGCTATTCCAAATATGATTGCACTCTTTGCATTGTCGGGTGTCGTTGCAAAAGAAACAAAAAAATTCTTTGAAGCAGGAAAACACAAATCATAAAAAGAAAAAGGTGAGGGAAACCTCACCTTTATTTTTTCTCATTTATAAATGCTCTGAAAAGTGGCAGACAGGATGAAAAGAATTTTTTATATGCATCGCAATAGTCTCTGTCAGCTCTGGTGCGCTTGCAACCACCACCGCGACAAACAGGGTAGTATTTACATTGCTTGCATTTCTCGGGCACTGAAAGGCTTTCTCGTAAAAACTCGATTGCCTTATCACAATGTGCCAAAGTATCAAAGTTTTCATTCTCATTATTAATATTGCCAAGATACCAATCATCAGTACAATAGAAGTCACAAGGATAAACATTGCCGTTACCTTCAACAACAAATTGGTGCATACAATGCCCACACATTCCGCATTGTTCAGTTTTGTTGCTAAGGAAGAGATGCACAAGATTGTCAAAATAACGAATACTTGTGTATTGACCACGAACATAATCTTTCACATAATAGTTGAACCCTTTTATGAGATAATTTGCATATTGCTCGTTGGTCATATAAAGTTCACTTTCGCTCTTGTCATCAAAGGGACGAAGACAAGGAATGAATTGTAGATATCTAAACCCTTTGCTACGGAAGAATTTATAAATTTCATCAATATTGTCTGCACAATGCCCGGTTAAAACTGTTAGGATGTTGAAGTCCACATTGTATCGTTTAAACTTTTCAGCGGTATTGAGAATTTTATAAAAAGTGTTTTCTCTTTTTTCGTCAACACGGAATTTGTTGTGCTCAAAACTACCGTCAAGGCTTAACCCCACAAGAAATTTGTTATCGTGGAAAAACTCACACCACTCGTCAGTTACCAAAGTGCCATTAGTTTGGATGCTCAAAAAAATCTGACTGCCCAATTTATTTGCAGACTTAACCTTTTGGACAAAATGCTTGAAATAGGGGATACCTGCAATAAGCGGTTCACCACCCTGAAAAGCAAAAGCAACACTTTCACCATTGGCAAAGCGCAAAGCTTTTTCTATTAAATTGTCAGCTGTGTCCTGTGTCATAATCCCAAAAGACGAAACTTCACGAAGTTCTGTGACATTGTGATAGAAACAGTATTCACAACGCATATTGCAAAGACTTGACGCAGGTTTAATCATTATTGAAAGTGGTGGCATAAGATTCTCCTAATTGCAAACCCCACAGAAAACTGTGGGGTTTGTTTTAATTAAAGATTGTTGTAATAATCGTAGTTGATACCACGACGATTTGCTTTGAAGTTATTCATAACTTCATCCATTTTCTCATTCATTTCTTTTGCGATTTCAGGATATGTGCTTGTTCTGTTATAGCTTTCGCTGATATCGTCGTTGAGAATAAAGAGCCAATTCTTTCTTGTCTTATCGAAGAATGCAGGGTTGTCATTCTGCATCTTGCGGAAATACTTGAATGTTACAAATTCGTTATCAATAAGAACAGGATATTTATAATCTTTGTATTCTTCACGATTAAGCACATCAGTTGTCGAAACTGTGTATTGAATTGCTTTAAGCTTTTCGCGTTTCATATGAAGAATTGGATGGTCTTCGTTGTGAATAGCAGTATCTTTTGTGAGCACTGGCATCATTGAAACACCGTCGATAGTTCTGTCTGATGGAAGATAATTCTTCTGACCGTTATTGCCTGTGATTCCGCAAAGGTCAATAAGTGTTGGGAACATATCAGCAAGAACTGAACTCTGCTTTCTTGTTGTTCCTGCTTCCCAAAGTCCACCATTATTTGTCCACTTAATCATAAATGGAACTTTTTGACCAGCTTCATAAGCTGTATATTTACCACCGCGAAGTTCTCCAGTTGAACCTTCAAGAGCAGGGCCATTGTCACTTGTGAATACGATAATAGTGTCATCCATTACGCCAAGTTCTTCAAGTGTGTTAAAGAGCTCGCCAAGATAATAGTCAAATTCTGTAACGCAGTCAACATAAGTGCCCATACCGGTTGTGCCATCGAAATCGTCACCTGCAAAAACAGGACCGTGTGGCCATGGTGTTGCATAATATGCGAAGAATGGTTCGTCAGAATTTTTAACTTTATCTGTAATCCAATCGCTGATTTCACCGTGAATCCATTCACTGAGTTTGCTCTGGTCTTTTTTGCCCTCAACAAACATTTCATCAACACCGTGAACGATTTCATATTCACCGTTCTCTTCTTGAACATGATAGAACGGTGTCATATCATTAACGTGGTGGCTACCATAGAAATAGTCAAAGCCTTGGTTTGTTGGAAGATATTCACCATAGTCACCCAAATGCCATTTACCGAATGCGCCGGTGTTATAACCAGCATTTTGGAATACTTCCGCGATAGTAATTTCGTCACCGAGCATACCGTCACAGTTGTTGCCCATCTCGATAGAGTTAAAGATTCGAGTCGATGCAAAAGGTGAAAGCGTGTCGAATGTAGGATAAATAACATTATCTGCGTATCCACGGAATGGATAACGACCTGTCATAAGACTAAAACGAGCAGGTGAGCAAACAGAATAACTTGAATAGAAGTTATCAAAGTTAACGCCTTCTTCACCAATACGGTCAATGTTTGGGGTAGCAAAGTCACCGCCATTGATTGAAACATCAGCCCAACCTAAGTCGTCCATAAGAATAAAGAGAACATTAGGCTTGTTTTCTGTATTTTTGTCAACCTTGTTAAGATAGTCATCGTGACCTTCCCAAAGTCTGTCAACATTAGGAGTTGAGCGAAGGTTCATTGTGATAACATAGAAAGATGATGTTGCAGCAAGAATCAAACTGATGATGCTTGTAATAACAACATGAGCACCTTTTTTCTCGAACTGCTTTTTACCAACAAAGAAGAGGGCAAGAAGAGCAAGAAGGCAAGGAAGAATAATTAAAATATTTCCACCTAATCTAACAAAAAAATTAAAATTATCATTACCTGCTGTCAATGTGTTTTCAAGTGTGCTCCAACCTGCTTTGCCCGACATAAATGCACCGAAGCCTGCGTCAGCACCCCAAATTGAGAAATAGAGAACAATTGCAAGTCCATTGATTGCATATGTAATAAAATTCCAGATATAAAGCTTTTTGAAAATAAAAATTCCCAACATCATAAGAGCAACAACAATGCACATAAATGCAACATTAACAACTGCAACGATATTAAGTCGCATAATGAGCAAAGCGAGAGCCAAAACAATGCCGATTGCCATAACAATCATAGGGAAAACTTTTTTTGATTTGTCAAAGACAATTCCCTTTTTCATTTTGCTTCCTCCTTATAGAAACATAATACATATATTATATAGTAATTTTTAGAAATCTTCAATATAATAAATCAATAAAAAAAGGCAGTCTTTTTTTACAGACTGCCTAATTTTTTTCATTCTGTGTAGTTTTTAGAGAAATTTAAAATCATTTCATAAACTTTTTCGTTGAGTGCGTTGACATCGCTTCTAGTCATACCCTCTGTGCTTATTGGGTCAAGAATATTTACAGAAACATTCACACCTTTGCCCAGTTGATGACCGTTGCCCTCAAACATACGATGCGCATTGTGAAGATACACTGGCACAATTGTAACGCCAGTTTTCTTTGCAATTTTAAAAGCACCATTGTAAAAAGGTTCAGGCGTGTTTGAGAAAGTTCTTCTTCCTTCAGGAAAAATCGCCATTGAAAACCCGTTGTTGATGTTTTCAGCGGTTTTGTTTATTGCTTCAACTGATTGTCTTGCATCAGTAACATCAATAGGCACACAGTTAAAATGTCTAAATAACTGTTTGATAAATGGCATATTAGCCATTGTTTTTCTAACAACAAAGCCGAAAGGGTAATCTTTGAGAGCATATAAAAGAATAGGAATATCTGCATAGCTCTGGTGGTTTGGAACAAAAAGTACAGGCTTATCTGTCGGGATTTTTTCAAGTCCGTTTACTTTTAAATTGCATTCTGCAACTTTAATGCAATATTCTGACCAGCCTTGAACGGTTTTTGTTGCTAAAGAAAATTCTTTTTCTTTTTCGCCATTGTTATCATAAGCTTCCATTTTTTTTATGGCAGGGTGTACCTTTGTTAAGCCATAAGCGATAACTTTAATCCAAAATTTTGTTGTTTCTGTCATAATTTCACTCTTTTTCTAAATATTCAATGTATTCTTCAAGGCACATACCCAGTTGATTCATTTTCTTTGCGTGTTCAACGCCCACATACCGATAATGCCAAGGCTCATAAATAATTTCTGTTATATTTATTTTGTCTTTCGGATAACGAAGAATAAACCCATAGTTTTCAGCATTTTCTGAAAGCCATTTGAATTGTGCTGTCTTTTCAAAGTTTTCAGAAAGGTCTCGATTACCTTTCACAAGAATGTCAATGGCTAAACCAAGATTATGTTCACTTGTGCCGGGGTATGCACGGGATTTATTTGTTTTTACCTTTGCCTGTTCAAGTGTTAATCCACTTTTCATATTGTTCTCAACTGAACGCACAAAATTACGGTTTTGTCTAACAATACTGCGATAACCCGAATAGAAATCTAACGGAACACCAGCTTTTTCAGCGGCTGCGAACATATCTTTAAGTGGTTGATAAGCCAATTTGTCAATGGCTAAAATATCAAAATCAGATTTGTTGAGTATTGATTTATCTACGGCTTGTCCGTTGGACCAATAAACTAAATCCCACTCAAAATCTTCAGGGAGTTCGTAATAATTGTTAACAAGAGCCAATGCTCTGCCGTGCTTGTTTATATCGGCAGGTTTGGCATTAGGCGCACGATATTTTGCATATTGATAAAAGGATTTATTTGTAGGCTTTGTCGTAGTTGTTGTGGTCGTGGTCGTAGTTGTTGTGGGCATCGTTGTAGTTTCAGTTGTTGAAGGCAAGGTTGCATCAACAGGTTTATATTCTTCTTTCTGTTGCGAGTTCTTTAAAAGGCAAATACCCGCTACAAAAATAACAAGGCACAAGACCGATGCTATAATAATTTTTGTTGTCTTATTCATACTACCACACTCCATATAGTTTATTATTATACAGAATTTGGTCAAGTTTTTCAACACTTGTTATTAGAATAACCAAAAATGTTAACAAATGCTTAATAAAATGGAAAAATAAGGTTTTAAAATGGGGAATAATTCAATATTTATCTTGACTTTTTAGCGAATTTATTGTAAATTTATAGGGTAAAGGTTTAATAATCGGAAAGGGGTACCTTAAAATGGCTAAAAAAATTATTACACCCGAAGAATATAAAGAAAAACAGGCTAAAAAAGCTGCTAAAAGAAAGAAGTTCTTTGAGTCATTCTTGAAGACTCTTGCTTTGTGTCTTGCAATTGCATTGGTTTATAGCACAACAACAATTGCTTACACAAGAATTGAAATGCTCACTCCTGACGAAGTTGTTGATGCAGACGGCGGTTTGAAAGATGGATTTGAAGATACAGATTCAGGCGACTCAGGCACAACAGATGCAGGAACAACAGATTCAGGCAACACAGGCACTACTGATTCAGGAAATACAGGTAACACAGGTAATACAGGTAATACTGGTAATACTGGTACAACCAATGCAGGTGCATCTTCTGAAAAACAAGAATATCTTGACATGTATAAAAAAGGCGTTACTGCTGCTAGAACAAAGTCAGCGTCAGTTATCCGTGTAAAAGACGGTGCTATCAACTATAAGGGCGTTGCTGAAGCAGGTAAACTTTCAAGTGTTTTATCAACACTTATGGGTATGTTTATGGTTAAGGATGAAGCTTCAATTGAAGCTAAAAACGAAGATTGGGATAAGTCAAAGCTTCCTGACCCAAGTGCTCTTACAATCAATGGCATTAAGGATATCAAGCGTGAAGATAAAGGCAGCACTTACGTGATTACCGTTTTTGCTAAAGATGAAAAGAACCCAAAAGCTGGTGGTGATGGCGTTGGTGCTGTAGCAGGCGTTATTGAAGAAAGCCAGATTACAGGAGCTATCGGTTCAGTTCCTGGTCTTACTTTAGAAGGAATTAGCATTGACTACGAGAATGTAGTAGCTGTTGCAACAATCGACAAGGCAAGCGGTAACTGTGTTGAACTTAAACTTAATGCTCCTTGCTTCCTTAATGTTGGACACGCAAAAGTTCCACTTGTCGGAGAAGTAGATAACGCAAAAGTTGGTATTCAGGTTATCACAGAATATAAAATTTCTTACTAATTAAAAATTAAAAATAAAGGACTTAACTCATTGAGTTAGGTCCTTTTTTGTTGGATAATTTTGAATTTGTCAACTCTTTATTTTATTCTTCTGTTTGTTTGCCCAAGAAAGATGCCGCAACAGAAATAAGTTTGATTTCTGTCTGTGTGGGCATACTACCATCAGAATTGAGCATAAGCACAACTGCACCTGCAACATCACCACCGCCAATGATGGGGTAGGCAATTCCTGCTTCTTTTTCGCTGTCTGCAAGCGGATATAAAGCCTTAATGTCAGGGGATGCAACATAATTCTCTCTGTCTTCAATCATATCTTCTAAAGCCGTTGAAATGCGTTTATCAAGTGCATCTTTTTTAGGCATACCCGAAACTGCAATAACATGGTCGCGGTCAGTAATAATAACAGGCAAGTTTGTCGCCCTGTTCAATACATCTGTGTATTGGCTAGCAAATTCTGACAATTCGCCAATGGGGGAATACTTTTTAAAAATAACTTCACCGTCAGACGCAGTATAAATCTCTAACGGGTCTCCTTCACGGATTCGCATAGTCCTTCTAATCTCTTTTGGAATAACAACCCTTCCCAAATCGTCAATTCTTCTCACAATCCCAGTTGCTTTCATATATGCAAAAACTCCTTTGTTTATTTTGATAACAATGTTATTATCTGTGATTTGTGGGAATTTATACTGTGCGAAAATGGTTTTTTAACTATAAAAAAATGTGTCATAGAGAGTCGAAACAATGCAAAAAAATGTGTCATAGCGCGTCACGAAAATTGTGATTTTGGGCACTTTAAAAATGTGAAAACGTTGAAAATGCGTGGTTTTTGGCGCTTTTAGCTCTTGAATTTTTGTGTCAAAACGCGTCATCAAAAACCAATATTTTGAGAAAAATTGAACATAGATATAAATAAAAAAGAAAAACCCCACTCTGCACTTTAAGGGTACAGAGCGGGGCTTTTTGACTAATTAATCTGGGTAATCAAATTTTGTGTAAGTTTCGCTACCTGCTGTACAAGTAACTTTAATTCTGTAATCAGCAAAAATGTTGACTAGTCTTGTTTCTTCAAGTGCAAGTGTTGTGCCTGTGCCAGACTTTGTCCAAGTCTCAAGTGTTTTGTAACCAGTTGATTCTTCTTTCTGAAATTCAATCTTAATATATAATGATGTTGAATATTGTGATGTAAGAACAACAGTTGAAGTAGAATTCAATCCACTGATGGTAAAAGATGTAGCAACACTATTAATTGTTGAGAAGCAAGGCATAATTTCATAATTATCTTGAATCACAGCAGCAGAAGGATTCAATGCAAAAACAGAAAGCAACATTGTAAGAATTAAAATAATACTTACACTTTTCTTAATAATATTTGCCATAAAAAGTTCACCCCCTTAAACCAACATAAATCGTCTTAAGGGGGATTTTTGTTATATATTATTTTATAGTTGTAGCAATGTTTAACATTTCTTCTTTTGTGATATCGCCTTTAATTTGATATATATAGTCATTTTCAATCCAAATAAGATTGCTAACATTCGACAAACTGATACCATAAGTGTATTCTTTATTACCAACTACAATTGCTTCTGTTTCAATATCTTCAGTATTAAAGTCTATTTCAATTGATGAGGAAAATTTTGTAATTGTAAATTTTGAGTCGTTTGAAGAGTAATCGTAAATTATTGTTTTTGAATATGTTTGCTGATTTTCCAACTTAAACCCTTCTGGTATGTATCCTACTATTATTTTATCAGCTACTGAATTTTTATTATTTTTTGTCATCTGATATCTGCTTGCAATATTGAAATTATCCATAAAAGAATCTCTTGAAGATGGGAATACAAATGCAGTCATCATCAATGCTAAAAGAATAGCAGCCACAAGCATAACCTTAATGGTTCTTGTTGTGAAATGATGATAAACATTTCCGCGCATTTTGTTTTTAAGCGCATTCATACGTCTAATATGTTTTTTGCTATATTCAGGCTCGGGTAATTCTTCGGGAATTGTTGCTACCCATTCTTCATAAGAGAGAACACACGCTTTTGCAAATTTACTCATTTTCTTCACCCTCAAGATAAGCTCTTACGCGTTGCATACCAAGCATACATCTTTTTCTCACAAGTGGTTTTGAAATGTTCAATGCTTTACTGATTTCTTCGCCACTATAATTACATACATATTTTAAATAGAAAACATTTTGAATTTCTGGTGACAGACTATTTATTGCATCTTTTAGTTGTATCTCATCAAAAATATCAAAATCTCTTTCTGTTAAACCGAAGACATCTGTAACATCGGCTTCAATAACGCGGTCAGCATGTCTTTTGTCTTTGCGATAATTATCAATAGCTATGTTCTTTGAAACAATTCTAACATAGTTTAATACACTTTTATCGTCGAAATCTCTGTTGATGTTATGAAAATTCTTTGCCAACTGCAAAAACACCTCTTGTGTGCAGTCTTCAGCAGTCTCTCTGTTCTGCACATGGTCATAAGCAATATGATATACTAGTCGATGATATTTATTATAAAAAATCTCAAACAGCGGTTCGTCGTTGGGATTTTCAAGAACTGCAAAAAACATTGATAGCATATTATTCACTCCCTTTTCGATAAATTATAACTTAATTCGACAAATAAAGCAAGTTGTGGTGTGAATGAAGTCAAACAAAAGCACAAAAAGTGGAATTTGGGGTGCTTGAAAAGGCAAATGATGTGTGATATAATTGAAAAAAACAATGCGAGGTGAGACTATTGCATAGAATTTATATAGAGGATATGTTTATATATGATTTTTTGAATAATGCTGGTATTTATGTGATGCTATTTTCATCATTGTTTTATTATAAATCTAAGCGTGACGCAATGGGCTTGCATTCTAGAAAGATTATTTTTGTGGCATCAAAAACCAATAAGATTTTAGGCAAAATCGTTGAAATTCTGCTTTTTGCGATAGAATCTCTTTTATCAGCATATATTGTAAATTTGGCAGTAAATAGTTTTAACAGGTCTTTTGGTGCTTTTATCGGTACAGGCGCAAACTATTTTGGGATGCTGTTAACAGTTTTGTTTTTCTGGGTTGTTTTTTCATTATTGATTATGGCTAATCCGTTAAAAATTTTAGATATATCTACAATGTATTTGCCTATAATATTGTTTTTCTTTAAAATAGCATGTTATTGTGCTGGTTGTTGTTGGGGAATTCCATGGGAACATGGTCCATATAATTATCATCCTGACCATCCGGGAAATCAGGTTCCAGTACAACTTATAGAAGCTTTTTGGGCTTTTGCAATTTTCTTGTTCTTGTTATGGTATAGAAGAAAAGCAAAAACCGGTTCTCTTTTCCCAATATATATGATTTTGTATTCGGCAACAAGATTTTTGAGTGAGTTTTTTAGACACGAAGAAAATGTTTTAGGTCCTTTGAAAATGTATCATATTTTGTGCTTGATTGGTATAGCTTATGGTATATTCCACTTAGTTTTCTTGAGATTCTATAGGGATACAATAAATGAGTTTTTTGATAATATTCACGGCAAATTAGATACACAAATGGCAGAATATGAAATTGATAAGGCTAAAAAACTTGTTGAGAAAAAAGAAAAAGAAGAAGCGGACCGCCTTGAGAGACTTGAAAAAGCAAAGAATGCACGAGCAAAAGCAAAGGCTCGAAAAAAATAACTTATAAATGTAAAATACCGAAGAACTTAAAAGTTCTTCGGTATTTTTTATTTGTTTATTGTATCAATTATGATTTGTGCCACTTCTTCACTCTTTTCTGTCTGGAAATAGTGAGAAATAGTATTAATATAGTGCAACTTATCAAAATTATTTGCAAGAGTTTTCCATGTCGTCTCAGCAACGGCATAGTTAGGCGTAAATATATCAGTTTTGCTGATTATTACAGATGTCTTTGCTTTGATTGGTGTTGCTCGTTTATAGAAATACTCTGTCATAAAGTCAGTGTCTTTGCGGAATTTTTCAACCATATTATAGTTGCTTTCAGCAGAAAATTTCTCAATTGGTGCACCGGCTTTGATAAGCTTGCGTTGAATAGAACGTTTGAATTTGCGATTCCAACCGTTGTGTTTTGGTGGTTTTGCAGGTGGAATAAATCCACCTGTAATATAGTTAGAAACATTGATACCTTGTGCTTCAAGAATATTTATAAGTTGCAAGGCAACAGCCGTACCTGCACAGTGAGAATAAATATTGATTTCTTTTGATTTAGCAAGGTCTGAAATCTTGTCGGCAACTATTTCACATTGTTCATAAGAACGAAGATAATCAACATAATAAACTGATAATTTTGGTGCAAGCATTTCCAAAACTTTTGTAAGTGCTGCAAAAGCAGAAGCATCACCACCTGCATAAGGAAGCAGAATCAAAGCTTTGTCTGAACCAATGACATTTCGTAAAGTGTAGAAACCATCACTATCAGTAATATTACCACTATCAATTATTTTTGCTAACTTTTCAGGGGTTGGATTCGCAATGAAATCAGCAGCAGAAATATTTTGCATTTCGCTTTCTGACAAGATTGAAATCATATCAAGACTTGTGCCACCTAAGTTAAAGAAACTCTCATTTCTACCAACAAAATCAATATTAAGGGTATTCTGGAACAACCCACACATTAACTTTTCGGTTTCTGTGATAGGTTCTTCTTTAATTGTTATACTGTCGAAGACAACATCGATATTTTCAAGTGCCTTTCGGTCAAGCTTACCACTTTGATTGAGAGGCATTTTTTCAATAAATTGAAATTTGTTTGGTATCATATACTGTGGCAATTTACTCTCGCAATGTGAGACTATTTCAAGAATAGCATTTTCATTACCACAACAGAAAGCAACAAGCACATCTTGACCGTTGTTTTCTTTAATGATAACAGCAACTGATTCAATATCAGGAACTTCGCTGATTACTTTTTCGATTTCACCAAGTTCCACACGCTGACCGTTAAGCTTGATTTGACTATCCATTCTATCCACATAACAGATATTACCGTCTTCACGCCAATAAGCAAGGTCACCTGTTTTGTAGAGTTTACCTTCGCCAAATGGGTTAGGTATGAACTTTTCGTTTGTAAGTGTTTCGTTGTTAAGGTAACCTTGTCCTACATTTACAC
>CALBNX010000044.1 GCA_937896885.1 uncultured Clostridia bacterium
GTATTTTTGGGAGTGTATTCGGCAAAAAAATTAAAGGGCGATTCGTGAATCGCCCCTACATTTTGCATTTTGCACTTATATAATTTCGCCACCGCCCAATACTTCGTCATTGTTAAATATAACTAATGACTGCCCTTTTGTGATTGCTCGTTGTGGCTCGTCGAATTTGACGTGTAAAAGTCCATTTTCGTCTTGCCATGCAGTTGCGGGTTGTTCCTTATGTCTGTAACGGACACGGGCAAGAACTCTTATTGGCTCTGTTATTGTTTTTCCGCTGATTATATTTACATTTTTTGCAGTTACTTCGCTTGTAAACAAATCTTCATTATCACCCAAAATCACATTATTTGTTTCAGGGTCAATGTTAAGTACATATAGTGGGTTTTTATATGCAATTCCAAGTCCTTTTCGTTGACCGATTGTGTAGTTGACAATACCCTTATGCTCACCAAATGAAAAACCATCTTTATGCATAAACTGACCTTTGGGATAAGTTTTGTTGTTATAGTTCTTGATAAAACTTACATAATCTCCATCGGGAACAAAGCAGATGTCTTGACTGTCTTTTTTACGAGCAGTTACAAGGTCGTTTTCTTCTGCGATTTCACGAATTTGTGGTTTCGTATATTCACCTAATGGAAACTTAATATGCTTTAACTGGTCTTGTGTGAGCATATAGAGAAAATAGCTTTGGTCTTTACTCGCGTCAACTGCTTTTTTGAGTTTATACTCGCCATTTTCAAATACGATTCTTGCATAATGACCTGTTACAACAAAATCAGCATCTAACTCGTGCATTTTATCAATCATAGCACCGAATTTAAGGGTACGATTACACTCAATACAAGGGTTTGGTGTTTTGCCTTGCTCATAAAATTCAATAAACTTGTCAATTACCTTTGCTTTAAATTCTTCTTTAAGTGGAAAAATATAAAAAGGCATACCGAGTTTATCGGCAACTGCTTTTGCATCACTGCAATCCCCTTCGGAATACAGTTGCATTGTAGCACCGACACAGGTATAGCCTTCATTTTTCATAAGTAAAGCAGCGACGGAGCTATCAACTCCGCCACTCATAGCAATAACTGCTTTTTTCATATTTTCACCCAAGTTCAAGCATTCTATCAATGCATCTTTTTGCTTCTCGGATTGTATAATCATCTAATATGATTTCTTCGCCACCCTTACCCTGAATTGTGTTGTAAAGGTCAACAAGCGTTGTAGCTTTCATATCAGGGCAAATAAGTTTTGATGACAATGCATAGAAATTTTTATCAGGACATTCATACTGCAAAGACTCTGCAATACTGATTTCTGTACCGATAATGAAACTCTTATGGTCACTTTCTTTTGCGAATTTCATAATACCTGTTGTTGAGCCAACATAATCAGCTTCTGCCACAACCTCAGGCTTACATTCAGGGTGCACGAGTAAAAGTGAATCAGGATAAAGCTCTCTTGCTTTCTTAACATCTTCCCGAGTAATCTGACCGTGAACAGGACATCCACCATTTACAAACTTAAAGGTCTTTTCAGGCACTTGCTTTGCAACGAAATCACCGAGATTACAGTCAGGAATAAAGAGAATTTTGTCATTCTCGAGTTTCTTTACAATCTGTACTGCTGATGCAGATGTTACGCACACATCACAAACCGTCTTGAGTGCTGCTGTTGTGTTAATATAAGCAACAACAGTATAATCGGGATACTCTTTTTTGATTTCTTCGATATATTCCTTGCTCATCTGCTCTGCCATAGGGCAACCTGCAACAGGGCTTGTGATATAAACTGTTTTTTCAGGCGAGAGAATTTTTACGGTTTCAGCCATAAAACGAACTCCGCACATAATTACAGTTTTCGCATCAGTTTTTGAAGCCTCTACGCTCAACTGAAAACTGTCACCTGTGAAATCGGCAATTTCTATAATCTCACGAGCAACATAACTGTGAGCGAGAATGCAAATATCTTTTTCTTTTTTAAGTTGCAAGATTTTCTCTTGCATTTCTTTTACTGTCATTTTTAGGAATCCCTCCACCGCTGACGCGGTCCCCCTCCCTTTAACAAGGGAGGCATATCATAGATTAGTGATGATGGTCTTCGAATTCAAAGTCATCTTTATTATACTCAATACCATTTTTGTCATAGTAATCCTTAACTGCTGCTTTGATTGCCTGTTCTGCAAGAACTGAACAGTGAATTTTAACTGCAGGAAGTCCGTCAAGAGCTTCAACAACTGCTTTGTTTGTAAGCTTGAGAGCGTCTGACAATGGCTGTCCTTTAATCATATCTGTTGCAATTGAACTTGTTGCAATAGCAGATGCACAACCATAAGTATTGAACTTAACGTCTGTGATAATATCATTCTCAATTTTGAGATACATTTTCATAATATCGCCACATTTTGCATTGCCAACTTCTCCCACACCGTCAGCGTCGTCAAGTTTACCTACATTATGTGGATTTGTAAAATGTTCCATTACTTTTTCTGAATATTCCATTAGTTAATACCTCTCTCTTTCTGTATCTTTTCCCAAAGTGGTGACATATCACGAAGACGGTCAATAATTGGGGGTAATTTTTCTAAAATATATTCCATTTCTTCAGGTGTGTTGTCTTCACATAAGCTGAGTCTTAATGACCCGTGTGCAACTTCGTGAGGAAGACCTATTGACAAAAGCACGTGACTTGGGTCAAGTGAACCTGATGTACAAGCAGAGCCTGATGATGCGCTGATTCCCATTAAGTCAAGATAGAGAAGAAGGGATTCACCTTCAACACCTTCAAAGCAAGCGCTGACATTACCGGGGAGTCTGTGCTCACGGTCACCGTTGATACGGCTACATTCAATTTTGAGAATACCTTCAATAAGTTGCTCACGCATTGCGATAAGTTTCTTTGTGTTTTCTTCCATATGGTCACAAGCATCTTTAAGTGCTGTTGCCATACCTACGATTGATGGCACATTCTCAGTACCAGCACGGCGGTTTCTCTCTTGTGCGCCACCTTCAATAAGGTTTGGAAGTCTTATACCCTTTTTGCAGTAAAGCCCGCCAACACCTTTTGGTCCGTGGAATTTATGTCCTGAGAATGACATCATATCAATATTATCAGCTTTTACATCAACAGGAATATGACCAACTGCTTGAACAGCGTCTGTGTGGAACAAAACGCCTTTTTCGCGACAAACAGCACCGATTTCACGAATTGGCTGAACTGTGCCGATTTCGTTATTCGCATACATAATTGTTACGAGTGCAGTATCATCTTTGATTGCATTCTTAACATCTTCAACCTTTACAAGTCCGTTTTCGTAAACATCAAGTAAAGTGATTTCAAAGCCCTCTTTTTCGAGTGCGTTAAGAGTGTGCAACACTGCGTGATGTTCAAACTTTGAACTGATAATATGTTTCTTACCCTTTTTAGACATAAGGTAAGCTGCACCTTTAATTGCCCAGTTGTCGCTTTCGCTACCGCCTGATGAAAAATAAACATCGTTAGGGTCTGCGTTAATACACTCTGCAATAGTGTTACGAGCATCGCGCACTGCGTGGAATGCATCTTGCCCTACGCTATGCAAGCTTGATGGGTTACCATAGATTTCTTGGAAGCATGGCATCATAGCACCAAGTGCTTTTTTTGATATTTTTGTTGTTGCAGCGTTATCTGCATAAACCTTCATATATACATCTCTCCTAAAGTGAGTTGATTGCAATTCATAGTAAATTACTGTGAATTCATATATATCATACTACTGCAGTATGAATTTGTCAATTATAATATAGCCATAATTTGACTTATTTTGCAAAGAATTTTTCGGCAATTCTGACCGACGCCATAGCATCTTTACCGTAAAAGTCTGCACCAATAGTTTTAGCGTAATCTTCAGTAAGCACTGCGCCGCCTACCATAACTGCTATATCGGGACATTTTTCTTTCAAAAGACTAATTGTTTTTTCCATTGATGGTACAGTAGTAGTCATAAGTGCTGAAAGACCGACTAATTTAATATTCTCTTTGTCTGCTCTTTCAACGATGGCCTCAGGGGTTATATCTTTGCCCATATCAATTACTGAAAATCCGTAGTTTTCGAGCAATACTTTGACTATATTTTTGCCGATATCGTGAATATCACCCTCAACAGTTGCTATGAGTATTCTACCCTTTTCTTCTGTTTTTTCGCCACTGTTTACAATATATTCTTTGATAATTTCAAAGCTTGCACCTGCAGTTTCTGCACTCATTAAGAGTGATGGCAAGAAGATTGTATTTTCTTCAAAGCCTTTGCCGACTTCGTTTAATGCAGGGACTAAAATACCATCTATTATTTCGATTGGTGTTTTAGTTTGAAGTTCAAGTTTTGTTTGCTCTTTTGCTTGGGATTTAAGCCCTTTTACGACAGCAGTTTTAAGGTCAACATCTGTTGCTTTGATTTCTGCTTTTGTGTCGGTAACATTTGCGATATACTGTTCGAAATTCTCATCTAAACCATTTAAAGCGTTGAATGAATAATATGCATTCATCATTGCATCACTTTTTGGATTTATAATTCCTGCACTTAATCCCTTTTGCATTGCAAGAGTGAAGAATGTTGAGTTTAAAAGCTCACGATTTGGGAGTCCAAACGACACATTTGAAACGCCTAAAACTGTTTTAACGCCCAAATCATTGGTAAGTTTTTCGATACATTCTAATGTGATTTGTGCATTATCCTTATTTGTGCTGACAGTCATACAAAGAGGGTCAAACACAAGATTTTCTTTGGTTATTCCGTATTCTTTAGCTTTTTCAATAATGCGTTTTGCAATGTCAATTCTGCCATCAACTGTTTCTGGGATTCCGTTTTCATCAAGGGTTAAGCAGACAAGCACCCCACCGTATTTTTTAACAAATGGGAACACTTCATCCATAACTTTTGCTTTACCGTTAACGGAGTTTACCATTGCTTTGCCATTATAGATACGAAGTGCTTTTTCCATTGCGGCGGAGTCAGAAGTGTCAATCTGCAACGGTGTGTTGAGAATGCTTTGAAGCCCCATTACTACATTTCCCATCATAGTTGGCTCGTCAATTTCGGGGAGTCCCACATTCACATCAAGAATATCTGCACCTGCGTCTGCTTGTGCTACACCCTCACGATAGATATAATCCATATCATTATTGCGAAGTGCTTCTTTGAGCATTTTTTTGCCTGTTGGGTTGATTCTTTCACCGATAATTATTGGTTTTTCATCAAAAATTACGGTTTTTGAATATGATGTGACAGCAGTAATATGCTTTTTGCTGATTTTCTCGATTTGCTCATTTTTACAAAGGTCAATCATTGCTTTTATATGCTCGGGAGTTGTACCACAACAACCGCCCAAAGCACAGGCACCAGTTTTAAGGATTTGGAGTTGTTTTTGTGCGAATTCTTCGGGAGTTACATTGTAGGTTGTAACACCATTTATACTCACTGGGAGTCCTGCATTTGGTTGAACAAAAACCGGAGTACTTGAATATTTTTTCATTTCTTTTAAAAGTTCAAGCATCTGGTCAGGACCAAGTCCGCAATTCATACCGATTCCGTCAACGCCAAGTCCTTCAAGAGTAATAACTGCAGTTTTAATGTCTGCGCCTGTTAAAAGTATGCCATTTTCATCAAAAATCATTGACACAAGCACGGGCAAGTCTGTGTTTTCTTTTACAGCTAAAACTGCAGATTTGATTTCGTATAAATCCCCCATTGTTTCAATAAGGATTAAATCTGCACCCGCATTTGCACCTGCAACAATTTGTTCTTTATAAAGGTCATAGGCAGTTTCAAACTCTAAATCGCCGTATGGCTTTAAGAGTTTGCCAAGCGGACCTATATCAAGAGCAACAAAAGCGTTTTTACCACTATCTTTTATGGTGTTTTTTGCAATTTCAACGGCTTTTGTGATAATCTCATTCACATTATTGAATTTAAGTGAATTTGCACCGAATGTGTTAGTTGAGATTATGTTAGAACCTGCATCTAAATATGATTTATGCACTCTTGCCACAATTTCGGGAGAGTGAATATTAAGATTTTCGGGCAACTCACCCTTCCCCAGTCCGTTTTTTTGGAGCTCAGTACCCATTGCACCGTCAAAAAATAATATTGAATTGTTGAATTGTTCTCTAAAATTCATATTTGTCATTCCTTTGTTACGCCTATGAATGCCGTAACCGTTTTTGTGGGAGTCATTAAAAAGCTTTCTGATAATGTTACTCCCATTTGTTTTGTCATTGGTAAAAGTTTGAAGAAATCCGCTTGAGATGAAATCTCAAGTCCGCCGTAACCGGGGCTGAAGCGGGGTCTATGCTCCCCTTTTATTGTGTTTTTTAGTTCTTCGCAAGCAATATCGCAAAGGTTTTCAACAAGTGACGCACCTACACAATGAACAATGCTTGTCATTGCGGCATCAGTTATTGAATATTTGCGGACTAACGTATCCGCACCAACACCGATAGTTGCACCAAAAAGAATAATACTTGTTGAGTCTTTCAAGTGGCTTAAAAGTTTTGTGCTTTTGAACTCAATTCCGTCGATGATTATTCCGTCAGTTGTTCTTGTGAACTCATATTCTTTGTAGATATATTTAGGTGTGATTACCTTGCGAAGTTCGTTATATGCCACTTCACAGAGCTCACATATTTCTTCACTTGGCTTTGCACCGTGTTTATAGCCCATATATCTTGCAGTTTCGTGTAAATCGTATTTTAACAACATCCACAGTTACCTTTTTCTTTCTGTTTGTCAACGAGATATTGCAAAGTGATTGAATCGACAACTTTATTAACTGCATCAAGTACGCATTGCCAGATTTCAAGGGTTACACAGTCCATACAGTTTTCGCAAGGGTTATCGTCAGTTTCAAGGCAATAAACAGGGGCTAAGCTACCTTCTGTAACACGAAGAATTTCACCTACTGTATATTCAACTGGTTCACGAGTAAGTTTATAGCCACCCTGTGCACCGCGAGTGCTTTCAACAAGGTTTTCTTTTGAGAGCATTTTGATAATCTGTTCAAGATATTTTTCGCTGATATTTTGTCTTGTTGCAATAGATTTTATTGAGATATAGCCATCTTCTTTATGGATTGCAAGGTCTGTCATAAGACGAAGTGCATATCTGCCTTTTGTTGAGATTTTCATATTATCATAACCTTTTAAAGTATTGTTATTTATTCCTCATATAATATAATACAAATTTAGTAGGAATTCAAGAGTTAATTCACATAAAGTTAGTAGGATTTGAAAAAGATATAAAAATCGGCGAGAGCATAAGCCCCCGCCCTACTATATGTTTATTTTGTTTCTGCTTTTTCTTTCTCTTTTTCGGCGAGTTTATTAGTATTCATTGAATTGCGATAAATCCAGAAACGGTTTACAAGGAATGCAGTTGTGAGATTTGAAAGCATTGTCACAACAAGAACGATATACTCATTTACACCTGCACCCTCTGCCAAGTCGCCGAGATATGTTGCGGTAGGGATAAAAATTACATAGTAAAATGCAAGCTTTGCCATTGCAACGGGAACATTATTGGCTGATTTGAAGGTATAACGGCGATTAACCGTAAATCCGTAAAGCACAGAAAGGATTATTGCAGGCAAATAGCTTGCCCAAAAATCGAGTTTTGCAACCTCATTAAGCAAAGTAAAAACTACTGTCTGAATTACGCCCGAGCCCATAGAAAAGAACACAAATTTAACTATTTGTATCGCCGTTTGTTTTGGTGTGAGTTTTTCTTTATTCTGTGTCATTGTCATTTTCCTTTTTAGCAAGTTTGTTTGTATTCATTGAGCCACGATAAACCACAAATCTGCAATAAAGATATTCAGTTATAAGATTACACGACATTGTTACTGCTTCGATTATGTAGTTATTAATGCCTGCATTTTCTGCCAAATGACCAAGATATGCCGAAACAGGAGTGAACACACAATAAAACAGTGCTACTTTAAGCATTGCAACAGGTACATTTGTTGCAGATTTAAAGGTGTATTTTCTATTTACCGTAAAATTATAAAGGACTGATAATACCAACGACGGAAGATACGCAACAAGATGTGAACAATCGGTCAATTCGTGAATGATTGTATAAGACACAATCTGAATAATGCCAGCACCCATTGAAAATGCGACAAATTTTAAAACCTGAATTATAGTTTCTTTTTTAGTGAGCTTTTGCGTTTGCATAAAGACATCCCCTTTTATTTTTATAGTTTAATTATATAATTGTGAA
>CALBNX010000045.1 GCA_937896885.1 uncultured Clostridia bacterium
GTATTCTTAAACGAAATGGAGGATAAGAAATATGACATCACAAAAATCTTTGAAAAATAATGTGAATCTCAATGATTTCAAGAGAAGTATTACAGGCTCATTGTTGTTTCCAATAATCGCATTTCTTGTGTTATTTTTCATGGTAACAGTACCTGTTATCTCTTATGTAAACACAGAAGATTTTATTAAAACTCCAATTCACCCTGAACTTCAGATGTTTTTAGGACCAGGCTCAACTTTTGCTTATTCACCTGAACTTATGTTTATGGGAATGGTGTGCTGTGGTGCATTGGTTGCAGTTAAATCGTATTTCTTCCTTGTTTCTAAAAAACAAGTGAATGTATTTTTAAGCCTTGGTGTTACAAGAAACACAATGTTTATTAACAGAACACTTTCTGCAATCATCACACTTTTTGCATCAACATTTATTCCTGTATTTATTGTTTATTTAATCAATATTGCAAAATTTGGTGCATCGGCTTATCTTACAAGCGTATTCTTATATTTCGTTGCAGGTCTTTTTGTCAGCGGAATGGTGGGCTATGCAATCGCAGCCTTTGCAATGATGGTATCAGGCAATATTTTTGAAGCAGGTCTTACGGGTGCAGCACTTTCATTCACACCGTTTATGTTATATAGTGTTTTTGAACAATTGAACTATTCCGTATTAAGAGGCTTTATTGCTACATCATACGGCACTACTTGGTCAACTGCTTTAATTCCATTCACATTTGTGGATACAGCAGAACAATATACAGGTGACCCATCATTTTACCGAATTGGTGATATGTTAGGCACTATTCAAAAATCTGTGCTTGTTAAAGGTGAAATCCCTGAAAAAATGTTGGTTGATAAATATTTTATTATTCCTGTTTTGGCTTGGGCAATCGTTGCAGTTGTGCTTATTTCTGTGGCACTCTTACTCTTTAACAGAAGAAAAGCAGAACACGCAAATTCATTTGGTCACTTTGCAGTTTCAAGAGCAGTTGTTTCTGTGTTCGTGATGGCTTTTGCAGCATATTTTGCAGTTGGTGCTTTTGGCTATGACCTTCAATATGAAGTGTTTGGATTATTCCTTGTAACAGTCGGTCTTGTTTTAATTGGCTTATTCTTTACACAACTTATAATGGCAAGAAAAGTCAAGGCTTTTGTGAAAGCATTGCCGATTTATGCAGTTGCGTTTTGTGTGCTTGCTGTGGCTTTTGTGGCAGTGGGTACAGAATATCTTGGCACATATAATAAAACACCTGCAAAAGAAGATGTTAAGAGTGTTGCAATCAGTTTAGAGAGTCTTGATTTGTTCTATAATTCGGTTTATCCAAACAATAATCGTTATGTTAAGTCAACAGATGCAAACGATATCAATATGATTCTTGAACTCTTTGACCAGATTAAAGCTGACGAAAGAACAAAAGAGAATAACATGAACGAAGGATTTGTTACTTTCGCCATTGAAGATAAAAACGGAGAAACAATGTATCGAGAGTTCGATGTGTTCTCTGCAGAAATCTTTATGAATTATCTTCAAAAGGTATATAACTCACCATATTTTGATGCAGTTGTTGAAGAAGAACTTTTAGGCTTCAATGATAAAAACATTTCAGCAAACGGTAAATATTATTTACATGATTATGATGAGTCTATGTATGAAGGTGTATATTATGCAGAAATAATTGATAACAACGAAATCGGCATATTCAATTATTTCGATAACAGTTTGGTAATCAAAACTCCTAATCGTGATAAAGAATATGATGAAGAAAATGCTGTGCAAATCTACAAGGGCGACGACCTTGCTCGTGCACTTTATGAAGACTATACAAAGATGACTTTTGATGATTTGTTTAAAAATCCAAATAAGCCAATAGCAGTTTTAGGTCAGCTTGGTGAGAAATGCTTTAATACAAATGATACACTAAAGCCATCAACAAATGAGTCAGAAAAATATATGTATAGTGATGTAACATCTGTTTATGGGGATGTTGAATATCAGAATAAAAACCCTGATGAATTTGTAATCCGCAACGCTTATGTATCTATTTCAATTTATCCACAGATGACAAACACTGTTAACTATTTCAAAGAGAATATGATGGATTTTGAATATAAATATGACGGCAAAATCAAAGAAGTTCTTTATTCAGATTTAAGTTATGACAGTGCTTGTGCTAAGTATAGTGAAACAGTTGAAAGTAGATTTGATGGACGCGGAAATCATTTTTATGACACAACAAAAATCATATTCTTTAGAAATGATAATTTCAGTTATTTCCGTTTAAGATATATGATGGATTATGTTACAAGCGAAATCAACTATATGAATATGCTTAAAGAGATTTATGAAAAAGCAGAAAGCCCATTAAAACTAGTTGACAAATCAAAGCAACAAAGTGTAATTGACAACGCCGTGCCATATTATCTCACATATCAGGACAACGGAAAATACATTTACATTGTCTATGAAGACGGCACAGTGATAAGTCAATACATTCCACAAGCTAATATCAATGTTTTAAAATAATAAAAAAGTGGGGGACTATATATCGTCCCCCATAATTCTGCATTCTGAATTTTTAATTCTGCATTAAAAAAATCCTCCCGAGTGGGAGGATTTCTTTCTATGTTAGATTTGTTTTAATTTGCCGAGATTCTTAATGAGATTTGGAATACCCTTGAAGATTACTTTAAGACCTGCGCCCATTTTATCTTCGTGAATAATCATAATAAGACCTTTTGCCATTTCAGGGCTAAAGAGACCGAAACTCATTGAGATAAAGTTCTTGATTGGAAGCTGTGTTGCAACTGCACCAGCCATTGTGTCAGCACCAAGAAGTTTAATGAGAAGACGATAAATTCTGCCACCCCATTTGCTATCTTGAGCATCTTCAATAGTGTTAAGGAATGTGAATGGTGCGTTCTTATCTCTAACTGATGGTGGAAGCTCTTTACCATAAACTGCTTCGAATTCGTTTGCAGGAACATTCATAATGTCTGCACCGTAATATGATGGAGCAGTTGTCTTATAATCAGGGATTTCAGCTTCTACTGTTGATTCAACATTAACAGTTGCTTCAAGCTTGATGTCACGGCTTGATGCGCCAACTAAAATCTTGAAGTCACCGCTTTCAACATGCCAGTCACCAAGAATTACATTGTAATATGCAAATGCACGCTTGTCGAGTGTGATTTCTACTTCTTTTTCTTCGCCTGCTTTTAAGAATACTTTCTTGAATGCACGAAGCTCTTTAACAGGACGATAAATTGTGCTTTCAACGTCATTCACATAAACCTGTGCAACTTCTGCACCATCAACGTCGCCTGTGTTTTTGATTTTAAATGA
Organism: uncultured Clostridia bacterium; assembly: GCA_937896885.1. Classification (GTDB taxonomy): domain Bacteria; phylum Bacillota; class Clostridia; order Oscillospirales; family Acutalibacteraceae; genus Fimenecus. The sequence goes on from CALBNX010000045.1 coordinate 3,341, forward strand.
AACAGTAACTGTGTCAGTGTCTTTAATGCTGTCAGCAGAAACCTTAATGTCGCTGTATTCAAATGTTGTGTATGAAAGACCATGACCGAATGGGAATGCAACTTCCTTTTCTGCTGTGTCATAGTATTTATAACCAACATAAACACCTTCTCTGTATTCAACAGAAACTGGTGTGCCAGGGAAGTAGTTATGGCTTGAATTATCTTCAAGTGCAAGTGGATATGTTTCGCTGAGTTTACCACTTGGGTTAACATCACCAAAGATAATGTCACAAACTGCGCTGCCACCAGCCTGACCTGTAAGGAACATATTAAGGATAGCAGGCACTTTGTCAGCCCAAGGCATTGCTACAGATGCACCACCTGAAAGTACAACGATTGTGTTAGGATTAACTTTGAGAACTTCTTCAACCAGAGTGTTGTGAATAGGTGGAAGATTGATGTGAGCTCTGTCGTTGCCTTCTGTTTCATATTCGTCAGTAAGACCAACAAATACAACAGCAACATCAGCATTTCTTGCTCTTTCTTTAGCTTCAACAATGAGTTCCATTGCTTTCTTTTCTTTGCACTTCTTGAGTTCATAACCCTTTGAGAATGTGAAGTTAACACCCATCTCTTTCATTGTGCTATAAGCAGAATCAAGCTTGATTGGGTTGATGAGTGATGAACCAGCACCCTGATAACGAGGAGTGTGAGCCATTTCACCGATAAGAGCAATTTTTGCATCCTTTTTAAGTGGAAGAAGACCACCGTCATTCTTCATAAGAACCATACACTGACCTGCGATTTCACGAGCAAGGTTGTGGTGAGCGTCACTATCGTATGTATAATCGCCGAGAACTTTTTCAGCTTTCTTTGACATTTCAATAATCTTATCAACTGCTGCGTCAAGAATAGCCTCATCAAGCGTGCCATCGTTAACTGCATCGATAATAAGCTTTGTGCCAATACCTGAAGATGTTGGCATTTCGATTTCCTGACCTGCAATAAGACCAGGAACTCTTTCGTTCTCTGCGCCCCAGTCAGTAATAACAACGCCTTCGAATCCGAAATCGTCACGAAGAACATCAGTTAAAAGCCACTTGTTTTCAGCAGCATAAGTGCCGTTAAGACGGTTATATGAGTTCATAATTGTCCAAGGCTGAGCTTTTTTAACTGTGATTTCGAAAGGAAGAAGATATGTTTCGCGAAGTGTTCTTTCGTCAACAACAGCATTAACTGTCATTCTGCGAGTTTCTTGGTTGTTTGCTGCATAGTGTTTGAGAGATGTACCAACACCCTTGCTCTGAACACCGTTAACAAATGCTGCAGACATTTCACCTGCAAGAACACCGTCTTCTGAAAAATATTCAAAGTTACGTCCGCAAAGTGGTGAACGCTTGATGTTAGTCCCTGGTCCTAAAAGAACAGATACTTTTTCTTTTAAGCATTCTTCACCGAGTGCCTGACCCATCTTATAGATAAGGTCAGTATCCCAAGAACAAGCAGTTGCAGATGCTGTTGGGAAGCAGATAGCAGGAACACCTTTCAAAAGATTTGTTTCACCCTTTGGTGTGTCGCCTGGGTCACCTTTTTTACGGATACCGTGAGGACCGTCGTTAAGGCTTATAGACTTGATACCAAGTCTTTCTACAGGCTGTGAGTGCCAATAGTCAAGACCATCGCACATACTTGCTTTTTCTTCAAGAGTCATTTGTGCGATAAGGTCAGCGTGTTTAAGAGCCATTTCCATTTCCTCCTAAAATATAACATTTTATATTAACATTTCTATTATATATCAACACTATCGGTTTCGTCAAATAAAAGTTTATCTGCTGAAACTGTGTCAATTGCTTCAATGTTTTTGAGTTTTCTCTGAATAAAGAGATTTTTGCGTTCTGCGTCCTCAAGAGTTTTGCCCGCTTCGTCAACTTTTTTCTTTGCCTTTGCAAGTAAGTCACCGAATTTTTCATATTGTGCCTTTGCTGCACCCAAAAGCTCACGAACTTCGTTTGCTTTTTCGTTGATTGCGATTGTCTTAAAGCCCATTGAGAGAGAATTGAGAAGTGCTGTGATAGTTGATGGACCTGCAATCATAACATTGTAATCATTCTGTATTTTTTCAGGTAATCCTGTTCTTGATGATGCGATTTCAGCATAAAGACCCTCTGTTGCAAGATACATAATCGCAAAAGGTGTTGTGTCAGGCACATGAATATATTTTGCGATTGACTTTGCTTCGCCGAGCACTCTGCTTTCAAGTTCTTTGCGTGCAAGTTTAACTGCATCTGCATCTGCTTTATCAGCGGCATCACAAAGACGGACATAGTCTTCCATAGGGAATTTTGAGTCAACAGGCAATAAAATATCTTTGCCGTCTTTTTCACTTGATGGGATACGGATTGCAAATTCAACTCGGTCAAGTGAATTTGGTACAGTTGCAACATTCTTTTCGAACATATTAGGGATAGTCTGGTTCAAAATGCCTTCAAGCTGAACTTCTGCCCAAGTACCACGAGCTTTAACATTGGTGAGCACACGGTTAAGTGCAGTAACATTTTCTGTAACACCTGTTGAAAGCTTTTGCATCTCACCAAGAGATTTATATAAGTTTTCAAGCTGGTCAGAAACAGTTTTAAATGAAGAATTAAGTCTTGTTGTAAGTGTTGAAGTGAGTTTTTCGTCAACAGTAACTCTCATTTCTTCAAGTTTCTTTTCATTTGACTCTTGCATTTTGGTAATTGATGTTTCAAGGGACTTGTTTTGCTTGTCACCTTGGTCAACAAGCATCTGAATAACCTTTTCTCTGTGTTCAAAATTGCCCTTATTCATATTATCAATACGACCTGACATATCATCAAGGCTCTTTTTCACATCTTCACGAATTTCTTTGTTAGAATTCTGATTTTCAACACGAATTCTGTGAAATTCGTCACCCATATTTTTTGTTATGTATTCAAGCTTGTTTTCAAGTGACTTGATTTCATCACTTTCTTCGGTGTTTGCTTCTTTAATTGCCTTTGACAATTTACCAAAATAAACACCAAGCACAATAAAACTGATTGCAAGAAAAGCCATTAAAATATATTTTGCAATTTCAAGAAATAATTCCATATTTTTACTCCCCATTTATAATGTATAACTCATTATAACAAAATTATATAATAAAAGATAGTTTTTTATAAAAATTTTTATGAAAATATAGAACTATTTATATTTTTTTGTTATACTGTAAAAAGGTGATTTGAATGTTTAAGAAAATCATATCAATTTTAATGGCGTTTGTGCTTATTTCCACTTGTTTTTCAGGTTGCAAAGGCGACAAAGAAACAGGTGAGGCGTTAGCCTGTGCAATTTCACAAATGCCAACCACATTTGACCCGCAAATTGCATCATCAACAGTTGAAAAAATGATTTCTGTCAATATTTTTGATGGACTCTTTAAATTGGACGAAAACGGCGAGCCACAAAAATGTGCTGCGGTTGATTATTCTGTTTCAGCAGACGGATTAGTTTATACTTTCCAGATTCAAAAAGATACATATTATTATCTCTCATCAGCAGTTAAGAATTTTCTTGAAGATAAAAACGTGACAATAGAAGCGAAGGTTACTGCCGAAGATTTCGCATTCGGGATTATTCGTAGTATTCTTCCCGAAACAAATTCAGAAGATTTTGAGCTTTTAAGTGTAATCCAAAATGCAAATGCTGTTCATAACGGCACAATGGGTGCAGACTCTCTTGGTGTTCGTGTAACAGGGGAATACACTCTTGAAATCACACTCGAAAAACCAAGTGACGATTTTCTCTATGCATTAAGCCAACCTGTTTCATATCCTTGCGATAAAGAATTCTTTGACTTGACTGGTGGACGCTATGGTCTTGCATCAAAATACATAATCACAAATGGTGGATTCTATCTTTCAAATGTGAGTGAAGAAAAGTCTGTTAGAATTGCAATGAATAGTGAGTATAAAGGTAGCCATAAGGTGATTCCGTCAGCGGTGGGATTTTATCTCAATACCGATTCTGTTAATGTAGCCGATAAACTTGATAAAGGTGACTATGATGTTGGTTTCTTTACCGACGAAGATGCTATTGACGAATTGGGCCGTCGAGTGCAAAAGAATGTGCTCGAGAACATTTCTTGCTCTTTGATTTTTAATATGAAGAAAGAGAGTTTGCAGAATTTATCACTTCGCACAGGACTTGTAGCTGGTATCAACCTTGCAGACGAAACAATGCAAACACTTGTACCTTCATATTTCGGTGTTGACGGCACAGTTGAGAGAATTTCTTTCAATGCGGATAATGCTCATAACACAATGATTAAGGCTTTTGAAGAGCTGAAAATCAAAAATCTTTCTATTGATATTCTTTGCACAGAAAAATATGAAAAAATGGCAAAAAATATCGTCAACAGTTGGCAAAGCAGTATCGGTGTTGAACTTAATGGTACTGTAACCGTTGCGGACGAAAAAGATTTCAATAAGAAGATAAATAGTGGCGAATTTGAACTTGCAATTTATCCGATAACGGTTGATTCTGATGAAGCAAGTGATTTTCTAAAAGTTTTCACAACAGGTGAGAATGTGTTCGGATATTCTTCTGACGAATATAATCGCATATGGAATGATTTAGGAAATAATCCAACCAACGATAAAATCAATTATGCACAAAGCTATTTGCTCAAAAATGCAGTTGTGTTACCACTTGTTAGTGAAGACACAGTTTTTGCAGTTGCAAAGGGTACAACTGGAATTTATTTCTGTGATAACAGAGCAAATGTGTATTTCTATAAAGGACAAAAATAATGACAACAAAAAGAAAAATTCATATCGGGGTTTCGTGGGTGCTTGTAATAATCTGTATGGGAATAATATTCTTCTTGTCAGCACAGAATGGTGAAGAATCATCAGATTTAAGTGGCTCATTTGTAATGGCTTTTTTAAATGGATTGGGCATTGTGATTGACGAAGGACTTCTTCGCAGTATTGCCCATTGCCTTGAATTTATGGGGCTTTCAGTACTTTTTTTCAATGCGATTTATGTAACTTGGTTTTTAAAACTCACACCAATAATTGCATTTTTTGGCACGGTGCTTTATGCAATAACTGATGAAATTCATCAAATATTTGTACCCGGCAGAGCATTCCAGATAAGTGACATTTTAGTTGATAGCACAGGTGCTTTGATTGGTGTCATAGCATCATTTGTAATATTAAAAGTTATACTTTACATAATGAAAAGGGGAAATAAAAATGGCAATTCTTAAACCTTTTAAGGCGGTAAGACCTAAGGACGAATATGCAAGTCAAGTTGGTGCATTGCCTTATGACGTAATGAATTCAGAAGAAGCGAGAGAAATGGTGAAAGATAAGCCATATTCATTCTTGCATGTTGATAAAGCAGAAGTTGATTTACCAAAGGGCATTGATATTTATTCAGCAGAGGTTTATGAGAAAGCAAAAGAAAACCTTGATGCGCTCAGCGAAAAGGGTATCTGCAAACAAGACGAAAAACCAATGCTCTATATTTATCGTCAGATTATGTTAGGTCGTGAGCAGACAGGCATCGTTGGTTGTACTGCAGTTGACGATTACATAAACAATGTGATTAAAAAGCACGAGTTTACAAGAGCCGATAAAGAAGCTGACAGAATCCGTCATGTTGATACTCTTGATGCAAACACCGGACCTATTTTCTTAACACACAGAGAGAATAAGACAGTTACAGACATCACAGAAAACTGGAAAAGCACTCATACACCTTGCTATGATTTCATAAGTGATGACGGTGTTTCACAGACAGTTTGGGTAATTGATGACGACGCAGTTATTGATACTCTCGTTAAAGAATTTGCAGAAATCCCATATCTCTATATTGCAGATGGTCACCACAGATGTGCTTCAGCAGTGCGTGTAGGTGAGAGAAGACGCGGAAATGGGGAATATGACAAAAATGCAGAGTTTAATTTCTTCTTGTCAGTAATCTTCCCTTGCGACCAGCTTAAAATTATGGATTATAACCGTGTAATCGCAGATTTGAATGGTAACACAAGTGAAGAATTTATTGCAAAAATGAGTGAAAAATTCATTGTTGAAGAAGCAGAAACAAGTCCTTATGCACCACAAGAACGCCACACATTTGGTATGTATCTCGATAATAAATGGTATAAGGTAACAGCAAAACCAGAGTTTATCAACGAAAATGACCCTGTTTTGTGCCTTGATGTTTCTATCTTGCAAAATAACCTTATCACACCAATTCTCAATATCACAGACCCAAGAACAGACAAGAGAATTGACTTTGTTGGTGGTATCCGTGGTTTAGGTGAATTAGAAAGAAGATGTGCAGAGGGAATGCGCCTTGCATTCGCAATGTATCCAACATCACTTAATGAACTTATGGACATTGCCGATGCAGGTCAGGTTATGCCACCAAAATCAACATGGTTTGAACCAAAATTATTGTCAGGTCTTTTTATTCATAAGTTGTCATAAATCATTATGCAAGAACTACCGAAAAGAAAAAAATTAAGGTTAGAAAATTACAATTATAGTGGAAATGGTTGTTATTTCATAACAATTTGTACTTATAATAAAGCCCATCTGTTTGGCAGATACAATGTAGGGGCGATTCACGAATCGCCCGTAAAACACGTTAAAAACAGGTGTATTGAGTTAAATTCGTATGGGCAGATTGTTGAAAATGCAATTCTAAAATTACCTGAACGATACAAAGAAATAGAAATTATTAATTATTAATTATATTGTAATGCCTAACCATATACATTTGCTTGTTTCAATAAACAATGATGTTAATTCAGAACGGGCGATTCGTGAATCGCCCCTACAACATAGTTTGTTGTCAAAGACAATGGGTTATCTTAAAATGAATGTGAGCAAAGAAATTCATAAACAAAACCCTTTGATTGAGGTGTGGCAACGGTCATATATCGACCACATAATTCGCAATCAAACTGATTTTGAATATCATTGGAACTACATTGAATATAATGCGTTGAAAGAGTATAAATGAAAACCGTTGGGATGTGAGAAAATGTACGAGAATGAAAATGAGCGCAAAATATATCCTTTGCCACTTAAAGTCAAAACACAAAAATCTTTGAGAATGTTTTTGTGTGGACTGTTTGTCTTTGCACTTGCGTGTGGTATGGTGATTTTCTCATGTTATATGATTGTCAATGCAATTGAGCTAGGGACTATAAATGAATTAGATGATTTGGTTTTTTCAATCGTAATGTTTCTTCTTGGAATAAATATGTATTATTGCCTTTTGCCATATCATTTAATTGTTGATGATGAGAAACTTCAAATAGACCGAAAAATTTTTAAAAGAACATTTTATTGGAATGAAATCTCAAGATTATACACATCTATAACTACACAACAATCATATAAGGGTATAAAAATGAGAAAAGATATTTTGCAGGTGATTTTTTATAATAAAGATGATAAAAGAACAAAATTGAATATCGGAATACCTTGGGAAATAGAGTATAAATCCGAGACTATAAAAAACACAATCTGGTATGCTTATTCAAAATATCATCCCGAATGTAACCAAGGAAATGAATAATATAAAACAACGGCAGACATTCTCTGCCGTATTTTTTGCTTTGCCATTCGTTATTTTGCACAAAAACTTATATCTTAATTTGTAAAATTGTGCCAAAGGTAGAATGTGATATGAAATGTGCTTTTTGCCTTGACTTATGGATTTTGCCATTGTAATATATTCACAAATCAAAGCGTATTTGATTGTGCAAAATATATAAAGAAAAGGCGAATACTCAAAAATGGCAAAAATCTTAAAACAAATGAATCCAATCAGAATTTTATCAGAAAAACAAGGCGCAAAAAGAATGATAATTATGTTTATGAGCATTTTACTTATGGGCTTTGCAGTTTCTGTTTTCTCTTATTCGGGTATGGGCGTTGACCCATTTACAGCACTCAATATGAGCATTGCAGATAAACTCAATATGAGTTTTGGCTTCTTGCAGATGTGCGTTAACGGTGCAATTCTCATTCTCGTGGCGCTAGTTGCAAGAAAACTTATCAGTCTTGGCACAGTTGTTAATATGGTGGGTGTTGGTTATGTTTGCGAGTTTTTCACAAATATTTACGACGAAATTCTTCCACAAGAGCCAAGCTTTCTTCTCAAAACAATAGCAATGGCTTTGGGCGTATTCCTTTTAAGCCTTTCAGCATCACTTTATTTCAACTGCAAAATGGGTGTTTCACCTTATGATGCATTGGGTTTTGTTCTTGAAGACAATGTGAAGCTTAAATATAAATGGTGCCGAGTTGCAACAGACCTTCTTTGCACAGCAGGTGCTTTCGCATTGGGCGGACCAATCGGCATTGGTACAGTTGTTACAGCGTTCTTTATGGGACCAGTTGTTTCATTCTGTGACAGCGCAATTTCACAAAAAGTGCTTCGTTGCAAGTTTAAACTTTTTCGTCACTTCACAGTTCTCCGTTACTATGATTTGGGCTATATCCAAGGCAGAGTAGCATAATATAATTTTAAATTACAGATATAAAATGTAGGGGCGATTCATGAATCGCCCGTTTTTTATAATTGCACATATCAATCTTCATTTGATAGATTTTTGTAAAAACACAACCAATAAATATTGACAAAGCTTGTAAAATATGGTAGAATATTGTCAATATGAGGGAGTAATTCCGCAAATAATAATGCGAGACATCATCGTCAAGACAGAGTTTAGCTCTCGGTGTGTCATAAGTAAATGAGACTCATACATGGTTTTTCGCTATGTATGAGTTTTTTTGAAATTTGACTCTTTCATAGGAAATAAAAAACGGAGGGAAAATTTATGGATACAAAAAAGATTGTAAAAATTTCAGTAATTGTAGTATTGGCGCTTCTTCTTGTGGCACTTGTTATTTCAAGTTTCACAGTTGTTTCAGCAGGTCACACAGGCGTTGTGCTTACATTTGGTGCAGTTGAAGAAACTGAACTTGATGAAGGCTTGCACTTTAAAATACCATTCATTCAAAGAGTGGTTCAGGTGAACAACAGAACACAAAAAATCGAAACAGAAGGCTCTGCATCATCAAAAGACTTGCAGATTGTTTCTTATGTTGTTGCAGTAAACTATCATGTAAATGATGATTCATCTGCATCACTTTATCAGAATGTTGGTACAGACTATGGCTCTGTTGTAATTGTGCCTGCAATTCAGGAAAGCATTAAAGCTGTTTCAGCACAATATACTGCTGAAGAATTGATTACAAAACGTCAGGCAGTAGGTGACCAGATTAAAGATGCTTTGTCAGAAAAAATCAATCAATATGGACTCACAGTTGAAATTTTTAACATTGTGAACTTTGATTTTTCTGAAGAATTCAATGCTGCTGTTGAAGCCAAGCAGACTGCTCAACAAAATGCTTTGAAGGCAGAGCAAGACCTTGCTCGTATCGAAGTTGAAGCAAAACAGAAGATTACACAAGCTGAAGCAGAAGCAGAAAGCATTAGACTCATTCAAGAAGCACTTGCAAAATCTCCTGACTATGTTGATTATGTCAAGTGGAATAAATGGAATGGCGAATTGCCAACAGTAATGGGCGATAGTGACATTCTTTTAAGTATGGATGAGTTAGAAAAGAAATCTAACTAATTAAATAAAGCGAAAAACCAAAGGGCGTACCAAACGGTACGCCCTTAAAATTTTTGTTATTATTTATGTGCGTTGCAACTTGCACAATTGCCTGTGCAACCACCAAATTCTTTTTTGCCTTCTTCTGTGTCGCGATAATATTGAGTGTGGGTGTCTCTGTGGGGGAGTGTTGTCCATAACTCTTCGGCAACAGGTGCCCACTTTTCTGAATATTCAACACATTTGTCGCAAAGCTCGTCGGCACTTTCTTGACGGACAAGGTCAGAAGATTTTGCCCCTGTTTCTTTGATAAGCTGACGAAGTCTGTCAGGGTTTTCAAGCATTGGGCAAGGTCTTAAATGGTTGTCGTTGAATGGCTGATTTTTATAATATGCCATAAATAATGGACTTTGCAAAGCCTGGAGCAATGTGTGAGTTCTGATATTTGAATCAGAGAAGTGAATGAATACGCAAGGCTCAATGTCACCGGCAGAGTTAATGTGGAAATAGTTTCGTCCACCTGCAATGCAACCGCCAACATATTCACCGTCATTCTGGAAGTCCATAATGAAAATCGGTTTACCTGTTTTGCCGTCACGCATTTTCTTGTTCCAGAAATAGAGTTCTTTTCTCTGTTCAGGTGTTGGAATAAGACTAACATCTGCACCATGACCAACTGGCATATAGTTGAAATTAAGCATATATTTCGCGCCTTTGCCGATGATGAAATCAACAAAGTCATCACTTGTAACAATTGGTAAATTTTTGCTTGTGTAACAAACGGAAACACCAAAAATGCACTTGTTCTTGCGAAGTAAATCCATTGCTTTTAATGTGGTTGCATAAGCACCCTCACCACGTCGCCAGTCGTTTGACTCTTCATTGCCTTCAAGACTTAACGCCAATGTGATATTGCCGATTTCGTTCATCGCTTTACAGAATTCTTCGTCAACTAAAGTTGCATTTGTGAAAATCAAGAAGATACAATCTTTGTTGTTTCTGCAAATTTCAAGAACTTCTTTTTTCTTGATAAGTGGCTCGCCACCTGTGAGCCAATAGAAATGACAACCTAATTCTTTACCCTGACTTACAATGCTTTGCATTTCGTCGAGAGTAAGATTTTGCTTGTGACCATATTCAGCAGACCAACAACCTTTACAGTTGAGGTTGCAAGCGCTTGTAGGGTCAAAAAGAATATTGAAAGGAATATTACATTTATACTTTTCACGGTTTTCTCTAACGGCTTTTGTGCCGTAATAACCTGCATCAATACCAAAAGAAATAAGCATCTGCTTGATAACTCTGTGGTCAATGTCGTTAATAAGACCTAACGCAAACTGAGTCCAGACATTATCTTTATCTTCTGCGATTGCTTTAATTTTCTCAAAATTTTCAGGTGGAAAAATCTTGCTGAAAACAGGCTCGATAACACGGCTCATTTTCACAATGTTTGCATGGGGGTCTTTGTCGATATACTTTAAAAGTCTATCAACTATAAAACTCATACTTCCTTTTTGAATTTTGTATTTCAAATTCATAATGTCACCTTTTGAAAAAATTCTGAAAAATCATACTATATTATTTTATTTTATTGTAATTCGCAGTTAAAGTCAATGATTTTCTTTTTGGTTTAACAACAAATTTACATTTTAGATTATTTTGCACATTTTTGGGGAAAAATAAACCAAAAAAGAAGATTAAAATAGTAGAAAAATATGTGAGAATATGGTAAAATAAGCTTTAATAGTTTTAATTTCAAGGGTGAAATAAATGAATCCAAAATCTTATTATGAAATCGCAAAGGGAGTTAAACTTCTTTGTGTGAATAGTGACAAGTTCAAAACAAATTTTTTAAGCATTGATTTTTATGTGCCAATCAACGAGCATTTTGCTGCACTTAATGTACTCTCATCTTTGATGGGACACACATCAAAGAATTATAAAACATTCAGCAGTTTCAACGCAAAAGTTGAAAGTCTTTATGGTGCAGATTTTGACACATCAATTGCAACTGCAGGCGAAAAAGTGAGATTTAGATTTTCAATTGAAATGCCTGATGACCGTTTCGCACTTGATGAAAATAAGATTTCAGAAGAAGCAGTTGACTTTATTATTGACATAATTTCAAATCCAAACTGCGAAAACGAAAAATTTGACGCAGAAAACACAAACCGTGAAATTAAGTTTACTCTTGAAAATATTGAAGCAGAAAAGAATGATAAAAGAGCTTATGCACTTTCTCGCTTGCGTCAGTTAATGTGTGCAGGTGAGCCCTATGGCATTGACCGTGAAAAGTTAGAAGAAGATGTTAGAAATCTTGACAGCATCAAACTTTTTGATGCATATAAGCATCTTCTTGAAACTGCTACAATTATTATTACTGCTTGTGGTAGCATCAGCGAAAATATGCTTAAAGAAAAATTCTGTGCATTTGCAAGTAAAATTGAAAACAGAAACATATTATCCCTTGAAAATATCTATATAGAAAAAGCCGATGAAACCCGTTATTTCACCGAAGAAATGGATATTACACAGGCAAAACTCGTTATTGGTCTTCGTTCAGGTATGACTCACGCAGAAGACGATTATTTCGCATTTCGTGTTATGACTGATATTTTTGGCGGTGGACCATATTCTCGTCTTTTCTTGAATGTCCGTGAAAAAATGAGCCTTTGCTATTATTGTGGCGCAAGGCTTTTAAGAGATAAGGGTATTATTTTCATTCAAAGTGGCATTGAAGAAGAAAACTATGAAAAAGCACTCACCGAAATTTTAAATCAGCTTGATATTATGAAAAAAGGTGAATTTTCAGACGAAGACTTTAATTCGTCAATTACAGCACTTTGCGATGCATTCCGTGGAGTTGGTGATTCACCTGCATCAGTCTGCGCTTTTTATAATTCACAGGTTTTCGATAAAGAATTGGTTAGCGGAATTGAGTTCGCAGAGAAAATTCGCGCTGTTACAAGAGAACAGGTTGTTGAATGTGCAAACCGTGTAACAGTTGACTCTGTTTATCTTCTCAAAGGGGAGGGCAAAGATGATGAATAAAATCAGAGAGATTAAAAATGAACTTTTAAATGACAGTTATTTTGAAATCGACCACAAATCAGGTTTTAAAATCTTTGTTTATCCTAAAGAGAATTATTCATCTGCTTATGCAGTTTTCGGTACAAAATACGGCTCAATCGACACTTGTTTTCGTGTTGAAGGTAACGAAGAATTTACAACAGTACCAGAGGGTATTGCTCACTTTTTAGAGCATAAGCTTTTTGAAAGTGAAGAACTTGATGCTTTTGCAAGATATGCCAAAACAGGTGCAAGCGCTAATGCATACACATCTTTTGACAAGACTTGTTATTTGTTCCAATGTAGTGGCAATTTTGAGAAGTCACTTGAAATTTTATTGGATTTTGTAAGCAACCCATATTTTACAGAGCAGACAGTTCAAAAAGAACAGGGCATCATTGGGCAAGAAATCAAAATGTATCAAGATGAGCCAGGCTGGGAGTCGCTTTTTGCACTTCTTCGTGCAATGTATCATAATCATCCTGTGAGAATTGATATTGCAGGCACAGTTGAATCAATTAGTCATATCACCGCAGAGCTTCTCTATGAATGTTACGAAACATTCTATAACCCTGCAAATATGGCTTTGGCAGTTGTGGGCAATGTGACAGTGAAGCAAGTGTTGGAAATTGCAGACAGAATGCTCAAACCTAAAGAGAGCAAAAAGATTGAAAGAAAATTCCAGATTGAGCCCGAAACAGTTGTTGAAGATACAATAGTTAGAAATCTTGCAGTTTCAATGCCAATCTTCGCAATCGGATATAAAGAAAAAATAACTACACCGACTCGCACACTCAAAGAAACTCTCGAAAGCAATATTCTGCTTGATATTATCGGTGGCAAAACCTCACCACTCTATGAAGAAATGCTCACAGATGGGCTTATAAACACAACATTTGATATCGAATATTTTGAAGGTTTTGGTTATTCTGCTCACATTTTCAACGGTGAAAGCTTAGAGCCAGAAAAAGTCCGCGAAAGAATAAATAAAGAAATTGAAAAAATGAAAAAACAGGGTGTCAATAAAGAAACCTTTGATAGAATTAAGAAAAAGCATTATGGTGGATTCATTATGAATTTCAATGATATTGATTCACTTGCAAATGCGCTCATTGGGGGCTATTTTAACGGCGACGGTCTCTATGACCAGTTAGAAGTTCTTGAAAGTATTACACTCGAAGACATCAATAACAGATTAAACGCTATTAACATTGAAAATTCTTCAATGTCAATCATAAAGCAAAACTGAAAGGAGAGTATTTTATGAAATGGTTTACAGATTATACTCTTGTTGAGTTCCCAAAATTGGGTTGGGATTTTAATGTCTATGAAAATTTAGTTGAATTCACTCTTCCCGGTTGGGATATTGACATCACAATCAAATTCTATGGTGTCATAATTGCATTTGGTTTCACTCTTGCCGTGCTTTTTGGCGGAAGAATGGCTTATAAATGGAAAATGAGCATTGACAAAATGCTTGATGTGCTCATTTATGGTACATTCGGTGGAATTATCGGTGCAAGACTTTATTATGTTGCTTTCGAGTGGGATAGCTATAAAGACGATTTATTGTCAGTTTTCAAAATATGGGAAGGTGGACTTGCCATCTACGGCGGTATTATCGGCGCATTTATCGCAGCATATTTTGTGTGCAAAAAAGTTGACCTTAATTTCTATAAATTGCTTGACCTTGCGGGTATGAGTTTGCTTATCGGACAAGGCATCGGCAGATGGGGTAACTTCACAAATCAAGAAGCATTTGGTATTAACACCGATTCAATTTTTGGAATGACAAGCGAGAAGATTTCAGATTACATATCTTCTCATTATTCTACGCTCACCGCAAATGGAATCTCTATGGATTCAACATTGCCTGTGCACCCAACATTCCTTTATGAATCAATCTGGTGTCTTTTCGGTTTTGTGGTGCTCTATATTGTCTGCAAAAAGTTTAGAAAATTTGACGGACAGTTAATTCTCGGCTATGGCATTATCTATGGTATTGAACGCTTTTTTGTTGAAGGTCTTCGCACAGATAGTCTCTATATCGGTGACACAGGTCTTCGTGTTTCACAGGTGCTCTCTCTTACGATTGTAGTGTTCTGTGCAACGCTTACAATAATCAGACTTGTACAAATCAATAAAGGCAATGTGGATAAGGTTAAAGAGTATAAGGAGAAAAATAATGTATAAAATTATTGACGGTAAAGAAGTTTCTGCATCAGTAAGAAACGAGATTAAAGCAGAAGTTGAAATTCTTAAAAATCAAGGCAAAAAAACAGGACTTGCCGTTGTAATTGTGGGCAATAATCCTGCATCCAGAGTATATGTAAATAACAAGAAAAAAGGTTGTGAAGAAGTGGGCATGGAGTCTTTTGAATATGCTCTTCCCGAAGAAACAACCACAGAAGAATTGTTAGAATTAGTTGAAAAGCTCAATAATGACGATGCAGTTGACGGTATTCTTTGCCAGTTGCCATTGCCAAAACAGATTGATGAGAAAAAAGTGCTCAATGCAATCGTACCACATAAAGATGTTGACGCATTCCACCCAGTAAATACAGGTCATATTATGATTGGTGACCACTCATTTTTACCTTGTACCCCTGCAGGAATTATGGAAATGCTTAAATATTATGACATTTCTGTTGAGGGTAAAGAATGTGTTGTTATCGGCAGAAGTAATATTGTAGGCAAACCAATGGCTATGCTTTTGCTCGGCAAAAACGGTACAGTTACAATCTGTCATTCTCGCACGAAGGACCTTGCAAAAGTAACTCGCCGTGCTGATATTCTTGTTGCTGCTGTGGGTATTGCATATTTTGTAAAAGAAGATATGGTCAAAGACGGTGCAGTTGTAATCGACGTTGGTATGAACAGAAACCAAGAGGGCAAACTCTGTGGGGATGTTGATTTTGAGAATGTAAAAGATAAGTGTTCATTTATCACACCAGTACCTGGTGGCGTAGGTCCGATGACAATAACAATGTTATTGAAAAACACCTTAACAGCATCAAAGGAACATAAAAAATAGAAATTCCATATAAGTTTATGTAATTAAATAAATTATTGTAGAGGACGATGCCCACTCGTCCCGTTTTTAAACGAAATGAAGGTGAGAAAATGACACAATTTAATATTACGGGTATGAGTTGTGCTGCCTGTGTTGCACGAGTTGAAAAAGCCGTTAATTCTGTCGATGGTGTAAGTTCTTGTTCTGTCAGTCTTCTCACCAACTCAATGGGTGTTGAGGGCTCTGCTGATTCAAATACAATAATCAAAGCAGTTGAAAATGCAGGCTATGGTGCAAGCCTTAAAGACGAAAAAACACCGTCACAAAACGATGCTTTAAAAGACACAGAAACACCCAAACTAAAAAAAAGACTCATAACATCATTGGGATTTTTGCTCGTCTTAATATATATCTCAATGGGTCACGTTATGTGGGGTTGGTATTTGCCAATCACAAACCCGATTGTCATTGGAATAATCGAATTTCTGTTAACGGTTATTATAATGATAATCAATAGAAATTTCTTTATAAACGGCTTTAAAGGGCTTTTGCACAAGTCACCCAATATGGATACTCTTGTGGCCCTTGGCTCAGGTGCAGCATTTATTTATAGCACTTATCTGCTTATAAAAATGTTCACGGTCAGCGGTGATATGGCTCACCATTATTTGCACGAATTCTATTTTGAATCTGCCGCAATGATTTTAACACTTATCACAGTTGGCAAAATGCTTGAAGCAAGGTCAAAGGGCAAGACCACAAATGCCCTTAAATCTTTAATGAATTTAGCACCAAAAACTGCTACAATTTTGGTTGATGGTGTTGAAAAAGTAATTCCTATTGAGAATGTGCAGAAAGGTGACATTTTCATTGTCCGTCCCGGTGAGCAAATTTCAGTTGACGGTGTAATAATTGACGGACACACCGCAGTTGACGAGTCAGCGCTTACTGGTGAGAGCATCCCTGTTGATAAAAATACAGGTGACAAAGTTTCAGGTG
Source organism: uncultured Clostridia bacterium (assembly GCA_937896885.1). Taxonomy (GTDB): domain Bacteria; phylum Bacillota; class Clostridia; order Oscillospirales; family Acutalibacteraceae; genus Fimenecus. The sequence continues at coordinate 20,052 of CALBNX010000045.1, forward strand.
GCACAATAAATCAGTCAGGCTTTATCAAGTGCGAAGCCTTGCGAGTTGGTGAAGATACAACCCTTTCACAAATTATTAAAATGGTGAGTGATGCGGCTGCTACAAAAGCACCAATTGCCAAAATTGCAGATAAGGTTTCAGGTGTGTTTGTGCCCGTTGTAATCACAATTGCAATCATCACAACAATTGTATGGTTGTTAACTGGTCAAAGTTTTGGCTATGCCTTGGCTCGTGGGATTTCGGTGCTTGTAATCAGTTGCCCTTGTGCTTTGGGGCTTGCAACCCCAGTTGCCATTATGGTGGGTAACGGTGTCGGCGCTAAAAATGGTATCCTTTTCAAAACTGCAGTTTCACTTGAAGAAACAGGAAGAATCAGCACAATAGTCCTTGATAAAACGGGTACAATCACAAAAGGTCAACCAAAAGTAACAGATATAATTCCAATAAATACAAGTAAAAATGAGCTTTTGATGTTTGCTTATTCACTTGAGAAAATGAGTGAGCATCCACTGGCAAAAGCCATTGTAGAAAAGGGAAATGAAGCAGAGCTTTCACCAATAGAAATTACCGATTTCAAAGCACTTTCGGGTAATGGTGTCAGCGGAAAACTCAATGATAAAACCATTTTGGGTGGTAGCCTTAAATTTATAAATGAGCAGATTTCTATTGATGACAACACAATAAACTTATGCGAAAATCTCGCAGAGAATGGTAAAACACCTTTACTTTTCAGTATTGATAATGAACTTTTGGGAATAATAGCAGTAGCCGATGTGGTTAAAGACGATAGCCCTAAAGCCATCAAAGAATTGCAGAATATGGGTATTAAAGTTATAATGCTCACAGGAGATAACGAAAAAACCGCGAATGCAATCGGCAAAACGGTGGGCGTTGATGAAGTTATCGCGGGAGTCTTGCCTGACGGCAAAGAAAAGGTTGTACGCACCCTTAAAGATAAGGCTAAGGTTATGATGGTGGGTGACGGCATCAACGACGCACCAGCATTAACCCGTGCAGATATTGGTGTAGCAATCGGTGCAGGCACGGATATTGCCATTGATTCAGCGGATATTGTGCTTATGAACAGCAAACTCTCTGATGTGGCGTCTGCAATAAGACTTAGCCGTGCAACCCTTAAAAACATTCACGAAAATTTGTTTTGGGCATTTTTCTATAACGCATTGGGAATACCCCTTGCCGCAGGTCTGTTTATAAATATTTTCGGTTGGGAATTAAACCCAATGTTTGGCGCAGCGGCAATGAGCCTCTCATCATTCTGTGTTGTTTCAAATGCTTTAAGGCTCAATTTCAAAGATATTCATAATAGTAAAAAAGATAAAAAAATCAAGTTTAAATATAAGGAGAAAAAAGTTATGCAGATTACAATGAAAATTGAAGGTATGATGTGCCCACATTGTGAGGCTCACGTTAAAAAAGCTCTCGAAGGCGTAGCAGAAGTTCGCGAAGCAATCGTAAGCCACAAAGACGGCACAGCAATCGTAACTCTCGATGCAGACGCAGCGCCAGTTACTCTCAAAAAAGCAGTAGAAGAGCAGGGGTACAAGGTGATTGAATAAGTGCAAACTTGATTCTTTTTCCGCAATACTTCGTGGCTTTCGGCTCGCGGTATACCTGATACAGCTTCGCCTCTGCCACATTG
>CALBNX010000046.1 GCA_937896885.1 uncultured Clostridia bacterium
ATGCTTCCATTGAATCAGCAGGTTCAAGCATAGGCACTTTTGCAGCCATTGCATAGTGACGAGAATCCTGTTCATTCTGTGATGAGTGCATTGCAGGGTCATCAGCAACGCAGATTACAAGACCGCCGTTAACACCTGTATATGAAAGTGTGAAAAGTGGGTCAGCAGCAACGTTAAGACCAACGTGTTTCATAGCACAAGCTGAACGCGCACCTGCAAGTGATGAGCCGAATGCAACTTCGCAAGCAACCTTTTCATTTGGTGCCCATTCGCTATGGATATCGTCAAATTTACTTAAAAACTCTGTAATTTCAGTTGATGGTGTACCGGGATAACTTGATACAACTCCCAGACCGCCATCGTGCAAGCCTTCTGCGACTGCCTGATTACCTATCATTAATTTCTTCATATCTGTTTCTCTTTTCTATATATAATTAAGATTTATTCTGTGAATCAACAAGACCCTCGCCACCGTATATCTTACGAAGCTTTGGTTTTTCGATTTTACCTGTTGGATTTCTTGGCACATCTGCAAAAATAATCTTTCTAGGTCTCTTATATCTTGGCAAGCTCATACAGAACTCGTTGATTTCTTCTTCTGTGCAAGTCATACCCTTTTTGACTTCAATAATTGCGGTTGCGATTTCACCAAGTCGAGGGTCAGGAAGACCAATAACAGCAACATCCTTGATTTTTTCGTGGGAAGCCATAAAGTTTTCAATCTGAACAGGATAAAGGTTTTCACCACCTGTGATGATAACGTCTTTTTTACGGTCAACAAGATAGATAAAATCTTCTTCGTCTTGCATAGCCATATCACCCGTTAAAAGCCAACCGTCTTTAAGTGTTGCAGCAGTTGCTTCAGTGTCACGATAGTAGCAAGTCATAACACCAGGACCTTTTAAGCAAAGTTCACCAACATCGCCCTTTGCCACTTCATTTCCGTCAGGGTCAACAATCTTTGTTTGCCAACCATAGCCCGGAACACCAATTGCACCAACTTTATGTACATTTTCTACACCTAAATGCACTGCACCAGGACCAATAGACTCTGAAAGGCCATAGTTTGTGTCATACTGCTGATTGGGGAAATATTCAAGCCAACGCTTGATAAGGCTCTGTGGTACAGGCTGTGCACCGATATGCATAAGTCTCCAATTTGAGAAATCAAATTCATTCAAATCGATTTCACCACGGTCAATAGCATTAAGAATATCTTGCGCCCAAGGGACAAGAAGCCACACGATTGTACATTTTTCGTCACTTGCTACTTTAAGAATATTTCTTGACTGTGTGCCTTTGAGAATAATTGCTTTTGAGCCACTTAAAAGACTACCAAACCAGTGCATTTTTGCACCTGTGTGATAAAGAGGTGGAATACAAAGGAAACAGTCGTCCTTTGTCTGATTATGGTGAGCCTGCTCACATCTGCAAGAGTGAATAAGACTTTCGTGGTTATGTAAAATTGCTTTGGGGAAACCAGTTGTACCTGATGAGAAGTAAATTGCAGCATCATCTGACTCTTCAAGCCAACATCCGTGGAAACTACTTGAACATTCAGAAACAAGCTCGTTATAGTCATCTGCAAACGCAGGGCAACTGCCGCCAAAATAAATAAGTTTACATTTTTTACTGATTTTATCTGCCACAGCCTCAACTCGGCCTACAAATTCGTTACCAAAAACAAGGACATCTGCTTCTGCCAAATCAAGACAATACTCAATTTCGTCTGATGAATAACGGAAATTAAGTGGCACTACCAAAGCGCCAGTTTTTAATATACCAAAGTATATAGGCAACCAGTCGATACAATTCATTAAAAGAATTGCGACTTTATTCCCCTTGCCTATTCCGTTTTGAGTGAGCATATTAGCAAATCTGTTTGCTTTTTCTTCAAAAACACCCCAAGTGATTTCACGACGGTAAGGACGTCTTGCACCTGGTTCAACAAGTTCAAATTCACTCCAAGTGATACGTCTTGTTTCAGGTTGTTCAGGGTTGATTTCAACCAACGCAACGTCGTTTGGAAACTCGCGAGCGTTCTTTTCAAGTAAGTGTACGATTGTCATTTTAATTCTCCAAAAAACTACATAATATTTTGATATTTTACTTCATTTACCAATAAAAATCAATAGAACAAATATAAAAAGAATTTTTAGATTTGCGCAATTGATATATTTACTTTAAAGCGCTAAACTTTAAAGTATTGAAGTAAATATAGCATATTATGAATTTATTGTCAAGGAAATTTTGACCGTGTATTTCCCCGCCTGAATAAGCAAAAAAGACAGGTCAACAACCTGTCTTTTTATTTGGTGATCCACCGGAGATTCGAATTATAGACTCACAATGCGAATGAGGGATTCGCATTGTGCTCTTCGCTAAAAATGTTTCACCGAAACATTTTCTTAACGCTCAGACTCTCTCGAGTTCTAATCTCCGCATGAAAAGGCAAAAAAGAAGAGTACGCAAAATGCGTACTCTATTTTTTGGTGATCCACCGGAGATTCGAACTCCGGACACCTTGATTAAAAGTCAAGTGCTCTGCCAACTGAGCTAGTGGATCATATATTCCCGATTAATACCGGGATTGTTTTTTATTTAAGCAAAAATTACTGCGATTGAAGCAACAAGCACGAGCACAAGGAAAATTGAAGCCAAAATCTTTGTAAGGAATGCCTTCTTTGCTTCGTCTGTTCTGCCTTTATTCTTGCCGAAGAAAGATTCAGAAGAACCGCCAGAAATGGCACCAGAGAGACCTTGTTGATGACTTTCTTGCAACATAACAAGCACAATAATTGAAACTGCCAAAACAATAAGAACTATGCCTAAAACTATCTGAAGTGCTGACATTTCTCGTACCTCCAAATCACTATATTTTTAACAGCCTTGATATTCTATCATATGATTTCTAAAAATGCAAGTGTTTTTTGAAATTTTTTCATATTTTTTTATGAATAATAATATTATTTATGATAATAATATTTGTGCAGACAAAAGTGATGTCTTTGCGTTTGCCACTTAGTCTGTACCGACCATTTTTATGGTCGGTTTTTGTTTTATAAATAGCAAAAGACAAGAAACTGTCTCTATCTTTTTTGAGAACACCACATTATTCAATTTTATTTTAATTCTTTTATTGCTATAACAGTACCAATAATAGCAATTAGATAAAAAGCGAGTGAAACAATGCCGTCTGTATTTGAGAAAATATTCATTACTGTTGACCATGCACTCGGTTCAACACAAGCGCAACAGTGAGCCACAATCCAACCTGTTCCACAAATTGCACCAACAAGCATAAGTGTACATCCCAAAATAAACTTTTTCAAAAAAATCCCACCTTTTTTGAGTGATTCATAAATCCAATCCTTAAATTAAATATATCATTTCACTATTGTTTTGTCAATAAAAAGCGGGACGATGTGAACATCGCACCCTACATTCATCAAACAATAAATTGGGTTATTTTTTTGCAAGACAATGTGTCAGAGGCGAAGCTGTATAAAAATACCGCGAGCCGAATGACACGCGGTATTGCGAAAAAAGAACCAATTTAGAATGTTAACTGTTCGCCTTGGTCGTCAGCACTAAGTATTGCGCCTGTTGCAGGCAAGTTCTTTGTTCTGTAACGAGCAGGTTTTGCGAATCTGCCGTCAACATAATCTGTCACCTCTTCAATGCGATGACCTTTTTTAAGAGTCATTACTGCAACGCCCTGACTATCTTTTGTAGTCTTAGATGAAATTGCACCTGAATTGAAGAGCAAATATCTGCCTGCAGTTGATTTCATAACAAATTCTTTATCCTGTGGCACATAAATTGCTGCAACCAACGGACTCTTGTCAGAATAAGCCTTAATGAGCTTTTTACGGTTGGTCTTTGTTTCATAAGCAGATATGTCAACCTTTGCCACCTTACCATTCTGGAAGAAGAAAAGCATATAACCTTTATACTCTTTAAGAACAACCATTGAAATAGCAGTTTCGTCGGGTTCCATTTGAAGTTTTGTGCCGACATAGTCACCCAATACACTTGCTTTTGTATCATCAAACTCATTTGCTCTTGTTTTATAAACCTGACATTTATTTGTAAAGAACATAAGCTCTGTACTGTTTGTTGTTTCAACAGCCATAATTATTTCGTCATTTTCTTTCAGCTTATGCTCACCGCTCATACGAAGTGACAATGGAGTAATCTTTTTGAAATAGCCTTCTTTTGTGAAGAACAATGTAACAGGATAATCAGGAATTTCTTCGATTTCTTCTTCCATTTCTTCAATTTCTTGTGAATAAACAATTTCTGTGAGTCTGTCTTTGCCATATTTATCGGCAATTGTTTTAAGTTCTTCAACGATAATCTTCTTAACTCTTGCCTTGCTTGAAAGAATATCTTCCATATCTTCAATTTGCTTTTTAAGGTCATCAATATCCTTTAAGCGTTTAAGAATGTATTCACGGTTTAAATGACGAAGCTTGATTTCAGCAACATATTCAGCCTGAATTTTATCAATGCCAAAACCAATCATCAAATTAGGCACAACTTCTGCTTCTTCTTCAGTTTCACGGACAATTTTGATTGCTTTGTCAATATCGAGAAGAATTTTCTGAAGACCTAACAAGAGATGAAGTTTATCTTTTGCTTTTGTCAAATCGAAATAAACTCGACGGTTAACACACTCTGTACGGAATGCAATCCATTCTAACAATAAATCTGCAACGCCTAAAACCTGAGGCACACCAGCAATGAGCACATTGAAATTACAAGAGAATGTATCTTCAAGTGTTGTCATTTTATAAAGCTTTTGCATAAGCTTTTCAGGGTCTGTGCCACGCTTTAAGTCGATTGTGATTTTAAGACCTTTCTTATCTGTTTCGTCACGAATATCGCTGATTTCACGGATAGAATTAGCCTTTACCCTTTCAATAACTTTATCGATTATTGCTTCTGCAGTTGTTGTTGGTGGAATTTCAGTAATATCGATACAGTTATTCGATTTATCATAAGTATATTTTGCTCTCACTTTAAATCCGCCACGACCTGTACGATAAAATTCAGCCATCTGGTCACGGTTATAGACAATCTTGCCACCACCGATAAAGTCAGGGGCTTTGAGAGTTTCCATAACATCAAAATCGTTATCTTTAATAAGACCGATTGTTGTTTCGCAGATTTCACGCAAGTTAAATGAGCAGATTGATGATGCCATACCAACTGCGATACCTGTATTGGCATTCACAAGGATTGATGGGAATGTTACAGGCAACAAGGTTGGCTCTTGCATTGTGGCGTCATAGTTATCCATAAAGTCAACTGTATCTTTATCGATATCCTTAAAAAGCTCACTTGCAATTGATTCAAGTTTTGCTTCTGTATAACGAGATGCGGCAAAAGCCATATTCTTTGAATATGCTTTACCGAAGTTGCCCTTTGAGTCAACATAAGGGTGCAACAAGCTCTCATTACCACGAGAAAGACGCACCATTGTTTCGTAAATGGCAGCGTCACCATGAGGGTTAAGTTGCATTGTGCGACCAACGATATTTGCAGACTTAACTCTGCCACCGTTTAAGAGCCCCATTTTATACATTGTATAAAGAAGTTTTCTGTGAGATGGCTTGAAACCGTCAATTTCAGGGATTGCACGGGATACGATAACGCTCATTGCGTATGGCATAAAGTTGGTTTCAAGAGTATGAGTAATATTCTGAGTTACAACCTCACCTGCGCCAAGAATATGGGCATTTAATTGTTCTTCGGTGATTTCGGTTTCAACTGCTTTCTTTTTACGTGCCATTCATATCCCTCCTTTTAAGAAATATCTGCAAGGTCAATATACATATGACCGTTTTCTGCGATAAAGTCTTTTCTGCCCTGCAAGTCATCACCCATAAAGAGTTCAAATCTTTCTGTCATAAGTGATTCGATATTATCAGGTTCAACTTTAATAAGACGACGAGTTTTAGGATTCATTGTAGTAAGCCACATCATATCAGCGTCGTTTTCACCAAGACCTTTTGAACGCTGAATTGTGTATTTTGCGTTGCCGATTTGCTCTAACACATCTGATTTTTCTTTTTCTGTATAGCAGAAATAAGTTTCGTCTTTTGAACGGATTTCGTAAAGTGGTGATTCCGCAATAAACACCTTGCCTTCACGGATAATTGTCGGCATAAGACGGTGAATCATTGTGAGAATAAGTGTTCTAATATGGAATCCGTCAACGTCCGCGTCAGTACAGATAATAACTTTATTCCATCTTAAATCGTTGATATTGAATGAAGAAACTTCTTTGTTCTTCTTTGAATTCACTTCAACGCCACATCCGAGCACTTTTATAAGGTCAACGATAATATCGCTCTTGAAAATTTTATCATATTCGCTCTTAAGACAGTTAAGGATTTTACCACGGACTGGAATAATTGCTTGGAATGATGAGTCACGAGCTTGCTTACAAGCACCAAGAGCAGAGTCACCCTCTACTATGAAGATTTCTCTTTCGTTAACATCTTTACTACGGCAGTCAACGAATTTCTCAACACGACTTGTCATATCATTGCTTGACTGCAATGTCTTTTTAATGTTGATTCTTGTTGTTTCTGCCTTAATTCTTGAACGCATATTGATAAGAACCTGATTTGTAATCTTATCTGCATCAAGTTTATTTTCAAGGAAATAAATTTCGAGCTGATGACGGAAGAATTCTGTCATTGCTTCTTGAATAAATTTATTTGTAATCGCTTTTTTAGTCTGGTTTTCATAAGAAGTCTGTGTTGAGAATGAAGAAACAACTAAAATTAAGCAATCTTCAACATCCTGATAATTGATTTTTGAGTCGCTTTTAAGATATTTACCATTAGTTTTAAGGTAATTATCGATTTCAGCAACAAAGGCACTTCTGAATGCTTTTTCAGGTGCACCACCATGTTCCAAAAAGCTTGAGTTATGATAATACTCTTTAAGCTGAATTTTATTTGAGAAACAGAGTGATGCAGTAATCTTCACGCGATAATCTTTCATATCGGCACGGTCACGACCTGTGCGCTCTGCTGACCAGAACTGAACTGTTGACATTTCTGTTCCGTTTGCGATTTCTTTTACATAGTCAGTTACACCATTATCATAAACATATTCGAATGTTTCAAAGCTATTGCCTGAAATCTGGTTTTTAAGGATAAACTTGATTCCAGCATTAACAACTGACTGACGCTTAATTGTTTCTTGATAATATTCAAGTGGAATGTTGATATCTGTGAATACTTTAAGGTCGGGTTTCCAACGAATTCGAGAGCCAGTATCACGCTTATTATATGGTTCTTTAATCATATCCCCTGCAATTTCACCTTTTTCAAAGTGAAGAAGATATTTAAAGCCACCTGTATGAATTTCAGCATCCATATATTCTGAAGCATACTGTGTTGCACAAAGACCAAGACCGTTAAGGCCTAATGAATATTCATAGTTACCGCCGTCGTTGGTGTCATATTTACCACCTGCATACAACTCACAGAATACTAATTCCCAGTTATAGCAGTTTTCTTTCTTATTGAAGTCAACGGGAATACCACGACCAAAGTCCTGAATTTCAACTGAACCATCAAGGAAACGGGTTACAACGATTTTGTCACCATAGCCTTCTCTTGCTTCGTCGATTGAGTTTGAAAGAATTTCAAAGACAGAATGCTGACAACCCTCAATACCATCTGAGCCAAAAATAACGGCAGGACGTTTTCTTACTCGGTCAGCGCCTTTTAATTGTGAAATACTTTCGTTACCATAAGATGCTTTTTTTGCCATAAGCTTTTACATCCTTTACCAAAAAATAAAAAATTAAACCACCAAATATTATACACTATATTTAGCGGTTTAGTCAAGTTTTAAGGTGTATTATACCCCAATATATTCAATTTTATTTCTTGTTACCCTTGCGTTCCACCTTTGTTTTATTACCCTTTTCGTCAACTATATACATATTGTCAAGTTGACCTGTGAGTGAACGCTTGAAACTATCAATATATTCACGACGAAGAACTGCTTGCTCTGCTTTTTCTTCTTCTGTGAGCCCTACTGACTGTGATTTGCGATAGAGTTCACTGATTCTATCCATTTTTTTCTGTTCCATACCATACTTCCTTTGGTTTTAATGCGTATATAGTATAAATGATTTTGATGATTTAGTCAAGAAAAAAGCCCCCACCTAATGGTGGGGGCAAGAATTATTGAATAACTAAATTATTCGTTAATCTTTGTAACAACACCTGAACCAACTGTTCTACCGCCTTCACGGATAGCGAAACGAAGACCTTCTTCGATAGCGATAGGAGTGATGAGTTCAACGTCCATAACAACGTTGTCACCAGGCATGCACATTTCTGTACCAGCTGGAAGAGAAATTGTACCTGTAACGTCTGTTGTTCTGAAATAGAACTGAGGTCTGTAGTTGTTGAAGAAAGGAGTATGACGGC
>CALBNX010000047.1 GCA_937896885.1 uncultured Clostridia bacterium
TAAAGCAGACAATTTCCTTTATCTTCAAAAAGGCAAATTCGTTTATCCTCTAAACCGCTGACTAACCGCTGAATTAGAGGTAAAAGAAAAAAACAAATCCTCGAAAAAATTATGACCTTGCATTTCACATGCAAGGTCTTCTTTTTTTATCAAAAAATAAACCGCTGAATTACAAGATAAAAAAAGATAAATTCTTCACAGAATTTATATAATTTTTTCTCGTCGCTACGCCTCCACAACTGCGTTCTGTTCCTTTCTTTTATTCTTCTGTTAATCTTCCCTTACTCCCCTTTCAAACGGCTCTACTGCGTGGATTGTGGGCGTTTCTTTTCTCGTGAATTTTGAGAAAAATTCAAGAAAAAACTTTAATTCATTCAAGAAAAAGTAAAAGAAAAATTTAAAAAATTTCAAGAAAAAACAAAAGAAAAATAACAGAAAATTTGATTTGTTTTTAAGGGATAAATAACAGAAAAATAAAAGAAAAAAATTTGGAAAATTTAAAGAAAATTAAGAGAAAAAACTATTTCGAACAATAGAAAAAGTAACAGAAAATATGACCTTGCACACGCTAAAAATTTTTGCCCTGAACAGGCTAAATGAAATTTGCTATGACATAGTAAATCCCGAAAAATATATTTTTCGAAAAAAATCCGGAAAATACTCTTGATTTTCTTAACACAAAGGGCTTATTACGTCTATTTAAAGGTGAATTTTTCCAAAAAAATTCCCGAAAAATTAAAAAAATCCCGAAAAAATTCCGAAAAAATTAATTTTTCGGAAAATCCAAATATTTTTCGGAACTGAAAGGAGTACTTTATGAGACCAGCAAAGATTAAAGACAGATGCACAAAGAGAAAACTGAAAAAGTGCGAGGAAATTGCAAAGACTTACGACAAAATCCAGACTAAATATGCTGACATACTAGATAGAGATGAAAATATCAAATCTATCAGGGTTAATGTAGTATTAGAAGGTTTGGATGATGGTGAATTTACATCGGATTTTGTCTGCACTAAAACTGACGGTGATTTAATGGTTCGAGTGTGTGTATTCCGTAAGAAACTCTCTCTACCTCGCACTTGTAAATTGCTTGATGCCAGTATGCAGTATTGGGCTAAACGAGGAGTTACCGATTGGGGTATCGTTGTTGAAATGGAGGAAACAAGTAATAAAGAAGAATGACTTAATCAAAACTGGTAGCAGTATTTTCAGAATCCTTAGTGTTGGTGTCAATGTTCTTGCGATTGATTGTGAAAAGAAAACTATCCCTTTTCTGAATCGGCGGGATAAGACCCACAGTTTATACACCTGTTCCTGTGTGTACATAATGAAATGTTATATTGGAATACACCCCATTATGCCCTCTCAATTTGACTACTTGAGCGAGTGTTTATGTTATTAGTCCATAAACCTACTGTTAACATCAACTGCCTGTTAACTGGCGTAAAAATAGTATGAAAGATTTAAATCGAAAACGCACGAATATATAAAAAAACGAGGGTGGTTAATATTAACCATCCCCCTTTTACTCTTCTACATATGTAGCAAAACGGTCTGTTGCTTGACATGAGATTTATATGGGAATAAAATATAAACAAAAATTAAAATTTGTTTAGATTCAGTTTATTTATCTTATTTATGATATTTTAAAAGTTGAATGAGATATTGAAGGAGAATAGTTATGTTCCATATTCTTGTAGTTGATGATGACAGACATACACGAATGTTGCTTGAGGCGATTTTAAAATCTGAAAATTATACTGTTTATACCGCCTCAAATGGTGAAGAAGCATTAGATGTTATGGATTGTAATCACATTGATTTGGTTGTGCTTGATATTATGATGCCAAAAATGGATGGTTATGAATTCACAAAAATTCTACGTGAAAATGATAATAACTTGCCAATCTTAATGGTATCTGCAAAGCAGTTGCCTGCAGACAAGCGAAAAGGCTTTTTAGTTGGAACTGACGACTACATAACAAAACCCATTGATGAAGAAGAAATGCTGTTGCGAATTAAAGCACTACTTCGTCGTGCACAAATAGTCAATGAGCAAAAACTGAAAATCGGTGATGTTGTGCTTGATTACAACTCAATGATGGTGTCAAGAAACGGCGAGGCACAGTTGTTACCTCAAAAAGAATTTTTATTATTGTACAAGTTATTGTCATACCCAGGACAGATATTTACTCGGATTCAACTTATGGATGAAATTTGGGGAGCAGACAGTGATACCGGTTGGGAAACAGTTACAGTTCACATTGGCAGACTTCGTAAACGATTTGAGAATTGGACGGAGTTTGAAATAGAGTCAGTAAGAGGACTTGGTTACAGGGCGGTGAAAAAGGTATGAAAAGAGGCGAACGCAAGTCAAGATTTGCTTTGACAATGCTTTTATCGGTATTTGTATTTTGCATTATTCTTGTGACGGCGGTTATTGCGATTATTGCGGTATATGTTTTAGTAGAAACCGGTGCTATATCATCGGTTGACCAAAGAGTTGAGCCTTTGAACATCCTATTCTTTATGGGTGGTATCAGTATTATTGTGGGTTTTATTTTGACTGCACTCACAAGTAAAATTTCAATGAAGCCTGTAAACAAAGCCGTAAATCTTATGAACAGATTGGCATCAGGCGATTTTAAAGCAAGGCTCGAATACGGCAAGCCAATCGGTTTACATCCTACCTTTATTGAGATTTCTGACAGTTTTAACAAAATGGCAGAGGAACTTGAAAATACCGAAATGTTAAGAAGTGATTTCATTAATAATTTTTCCCACGAATTCAAAACGCCCATTGTATCAATAGCAGGCTTTGCAAAACTTTTGAAAAAAGGCAATCTTACTGAGGAACAACAAAAAGAATACATTGATATTATCGAAGAAGAGTCACTTCGTCTTTCTGCAATGGCTACTAATGTGCTTAATATGACCAAGATAGAAAATCAGAATATTCTTACAGATGTTACAGAGTTTAACCTTTCCGAGCAATTGAGAAGCAGTATTTTGATGCTTGAAGGCAAATGGTCAAAGAAAAATATTGAGTTCAACCTTGATTTTGATGAATATTCAATTTGTGCTAACGAAGAAATGCTGAAGCATATATGGATAAATCTTATTGACAATGCAATCAAGTTTTCAGAGGATTTCGGAACAGTTGATGTAAAAATCACAGAAAAAGACCATTCTCTTTGCATTTCCGTTAAGAATGTGGGAAGTGAAATTACACCTGAACAGCAAAAGCGAATTTTCAATAAATTTTATCAGGTTGATGAGTCACATTCCACAGAGGGGAACGGCATAGGCCTTGCTCTTGTCAAAGAGGTTGTAAGACTTCATAAGGGTGATGTTTCGGTACAAAGCGAAAACAATATGACGATATTTACAGTGGAATTGCCGAAGGAGCAGTAAAGTTTATTTTCAGTTTATATTTTAAATTTAATATATTTTTGCAGTTCAAAATACTGCATTGTCCCCCTCTCATACAGACAGTTGAAAAGCTGTCTGTTTTTTTATTGAAGAATAAACGAAGTTTAGTTTCAGTTTATAAATCCGCCTTAAAATTTAGTCGTAGAATAAAACAGAAAGGATGTCCGTAATGAAATATCAAATCGCTTATATAAGTGATTCGGGTAACACCGAAAAACTCGCTTTGGGAATTGCGAAAAAGTTCTCCGAAGACGAAATCAAAGTAGTAAATCTCAAAGAGAATGAAATGACTGACGAAGCAGATGTATATTTTATTTGTTTTGGTATGAACAGAGGCTCTGTTCCGTACAAAATACTTGAATGTGCAGAACAACTTGACAACAAGACAGTCATATTTTTTGTTACCTGCGGATTAGAGCCACGGGAAAAACACAGGGTTGAGGTTGGTAGAAAGATTTTACCGTTTCTACCAAACAGTTGCACATTCAGAGGTGTTTTTATGTGCAGAGGTGAGTTCCCTGAAAGTGTGTTAACTGCTGCTGAAGAGAAATTCTTTGATGACTGTGACAATGAATATGCACGAGTAATTTTAGAAGATGCCGAAATGTCTTATGGTCACCCAAATCAATTTGATATAGACAACGCATATTGTGTAATCTGTGAAAATTTAGGTCTTGAATAACCTTTTGAGGAGAATGATTTATGAATGAAGTTAAGAAACCGAAAAAACCGTTAATATTTTATTACGGAATTGTGCTTGTTATAATTTTGCTTTTCAATCTTGTTGTAATGCCTTTATTTGCCGAGCATCAAATTAAAGAAGTTGATTACGGCACATTTATGACAATGACAAATGAAGGTAATATCGGCAAGGTTGAAATTCAAAGCAACTGCATTATTTTCACAGATAAAAATGAAGAAAATTATTATAAAACCGGTATAGTTGAAGACCCCGGACGTACAGAACGACTTCACAAAGCAGGTGCAGATTTTTCCGGTGAAATTATTGAAGAGGCTTCACCTATTGCAAGTTTTCTGTTAAGTTGGGTTATGCCGATGCTGATATTCTTTGGAATTGGTCAGTTACTTTCAAAACAGCTTATGAAAAAAGCGGGTGGCGGACCAAACTCAATGATGTTCAATATGGGTAAATCAAACGCCAAAGTTTATGTTAAGTCATCAAACGGAATTAAATTCGATGATGTGGCAGGTGAAGATGAAGCAAAAGAAAATCTTGCCGAAATTGTTGATTATCTTCACAACCCTACAAAGTATTCTGAAATCGGTGCAAAGATGCCGAAGGGTATTTTGCTTGTAGGCCCTCCCGGAACAGGTAAAACAATGCTCGCAAAGGCAGTTGCAGGCGAAGCGAATGTGCCGTTCTTCTCAATGTCAGGTTCTGAATTTGTTGAGATGTTCGTCGGTATGGGTGCTTCAAAGGTTCGTGACCTTTTCAAGCAGGCAAAGGAAAAAGCACCTTGTATCGTTTTCATTGATGAAATTGATGCCATAGGTCAGAAGCGTGATGGTAAAATCGGCGGAAATGACGAGCGTGAGCAAACACTTAATCAGTTACTTACAGAAATGGACGGTTTTGAAGGTAATAACGGTATGATTATTCTTGCCGCAACAAACCGACCTGAAACTCTTGACCCTGCTCTTACTCGTCCCGGCAGATTTGACCGTAGAGTTCCTGTTGAACTCCCTGACCTTAAAGGCAGAGAAGAAATCCTTAAAGTTCACGCTAAAAATATTAAAGTTGCCCCCGGTGTTGACTTTTCACATATTGCCCGTATGGCTTCGGGTGCATCAGGTGCCGAGCTTGCAAACATTGTTAATGAAGCGGCTTTGCGTGCTGTTCGTGACGGCAGAAAATGTGCGAATCAAGCAGACCTTGAGGAAAGCATTGAGGTAGTTATTGCAGGTTATCAGAAAAAGAATGCAATTCTTACAGATAAAGAGAAAATGATTGTAGCATATCACGAAATAGGTCACGCCCTTGTTGCTGCCAAACAGAGTAATTCTGCCCCGGTACAAAAAATTACTATTGTGCCACGCACATCAGGTGCATTAGGTTATACCATGCAGGTTGATGAAGGCAATCATTACCTGATGAGCAAGGAAGAAATTGAGAATAAAATTGCTACCTATACAGGTGGTCGTGTTGCTGAAGAAATCGCTGTTGGCTCTATTTCAACAGGTGCATCTAACGATATTGAACAAGCCACAAAACTTGCACGTGCAATGATAACACGTTACGGTATGAGTGACAAATTTGGTATGGTAGCACTTGAAACCATAACTAATCAATATCTTGGCGGAGACGCTTCTCTTGTATGCTCGGCAGAAACACAAACAGAAATTGACCGTCAGGTTGTTGAACTTGTAAAAAAACAGTATGAAAAAGCAAAGAAGATTATCATAGATAATAAACCAAAACTTGACGAGTTAGCACAGTATCTATATATGAATGAAACAATTACAGGCGATGAGTTTATGGAAATTCTTAACTCATAATATGGAAGGGTTAGTAAAATGAAGAAGAACAAAATTAGTTCCATACCGCAGATAAGACCATATCCAGTGACAACAATGTTTGGTGCAGTTAAAATTGCCGCAGACACCTATCCCAACGATATTGCATTGGATTTTATGGGCAAGACTACCACCTATTCCCAGATGATGAAAAAAATCGATTTAGTTGCAGGCGGACTTCTGAAATCGGGTATTAATAGCGGTGACAGAGTAACAATTTGCATGCCGAACACACCGCAGGCGGTTATCTGCCTTTATGCTCTTAACCGAATTGGTGCGGTTGCGAATATGGTACATCCACTTTCAGCACAGAAAAATATCACTTTTTACCTTAATGTATCGAAGAGCAAGATGATTCTCACTCTCGATATGTTCTATGACAAGGTTAGAAAGGCGGTTGAAGAAGCAGACACGGATGCTACAATAATTGTTGCAAGAATTCAAGAGGAATTACCCGCTATTCTCAGCGGAATTTACTGTGTTGCGGCAAACCGCAAGAATATGAAATACCCTGACAGAAAAAAAGATATTCTGTGGAAGGATTTAATGAGAAAAGG
>CALBNX010000048.1 GCA_937896885.1 uncultured Clostridia bacterium
CTTCAAACGGCGGGAGCAAGCCCCCGCCCTACGCTTATCATATTAACTATCCCGATAAACCCCAATTTGTCGAATTGGTTTCTTTGTTTTTAGCTTGTATTTTAATGGCAAAAGGTGTTTTTATCGAACAAATGAACGAAAATTATTATTTTTATTTAAATTTTTTCAAAAATTCTAAAAAATCATATATTTTGTGTAAAAATATATTGACAAACACAACATATTGTGTTAGCATAGGCTTACAAAAGGAAATAATTGTATAAAACTTGAAATGTATGTCCAAAAATACGGACTGAATATATAAAATTTTACGAACATTTGTATTGACTTTTGAAGATTTTGGTCTATAATATGACTTGTAAAGAACATTTGTTCAAGTTTGTTCGGTATTGAACAAAAAGAAATCGGAGGTAGATTTTATGTCAACAACATTTGCAATCACAACTTTTATAGAACTTTTAGTATCAGGACTTTTGATTTATGGCTTTATGCACGAAGACAAGGTTATCGCATTTGAACAAGCAGTTAGAAGAATTGTGCTTGGTCATATCCGTCGTGCAATTAGAATTCATAACCATAAAAAAGCAGTTCAGCGTGGCGAACATTTAAGAGTTTATAGCTCACAAACCAAAGCACCACGCAGAAACTCAACGGTAGCATAATAGAATATAACGAATGTTTTCATTTTTGAAACTCCTTTCACACCTAAAAAGAAAATCCCCCGAGTTTTGCACTCGGGGGATTTTTCTTTAAGCAATAACGGGATTTGCTTTTGTTATAATGTTTATTCAAGTTCTTCCAATATTTTGATAAATTCTTCTTCAGTGTAATCATAAGCTGTAAAATGATAATGCACATTATCGTAAATGAATGTTGCATTAGGTCGATTGTCAAAATCACTGTAATATATAACAACTGAAGTATTTAAGTTTTTAAGATAGTAGGTGTTGCTATATTCTTTTCCTCCTGTTGCATCAAGTCCTTCTTTAAATGGTATAATATAACCTTCTTCTGCATTTTCATTTAACATTGAAATGCTTGCAAAAATATATTTGCTATCACTTTCTCTTATGAAATCATTCCAGTATAAACTAACTCGAGCAATAGAACCGTTTTTATTTAAAGAAGTATCGTAAACCAAGATGTTTGTATCGGCATTTTTTGAACTTAAGATATTGAAACCGAGCATTTCCTCAATTTCAGCATGAGAGAATTGAAGCCTTTCATCATCTTTATCTTGGTCTACGATTGGAACAGTTTCGGGGATTTTTTTGAATGGAATGTTGTCGCTAATATCAACTTTTGTTCCATCATGAAAAGTAATTGATGAACTCCAGTTGCTGTAATGATTTCCTGCAAAAGCAACCATCCCTGAAACTAAACAAAGAATTGCTGCTGCAACGATAGAAAATTTGAATATATGAGCTTTTTTTAGTGATTTTGTTGGTGACGTATAATTTTCTGCTTCCTGAATATATTGTGATTTAATATTATTCATAGCAAGTGAAATTTTTTCTTTTTTCATATAATGTAGCCCTCTTTCTCTAAATAACTTTTAAGTTTGTTTCGTATGCGTGAAAGCTTAACAGATATGTTGTGATTATTTGTACCTATAAGTTTTGCAATATCAGAAACAGATTCTGCATACCAATATCGTTTTACAAAAATAACACGTTCATCTTTGTTGAGATTTTCTATAAAATCATTAATAATTTCTGTCAATTCAATAGTTTCAATGTTATCGTCTAACTTTCCAAAACAATTTTCAAGTTCATCTAATGAGACGTCATAAATACTGTTTCTTTTGATTGCGGTTTTGTTGTGGTATTTCTTAATAGCAAGATTTCTGACGATGCGAAATAGATAAGTTCTTAGAGGATTAGGTTTTTGAGGCGGTATTGTGTTCCATACCCCTAAATATGCATCGTTTACACATTCTTCTGAATCAAGCGTATTGCCAAGTATGTTGTAGGCAATTTTAATTGCTGTGTGCTCGTATTTTTTCGATAGTTCAATAATTGCTTGTTCCGAGCGCTCATTAAACATTTCAATAATTTTACTATCTTCCAAAATCTCACATCCTTTCTGCCTCAACTATATACTACGGTTTTATGGATGAATATCTCAAAATGTTTTAAACAAAATTAATATTTAAAAATCATTTATACAAAAATAAAAGGCGATTTGTGAATCGCCTTTTATTTTGCACTATTCTGCTGTATATTCTCTGACTCTTAATGGAATATCAATTTCTTCACAGAGCTTTTTGCAATCTTCAATGTCTTCACGACTTATTACATCAACAACTGTGAGTTTTGTTGGAATTCCATATTCCTTGCACTCTTTTGCAAACTTTAACATTGCATCAAATGCCTTTTCACCGAAAGATGCGCGGGTAACTGCATCATATTTTTCTGCAGTTGGGGCATTAAGACTGATTGAAACAGAATCAATCACTTCGCAGATTTCCTTTGCAGTTTCTCTCTTATTGATTAAATCAGAAAGTCCATTTGTGTTAAGACGGATGTTTATATTTTTACTCTTTAAATATTTACAAGCTTCGAGCATATTATTAAGTGCACATGTTGGCTCGCCATAACCACAAATAATAATTGAGTTGTTGTATTTAGAAAAGTCAAATTTATCAATTTCGCTTTTAATTTCTTCGATAGTTGGATTATGGTCAAACCATAAAGTTGTAGCTTCACCAACGCTGTCACCATTGTTGCGGATACAAAAAGTGCATCTGCAAGGGCAAGCGTTTGTAATATTCAAGTAAGCCTGATTTCCATAAGTATAAACAATATCAGTCATATTTAAACTCCTTTGAAAATTCGAGATTTAAAATTTATTTTATCAAGTGCACCTGCGATAATTATAAACAGAATTCCACTTGCAACTGCTTGAATAGTGTTGCCGATTACCCCAAGTGTTGCTGATTCTATTGAATACAAAAAACATTCAGCAACAAAATATCCAATAATTGAAATTGCACCTGAAATAATAGTCATTAACGCCATTTTAACATTAAGTATTTTGGGTGTTTTGTTTTTTCTGCAAGCAACCATAAAAGGTAATGCAATCAAAATTTTTATAATCGCTGTTGGAATTGCCCATACGGCGTATCCGCCAAGAATATCTGCAAGAGCACCACCGACGGCACTTGCAACAAGGCAATAGGGGAAAGGCAACACACAAGCAGAGAGATAAATAAAGCAATCACCAAAATGAATGTATCCCTCGCCAAGTCCCGTTGAGAATTTAACGAGCATTGTAGAAAGCAGAATAATTGTAGTGAAAATTGCAGTGTTTGTAATTTTGAATAGAGATTTATTTCGCATTGATAAGCATCTCCAAGTGTTTCTGAAAATTCACTCCGTTTGGCTCATAATCGAGTTTGGTAGGGGTATTTACTATTGAACAATAAATAAAGTCTGTTGCAAGAGTGACAGCATCAA
>CALBNX010000049.1 GCA_937896885.1 uncultured Clostridia bacterium
CGAAACCGTAAATCATACCATTGATTTCACCAGCGTTATTTACATCAACAACTGCGTCAAATGGTGCATTTTTGTTGAGTGTAAGTGTGTTTTTTTCTTCACCTATTTTAATGTTTGCCGTTGCGTTTTCAAGCTCTTTGTTTTCAACATTTTCAGGAACCTCTGTAATTTTTGTGCCACTTGTTGTTGCACCAAAATAGAGCATACCTTTTGCATTTTCACTTGTTTTCGCTGATTCCTCAACTACTTTTACTACCGCATTACCTGAAACATCTGCTTTTGCAGTAACTTTGAACGTAAGAACAACTGAATTTATTGATTCTGCAACCGTCGCATTCGCTTCACCAATATATGTTGCAAGCACAAAGCCAAACTTGTTTGCATCAATGTCTGTATTTGCATAAACTTTTGCTGTATCAACACTTTGAATGTCGGTTGTTGCCTCTGCCACTAAATACCCTGTCAAAGTTGCTGTTGCTTCACTTATATCAACCAATGTTTTATCATAAAAAACAGGAATTGACATTGTTGCAACAGGATAATTTGTTGTAACTTTTACTGAAATTGTTGCAGACTCCCCAGCCAAAAGAACTTCTTTATCGGTAGTTATCTGAATATCAGTTGTTTTCGCATTTGCAACTGATGTTACAATTACCGTGGCAATCAAAAGTGTAAAAGCCAGAACAAAAGCAACAATTTTTGATTTTTTGTTTTTCATAGTATTATCACCTTTTTAAAGGTCTTTTTTTCATTCTATCATTTAGCTTTTTTCAAGTCAAGGATTATTGCTTATTCTGCTATCTTTTTGATAACATCAATAAACTGTTTTTCTTCGCTGAGTTCGATTGCACCCTTATCAACAAGTGCAGCATTTTTAGGATTAATTGGAAGTTTTGCAAGAACTGGAATACCTAATTCTTTTGCCACTTCATCAATTTTGCTTTCACCATAAATGCTGTGTTTTTTGCCACAGTCGGGGCATTCAAAATAACTCATATTCTCAACTAAACCAAGAATCGGAATATTCATCATCTTTGCCATATTAACTGCTTTTTTTACAATTAGAGTTACCAAATCCTGTGGTGTTGTAACGATTACGATTCCATCAACAGGAAGTGATTGGAACACAGTAAGTGGCACATCACCTGTTCCAGGAGGCATATCAACAAACATAAAGTCAACATCGCCCCAGATAACCTCTTGCCAGAACTGTTGAATTACCCCTGAAATAACTGGACCACGCCATACAACTGGTTGGTCTTCTTTTTCAAGAAGCAAGTTAACACTCATTACTCTTGTACCCATTTTTGAAATCATAGGGAACATTCCGTCTTCTGTACCTTCAGCATTTCCGTGAAGTCCAAAAGCTTGTGGAATTGATGGACCTGTGATATCAGCATCAAGAATCGCTGTCTGATAACCCATTGTCTGTGCTGTAACTGCAAGCATTGATGTTACAAGACTCTTACCAACGCCACCTTTACCACTGACAACACCGATTACTTTTTTTACACTGCTCATTGAATTAAGTGGAGTGTGTAAATCTTTCTTTTTGCTGTCGCAGTTTGCTGAACAACTGCTGCAATTTCCACTACATTCGCTCATTTATATAACCTCTTTTCAAGATAGATAAAAAATAACTATTTTGTTATTTGCCCACACAGAATTGTGCAAATATTTCATTAACAACCAATTCAGTTGCTTTTTCACCTGTTAAAATCATAAGATTTTCAATGGCTGAGTCAAGACAAACTGTAACCGCATCCATTGTGAGACCAAGGCTTAGTGCGTTTTCTGCATCATATAGTGCCTCAAGAGCTTTTTTACAGCATTCACACTGGCGCTCATTGACAACTGCAACGGCAGATGTGTCAAAGTCAGCTGTTCCTAAAAGTTCTTCAACTGCTTTTGAAAGGACATCTTTTCCTATGCCTTTTTTAGCAGAGATAAAAACTGTCTGCGAGAAATTCTTTTCGATTTCACCGTTTAGATGGTTTTCGTCTAAATCGGTTTTATTGACAACTCCTATTGTTTTTTTACCTTTACAAAGCTCAATCAATCGTCTGTCAGAATCATTTAACGGACGACTTGCATCGAAAACCGCGAGAACTAATTCAGCTTTTTCAAGTCTTTTAACCGCTCTATCAACACCAATACTCTCAACAAGGTCGTCGGTTTCACGAACCCCCGCTGTATCAGCAAGTCGAAGTGTGATTCCACCAACATTCACAGTATCTTCAACAATATCCCTTGTTGTGCCCGCAATTTCAGTAACAATTGATTTTTCTGTGCCTGAAAGCAAATTCATAAGTGTTGATTTGCCAACATTGGGACAACCTACAATAGCAGTATCAACGCCTTCCATTATAATTTGCCCTGTCGAAAAGTCTTTTATAAGTTTTTCTAGACTTGCTATACTTATTTCAATATGCTCGCCTAAATTATTTGCACTCAAATCTTCAATTTCTTCATAGGGGTAGTCAACCCACGCTGAAAGAAGAGCCAAATCATAAACTAATTTATCGGTAATACCTTTAATTTCTTTAAAAAGTCTTCCCTCTAACACACCAAGAGCAATTTTTTCTGCTTGTTCACCCTGTGCGGAAATCACATTCATAACAGATTCGGCGCTTGTTAAGTCCATTTTGCCATTCAAAAATGCTCTTTTTGTAAATTCACCTGCTTCTGCTGGGACAGCTCCTGCTTGGAAAGCTGCTTTTAGAACCTTATCTGTTACAAAAAGACCACCGTGGCAAGATATTTCAACAACATCTTCACCTGTATAACTTTTGGGAGCTCTGAAAAGAAGAGCAACCACTGTGTCAATGTCACATTCTTCGTCGTGAGCCTTTCCATAAAGAGCAGAATATCCATCTATTTCGCAAAGCTTTTTTCCACTGAATGAAGAAAAAATTTTGTCGCCAATCTTAATAGCATCTTCACCTGAAATTCTCACAACGCCGATACCACCCGGCGCTCTGCCAGTTGAAATTGCTGCTATTGTGCTCATTTTCTTCACCTGCTTTGCTCTTGCGTAAATCTTTAAAAAAATTTGTAAGTATGTGGGAGCATTCAGTTTCTAATATCCCACTCTCATATTGTGGCTTATGAGTAAAATTCATATCAAAAAGCTGTGCAACCGAAACGACAGCACCATTTTTTTCATCTTTTGCCCCGAAATATACATTTTTTATTCGTGAATTTATTATTGCACCCGCGCACATTGGACAAGGCTCAAGTGTAACATACATATCACAATGCCAAAGTCTCCATCCACCAAGCTTTGCGCAAGCTTGATTTATTGCTTCAATTTCAGCGTGATGTAAAGCGTTTTTTACAGTTTCACGCTTATTTCTACCCTCGCCTACTATTTCGCCATTGCAAACAACAACAGCACCAACGGGCACTTCACCTTCATCTGCTGAAAGTTTTGCTAGTTGCAATGCATAACTCATATAATATTCTTTATTCATAATTAAGATTCTGAAATACTTGTAAGTGTTGTAACAACCATAAGAACAATTGCCATAATCATTGGTACATTAACAAACACCGACTTAATTTTTTCTGTCGTATTCAATGAATTGACACCTTTTGCCAAATTGACTTTATAATTCATTGAACGATATTTATTAAATGCAAAAATTCCAGCAACAGTCATAACACCAAGTGTCAAAAGAGTTAAAACATTAGCCGTTGTCACACTAAAATTACTGTCAAAAGCTGTAATAATTACAGAATAGAAATTATTAAAGAAATGTAAAATAATTGACGGCCAAAGACTACCTGTTGCAACCATAACATAGCCAAAATATATTCCTGCAATAACTGTATATGGAATTTGCACCATATTGCCGTGGAGAAGTGAGAATATCACAGCTGACACAACAATTGCAAAACCATCACCAAATCTGCGCAACGGTTGAAGAAGAACACCACGAATTGCAATTTCTTCTAATATTGCAGGGATAATGGCAACAAACAATGTCATAAACAAAAAGTCTTTGACACTTGTAACTGACATATCTTCCATTCCACTAGTGAAATCAACACCCATAAAACTTTGAATCATTAAAGAAACAAAATTTATCAAAAGTGTTGAAAGTAATGTAAGTGGCAAAAATACAATAACAAGATATGTTGATGCTTTTCTGTTATAAGTTGTACCCATAGGAAGTATTCCTGTAATTTTCTTTTTTCTCAACATTATATAGGTTGCCAGAAATGGTAATCCAATAAACAAAACTGTTGCAATTGAAGAAAATGCCCAAGAACCTACCCCTTGGTCATAGATAAAATCTAATTCCAAGGATGTTTTTGAATACAAAAAGGCTACAAATAAGCCAATCAAAGTTGACATAACAAAATAAACAACTATTGAAAAACCACAAAGTGCCCCTATTGTTTTGAGAATCTTTTTATCGTTTTTCTTCTCTTGTTGCTTCTCAAAATATTCATTTGTATTATTTTCTTGTCTATAACCATAGGGTTGATAATTATCAACCCTATTATTTAAATTATTATTTTCCATTGAAAATCCCTGATAAATACAAATTTTTGTTTTTATTTAATAACATCAAGCGCTGTTTTTCTTTCTTCTGGAAGATTAATATTAGTCTCTCCATAAAGTTCCATTTGCAGTTTTTGTGCAACTAACGGATAGTCAACAACCCAAATCCAAGCAGTTGATTTCGAACTGTAACCGCGACGAGCGTCTTCTGTTGGCATTGTGAATTCACTGATTTCATATTTTGCCCAACCTTCAGTTACAGCCTTTGTTGCATATGATAAAATATCTTTCTTTGGAATATTAGTTCTCACATTTGCTAAAACAACATCAAAAACTTCATTGATTTCAGAAAGTGATGCGTTTACGCATTTGTCAATAAGAGCATTTACAATCTGACGTTGGCGAGCAACACGACTAACATCACCATTTGCATCTGTATATCTTACTCGACTGAATTTTAATGCCTGTTCACCATTAAGAAGAACATTATTTCCACTTGGGAAGCCTTGCCCTAAGAATTTGGCAACATAAGCAGGTACATCAACTCTGACACCACCAAGTACATCAATAACATGTACAAAGGAATCAAAGTCAACAAGTGCATATCCGTCAATCTCAATCTTATAATCATTTTCAATCGTTTCAACAAGATATGGTGCCCCACCGTTTGCACAAGCAGCGTTGAGTTTAGCATAACTATCAAACTGGTCCATATAAGTATAGCTATCACGCATAAATGAAACTAACTTAATTTTCTTTTCTGATTTATTGATTGAAACAAGCATCATAACATCAGTATTACCTTTGTCTGTAATTGATGCTCTGCCTGATTCTGTTGATGATGCATCACTACCAATAAGCAAAACATTTAGAATGTTTTTGTTGCTCATCTTCTGACCACCATTAGTAGCCCAGTTCTTAAGAATTTCTCTGAAACTGTTACCTGTTGCATCATCCATTTCGCCGAAATCAAGCATTTCATCGTCAACAAATTCCTGATTAGGAGCAATTGTTGTTTGCTCGGTATCATAATCAATTCTGTTAAGCTTATCATTTACATACCAGACTGCAAAACCAGCAACAAATAAGAAAAACGCTAAAAGTATGCAAAGAATAATCACAAGAGTTTTCTTTTTCTTGCTCATTGGTTTCTTTTCTTTTTTTATAGTTTCTTCAGTCACTTCGGCTGATACTTTTTTCTCGTTTTCACTCATAATATATCTTTCCTTTCACAGTAAGAATAATTATTCCTCGTTAGTACCCTCATCTACTGAAACATCTTCAATTTCTTCGTCATCTTCGTGTGCTGCGAGAGAAATTGTAACTACCTTTTCACCATCTTTTGTCTTCATAAGGATAACGCCCTTTGATGGACGGTTACATTCTCTTACCTGTTCAGCAGGAAGACGAATGATAACACCGTCAGAAGAAATCATAATGATATCCTGATTTTCTTCTACCATTTCAACGGCACAAACTTCACCATACTGCTCTGTATGATAGTTTGTAAGACCTTTACCACCACGGTTCTGAACACGATAATTAGAAACGTCACTTCTTCTGCCGTAGCCTTTTTCACTGATTGTAAGAACTTTACCCTCATTATTGAAGATAACCATACCTACAACTTCGTCACCCTCAGCGAGAGTAATTGCGCGAACACCACGAGCAGTTCTGCCGATTGCACGAGCATCATTTTCCTTAAAGCAGATGCTCATACCCATGCGAGTTGCAACCATAAGATTTTGTTCACCGTCAGTAAGCTTAACCCAACGGAGTTCATCACCCTCGTCAAGATTAATTGCAATAATGCCGCTCTTACGGATATTCTTATATGCATCAAGCTCTGTTCTCTTGATAACACCGTTCTTTGTAGCCATACAAAGGAAGTATTTATCTTCACCAAAGTCTGGAACACGAAGCATTGCAGTAACTTTTTCGTCAGCAGTAATTGGAAGAATATTAACAATATTCATACCCTTACTTGTTCGAGTACCTTCAGGAATTTCGTAACCTTTAAGACGATACATCTTACCTTCTGATGTAAAGAAAAGAATGTAATCGTGAGATGAGCAAATGAACATACTTTCAGCATAATCTTCTTCACGACGGCTCATACCCTTGATACCCTTACCGCCACGACGCTGTACCTGATAGGTTTCAACAGGTTGACGTTTGATATAACCCATCTTTGTAAGAGTAAATACGCAATCTTCTTCTGCAATAAGGTCTTCAATATCAACTTCACCAAGAACATTTGAAATTTCTGTTCTTCTGTCGTCACTATATTTTTTACCAATAGTAGAAAGTTCATCCTTTAAGATTTCTTTAACCTTTGTTTCAGAGCCGAGAATTTCGAGATATTCTGCAATTTTAATTCTCAATTCGTCACGCTCTGCAATAATTTTCTGAATTTCAAGACCTGCAAGTTGTCCAAGACGGAATGCAACAATAGCAGATGCCTGTGGGTCATCAAAGTCGAATTTTTCCATAATTGCGACCTTTGCTTCTGCTTGACCACCCTTACAACCACGGATTGTTGCGATAATCTCGTCAACAATATCAATAGCACGAGCAAGACCTTCGAGAATGTGTTCTCTCGCCTGAGCTTTGTTAAGGTCAAATTGTGTTCTTCTTGTGATAATCTCACACTGGAACTTGATATATTCTTCAATAATCTGTTTGAGTGTTAAGATTTTTGGTTCACCATTAACAAGTGCCAACTGAATGATACCATAAGAAATCTGAAGTTGAGTCATCTGATATAACTGATTAAGCACAACCTGTGGGTTAGCGTCGCGCTTTAAGTCAATAACGATTTTCATACCGCCGCCACGCTTTGATGAATAGTCGTTAATATCAGAAAGACCTTCAATTCTCTTATCCTTATGTAAATCAGCAATAGACTCAATAAGTCTTGCCTTGTTTACCTGATAAGGAAGTTCAGTAATAATAATCTGGAATCTGCCATTTTTCTCATTTTCAATGATTTCTGCACGGCCACGAAGAGTAATCTTGCCACGACCGGTAGCATAAGCAGCACGAATACCTGCTCGTCCCATAATAATTCCGCTTGTTGGGAAATCAGGTCCTTTGATATGTTCCATAATATCGTCAAGCTCTGCTTCAGGATTATCAATTACACAGCAGATACCGTCAATAAGTTCACCAAGATTATGTGGTGGAATGTTAGTTGCCATACCAACCGCGATACCAGTTGAGCCGTTTGCCAAAAGGTTTGGATATCTTGATGGCAAAACAGTAGGCTCTTTAAGACGGTCATCATAGTTTGTTGTAAAATCAACTGTATCTTTATCAATATTTGTAAGCATTTCAAGAGCAATTTTGCTCATTCTTGACTCTGTATAACGGTATGCAGCAGGTGGGTCACCGTCAACTGAACCAAAGTTACCGTGTCCGTCAACAAGAACATATCTCATTGAGAAATCCTGTGCAAGACGAACCATTGCATCATAAACAGATGCGTCACCGTGTGGATGGTATCTACCAAGCACTGAACCGACTGTGTCAGCACATTTACGGTGTGGCTTGTCAGGATAAAGTGAATTTTCATACATTGTATAAAGAATTCTTCTGTGAACAGGTTTTAAACCGTCTCGCACATCTGGAAGTGCACGAGCAGTAATAACTGACATTGAGTAGTCAAGGAATGATTTTCTCATTTCCTTGTTAATCTCAACATTTATAATATTCTGTTCTTCAAGTGGAACATATCCACTAAGATTAGGATTGTTAGCTTTACTCATTTTATTACCTCTATTTTTCTAACTCTATAACTTAAATGTCAAGATTTTGTACATACTTAGCGTTCTTTTCAATAAATTCTCTTCTTGGCTCAACCTTGTCACCCATAAGAATTGAGAATGTTTCGTCTGCTTCCATAGCATCTTCAAGTGTTACACGAAGCATTGTTCGAGTTGCTGGGTCCATAGTTGTTTCCCACAACTGTTCAGGGTCCATTTCACCAAGACCCTTATATCTCTGAACATCACAATTAGCACCCATTTCTTCAAGGAACGCATCTCTTTGTTCATCAGAGAAAGCATATTCGTGGCGTTTTCCTTTACTTACCTTGAAGAGTGGTGGCTGAGCGATATAAATATATCCACCGTCAATCAAATCTCTCATATATCTAAAGAAGAATGTGAGAAGAAGTGTTCTAATATGCTGACCGTCAACGTCGGCATCGGCCATAATAACAATTTTATGATAACGGAGTTTTTCAATGTTGAATTCTTCACCGATACCAGTACCGAGTGCTGTAACAACAGGTGTTAATTTATCATTACCGATAACCTTGTCAATTCTTGCCTTTTCAACGTTAAGCATTTTACCCCAAAGAGGAAGAATTGCTTGTATTCTGTTATCTCTGCCTTCTTTAGCAGAACCACCCGCAGAGTCACCTTCGACGATGAAAATTTCAGTATTTTCAGGGTTTTTATCAATACAGTCTGCAAGTTTACCGGGAAGTGAGTTGCCTTCAAGTGCCGATTTTCTTCTTGCACTATCTCTTGCTTTTCTTGCAGCTTCACGAGCACGAGATGCATCAAGTGCTTTATTGAAAATTGCCTTTGCAGCCTGTGGATTTTCTTCAAAATATGTCATAAGCTTTTCATACATCATCTTTGACACGATAGTCTGCATTTCTGTATTACCGAGCTTACCTTTTGTCTGTCCTTCAAATTCTGCTTCTGTAAGCTTTACGCTGATAACCGCTGTAAGACCTTCACGGACATCATCACCTGAAAGGTTTTTATCGTTATCTTTTAAGAGTTTGAATTTTCTGCCATATTCGTTGAATACACGAGTAAGTGCTGTCTTAAAACCGTTTTCGTGAGTACCGCCGTCGATTGTACGAACACCGTTAGCGAAACTCAAAATAATTTCATTATATCCATCATTATATGAAATTGAAACTTCTGCGCTTCTGTCACCACTTACAGTTGTGAAATGCATAATGTCGTCTACAACAGGTGTAAGCCCACGGCTTGTGTTAATATAATCAACGAATGATTTAATACCACCCTCATAGCAGAAATTTTCTGTTATGATATTTTCTTCGTCGCGTTTATCTGTAAGTGTGATTGAAAGACCTGCATTTAAGAATGCCTGTTCACGAAGTCTTCTCTGTAAAACCTCATATTCATAAACTGTTGTTTCTGTGAAAATTTCAGGGTCAGCCTTGAACATAATAAATGTTCCTGTTTCGTCTGTGTCCCCAACAATTTCAAGGTCAGTTGCAATATTACCACGCTCAAATTTTTGACGGTGAACATGACCGTTTTGACTTACTTCAACAACGAACCATTCTGAAAGTGCGTTTACAACTGATGAACCAACACCGTGCAAACCACCTGAAACCTTATAACCACTACCGCCGAATTTACCACCTGCGTGAAGCACTGTCAAAACAACAGTAACTGCAGGAAGTCCCTGTTGTTCATTGATACCAACAGGAATACCACGACCGTTGTCGCGTACTGTAATAATATTGTCAGGTAAAATCTCAACTTCAATGTGGGTACAATAACCTGCAAGTGCTTCGTCAATTGAGTTGTCAACGATTTCATAAACCAAGTGATGAAGTCCCTTAGGGCCAGTTGAACCGATATACATACCAGGGCGTTTTCTAACTGCTTCAAGTCCTTCAAGAACCTGAATAGCAGACGCGTCGTATGTTTCGGTTACGACCGTATCCATAACTTCTTGTTCTTCAATGTTTTTAATTTGGTCGCTCATTTTTTTCCTCCGTCAAAACTTTGACTTTTAAATATTTCCTTTTAATCTTTTAAAAATTGTTGATGTATTAAGTGGTGAAATATAAACTTCTTTTTCATTATTTTTTGTCGTCACAATAAAAGATTTTGGCAATTCTTCAAGTGAAACATAAATACATTCACCATTTTTTGCTGCGGTGTTTATATATTCTCTTGTTGATTTCATAACAGTTGTATTATCAAGGTCAAAGATTCCTAAAATATCTTTATCTAAAACAACTGTATCCTGACCAATATTCAAATACATTAGTCCACCGCTTTTCCGTTTTCTATTTTAAATACCTTACCTGCGTGAAGACGAGAGATTGTCTCTTTTTCGCAACAGGTAATAAAAACTTGTTTTCCTGTCATTTTATTAAGAATATAGTTTTGTCTTGTATTATCAAGCTCACTCATAACATCGTCAAGTAAAATTATAGGATGTTCACCCTTTAAATCTTTGATAATTTCTGCTTCACCAAGTTTAAGTGCAAGGGATGCACTTCTTTGTTGCCCTTGTGAGCCAAATTTTCTCGCAGAAATTCCATTTATTGAAATTTCAATATCATCTCTGTGTGGTCCAGTTGTTGTATTTTTAAGATACAAATCATTTGGACGATGCTTCAACATACTTTCAAAATATATTCTTGCAATTTCTTGTCTATCTTCACTTTCATAATGGACATTACTTAAATACTTAATTGTGAGCTCTTCTTTTTCACCTGAAATGCCATTATAAATTTCACTTGCTTTGACTTGCAATTTTTTAATGTAATTTATTCTGTCAACAATTACATCTGCGCCGGCAAGTGCTATTTTTTCATCCCAGATGTCGAAAGTATCTAAAAGTGAAGAATTTTCTGCAGCGTTTTTAAGCAATGCATTTTTTTGTGTTATTAGATGATTAAAATATGTAAGTTTTTTTGCATACACATTATCTGTCTGACTAATTGCAGTATCAATAAATTTTCTTCTGTTTATTGGTCCATCTTTTATAAGAGATAAATGTATTGGTGAAAACACAACGGCATAATATTTGCCAATTAATTCTCTTGGTGAGCCGAGATTTACACCGTTTAGACTTGCCATTCGCTTTTTTTCAATAAAAATTGATGCATTATTTTCACGAAGAGCAGTTTCAAAGCTCATTGATATTTTTGAATTTTCATTGTCAAACTGAATAAGCTCACTATCTTTTGAATTTCTAAAACTTTTACATCCTGTAAAAAGCCAAATTGCTTCTAAAAGATTAGTTTTGCCTTGTCCATTTTGACCATATATCACATTTATTTCTTTGTGTGGAAAAATTCCCATAAAATCAATATTACGGAAATTTTCAATTTTTATTTCATTAACATGCATCAGATAACCTCATAAACAATACCGTCAAATTCAACCTTTTCACCGGAATGAATTTTTTTGCCACGAGCAGTGCAAATTTCACCATTAACTTTAACATCGCCTTCTTGAATTACGATTTTTGCATGGCCACCTGTCATAACTGCATTAACAAGTTTTAATAATGCATCAAGTCTGATGAAATCGCTATCTATTTGAATTTGTTTATGCTCTTTTTGTTTAATTCTTGCAGAAATTTTTTTCATATCAGTTCATCCTTACAGGAAGTACCATAAACAAGAAACTTCTTTCATAGATGAGTGAACCGTCATCTTCTGGTACCATAATAATAGGTGATGTTGCACCATTAAGGCGAAGTGTTATTTCATCTGTATCACAAACCTTGAGAGCATCAAGAAGATATTTGTTATTAAAACCAATTTCAACTCTCTCACCCTGAATATCCGCAAGAATTCTGTCATTTGCAGTACCGAGTGCAGTTGTACTTGAAATTCTAATTGATTCTGCATCAAAAATACATCTTACATAACTCTTAATTCTTTCAGTAATAATAAGTGATGTTCTTTCAATACTGCTGATAAGATTTCTTGTATTAACTTTAACTTCTGTTTTTGCAGTTGTTAAAATTGCTGCTTTATAATTTAAAAATTCACCTTCAAGAAGACGAGAAATAATTACATAATTACCACATTCAAAAAGAATGTGACGAGATGCAACTACCATTGAAATTGTTTCACAATTATCATTGATAAGTTTTACAACTTCATTAAGTGTTTTCTTTGGAACAACAAAGATTTTTTCTTCACCGTTATAATCAATTTTTTCATTTCTGATTGCAAGCTTATAACCATCAACTGAAACAAGACGGATATTACCACTTGTAACCTCAAAACGAACACCTGTGTGAATAACTTTTGAATCATTTTCTGCAGCAGCAAAAATTGTTTTCTTAACCATATCTTTAAGAATTTCGCCACCAACTACAATTGGAAAACCACCTGAAACTGATGGAAGTTCAGGATAATCAGCTTCTGAGAATCCCATAATTGAAAATTCAGAGTCACCACTCTTAATTTTGCAGATAAGACGGTCATCACATTCAATTGAAACAAGGTCATCAGGAACATTTCTTAAAATATCACAAAGAATTTTTGCATTGAGAATAATGCTACCAGTTTGTTCAACTCGACCTGCAACTGATGTGATAATACCAACTTCAAGGTCATAACCTGTGAGCATAATTCTGTCATTTTCTGCTTTTATTAAGATACCTTCAATTGTTGGAAGGTTTGATGATTTTGTAGATGTTGCTCTTTGAACATTCATACAAGCTTCACTGAGAATTTGTGAGGAACAAATAAATTTCATAAACATTCTCCTTTAAAAGAATAAAAATAATAAAAAGAATAGTATTAGTAGTAGAGTCGGTTTATATTGTCGAAAACTCTGTTTTTTCTTTATTTATCAAGTTAAACAGGATTTTTTTCTGCTTTGAAAAGTCTTTAATGGATTGTCAAAACAAAAGTTATAAACTAACTTGTTGAAAACTTGATTGTTGAAACTTTAAAAATTGTTGAAATATTAGTTAGTTTTAATCATTTATATTCTTAATAATTTCGTTAATCAAGTTTTTATATTTTGAATCAGAACTGATTTTATTTTGAACATTTTTGAGTGAAGAGTTAACAGTTGAATGATTTCTGCCGAAGACTTTACCAATTTCATCTTGAGATAAATCAGTAATTTCTCTGATAATATACATTGCAGCTTGTCTTGCGTTATTAATGTTAGCATCACGACGCTCACTTTTAAGCTGTTCAGCTGTAACACCAAATGTAAAAGAAACTTTTTCAATAATATTATCAATTACAACGCCGATTGGTTGGCTTGTGATAAGAATATCTTTAAGAACTTCTTTTGCAACTTCAATTGTTGGTGAAACATCATTAAATGAACAATAAGCATAAATATTTTTAACTGCTGAGCCCATTTGACGAACATTACTTTTAATGTTTTCTGCAATGAAATCACAAACATCATTTGGTAATTCAAAACGAAGTCCGTTTGCTTTATCTTTGATAATTGCAACTCTTGTTTCAAAATCAGGTGGTTGAATATCACAAAGAAGACCACTTTCAAACCTTGTTTTAAGTCTGTCTTCAATTTTTGGAATAGCACTTGGTGGCTTGTCCGATGTCAATACAATTTGTTTTCCTGCTTTAATTAAAGTGTCAAAGGTATGGAAAACTTCTTCTTCTGTTTGGTTTCTACCAGCAATAAATTGAATATCGTCAATCAGTAAAGCATCGCATGACCTATATTTATTATGAAAATCATATGTAGTCTTTGTTTGGATAGCAAAAGTCAAGTCATTTGTAAGGTCTTCACTTGTTGTATAAACAATATTTGCATCTGGATTATTACTTTTTATCTTTTCAATAATAGCATTAAGAAGGTGAGTTTTACCGAGTCCTGAATTTCCATAAATAAAAAGTGGATTAAAAACTGACCCCGGAGTTTCAGCAACTCTCATTGATGCTGTATAAGCAAATTTGTTTGATGGACCAACAACAAAATTGTTAAATGTAAGTTTTGCATTTTCAATATTTGAATAACTTGTTCCGTTAAATAAAGATTTATTCTCTTCGCTTTTTTCATTTGGAACATTTTCAAAAGGAATAAGTTCAATTTTGACATTGAAACCTAAAACATTATAGAAACCGTCTTCAATAAGTTGACGATATTTATCCATAATCAAGTCAATTTTAAAGCCAGGCGCTGCAATAATAACTCTTTCGGATTCAAGTTTAATAAGCTTTAAGGGTTCAATCCACATATTATATGCAATTGTATTCATATTTTCTCTGCAATAATCACAGACAGCTTGCCAAAATTCTGAATATGGGTTCACTGAAATCTTCCTTTCAATATTTTTATAAAAACAGGTAAAATGCTGTAATTTCAATAAAAACCGCGTTATTTTGCGTTTTTGGTGAATATAAGTGTAGTTGCCCACTATCACACATAATCAATTTTAGCACACTTTAAAACGAATTTCAATGAATTTTAAATGAAAAATTAAATAAATATACATATAATATATATATATAAATAGTGCAACTTTTCAAAAAAATTAAAATTAAAAGAAAAATTTTATTTAGAGTTTTCAACATAAAACACAAGATATTGTTGAAAACTTTGTTTTTTTATTATAAAACCCAAATATATTGACTTTTTTGTTAAGTTTTTTAAAAGTTGACAAGTTGACAAAATTTTTATATAATGTCTATCCGCAGATATTTTTACATGTGTGACTATTAAATGAAACGGAGGAGCAAAAAATGAAGAGAACTTATCAGCCTAAAAAGCGTCATCGCAAGATGGAACACGGCTTCCGTAAGAGAATGTCTGACAGAAATGGCAGAAAGGTACTTGCTCGTAGAAGAGCTAAGGGCAGAAAGCAATTGACATATTAATTTGTCAATGAAGGTTTTTAAAAAGTGAAACGGACAGTAACATTAAAAGAAAATTGCGATTTTCGCAGACTGTACGGCAAAGGTAAATCATTTCAATCTCCTGCACTGGTTTCTTATGTATTGAAAAACCGTGCGGGAATTTGTCGTATCGGGATAACTACTTCAAAAAAGATAGGTAATGCAGTTGAAAGAAACCGTTCCAGACGAATTATTCGTGCAGCTTATCGTGATATTGAAGATAGAATAAACGGTAATTATGATTTCGTGTTTGTTGCTAGGTCAAGAACAAAATATCAAAAAAGCACACAGATAGCACAGTTAATGCTTTCACAGTTAAAGGAAGCAGGTGTAATTGATGAAACAGTTCATAATTAAATCAATTAGGTTTTATCAAAAGAAAATATCACCTTTGTTCGGGCCAAAATGCCGTTATTATCCAACCTGTTCGCAATATGCAATACAAGCAATTGAAATTCACGGAGTCTTGAAAGGCTCTGTTCTTGCTGTATTGAGACTTTTAAGATGCAATCCACTTTTTCCCGGTGGGTATGACCCAGTTCCCGAGAAAAAACAAAAAAAGTGAGT
The DNA here is from genome assembly GCA_937896885.1 of uncultured Clostridia bacterium. Lineage (GTDB taxonomy): Bacteria > Bacillota > Clostridia > Oscillospirales > Acutalibacteraceae > Fimenecus. The sequence goes on from CALBNX010000049.1 coordinate 15,708, forward strand.
CCAATAATTTTCGGAGGACAAAATGTACGAATTTATTTATAACGTTTTTTCAGTACCATTTGGTTACATTATCGGCTTTTTTTATAATTTAAGTAATAATTACGTTTTATCATTGTTGCTTATGACGCTCTGCGTTAAACTTATTTTACTCCCGTCCTCGATTAAGCAGCAAAAGGGTATGATTAAATCCCAAAGAATGCAACCAAAACTTAAAAGAATCAGAGAAAAATATGCTGGCAATCAGCAAAAAATCAATGAAGCTACACAAGAGCTTTATGCAAAAGAAGGCTATTCAGCTATGACTGGTGGTTGTTCAGGTCTTCTTATTCAGTTCCCTGTTATGATGGGCGTTTTCGCAGTAAACTACAGACTTTTGTCTTATGTTCTTAAAATTCCAAAAGAAACAATTGAAATACTTAAAGCTGAAGTATTAAAACTTTCTAATTTAACAAACTATGAAAAACAGGAATTAAGACTTGAACTTACTGCAATTACTCGTTTCGACGAGCTTGATTTATCAGCTATTCCAGTTGAAACAGTAACAAAGATTAATGAATTTATCGATAATTTCCAACTTTTTGGAATTGACCTTTCAAGAACACCTGATACAAAAATGGGTATGGACCCATTGTGGCTTATACCAATTCTTACAGGTGTAACTTCACTTGCTATGGGTGTTTATACATGGCTTCGTCAGAAAAAGACAAATCCTGAAATGGCAAATAACCCATCAATGGGTTGTATGTCACTTATGTCACCTGCAATGAGCATTTATTTCTCATTCTTGTTCCCTGCAAGCGTTGGTGTTTATATCATTATGTCAAGTGCACTTTCATTTGTTCAAATGCTTATCACAAATAAAGTGTTCACACCTAAAAAGATGCTTGCTAAAGCAATGGTTGATGAAACAATTAACCGTCGCGCAAGAGAAAAAATACTTAAAAATGTTGCAGATACATTGGATGACGATAAAACTGAGGTGTAAATATGATTAAAGAAGCAATCGGAACCGGTAATACGGTTGACGAAGCGAGAGCTGCAGCTATGCTCGAATTGGGCCTTACTGACTTTGACGATTTTTCAGTTGAAGTTATGCAGACTCCTACAAAGAAAATTCTTGGTCTTTTCGGTGGCAATCCTGCAAAAGTTAAGATTTCAATTGAAGTAGCAGACCCAAAACCAGAAAAGAAACCAAATAACAAAAACAATAAAAAACACGACAAAAAAGTCGTTAAAAACGAAAATAAAAAACCAGTAGAGAAAAAAGAAGAAGTTAAGGAAGTTAAAGTAGAAAAGAAAGAAGAAGCTGATCTTCCTTTAAACGAAACAAATCTCTATGGTGAAACAGTTGAATATATCAAGTCAATCGTTCTCGGTCTTGGCATGACAGAATGCAATATCAAAGAAATGTCAAACGAAGAAGAAATTTATTTTGAACTTGATTGTGGTGATGATTATGGTATCATCATCGGTAAACGTGGTGAAACTCTTGATGCTATTCAGTATCTTGCAAGAATGATGGCAAATAAGGGTAATCAGAGTTATAAGAGAGTTTCAATCAATGTTGGTAACTATCGTGCGAAGAGAGAAGAAACTCTTAAAATCCTTGCAAGAAAAACAGCAATTAAAGCTGTTCGTCAGGGAAGAAACATTTCTCTTGAACCAATGAACCCTTATGAAAGAAGAATTATTCATACAGCAGTTCAGGAGATTGAAGGTGCAACTTCTCATTCAATCGGTTCAGACCTTGATAGAAGAGTTGTTATCACACCTGTTGAAGGTGCAAAAAATCATTCTCGTGGCAGAAACGGTGGCTATAACCGTGGTGGCAGACGCGAGAAGAAAGAAACATATAAGCCAGAGGTTTCTCCAGACAGAGCACCAAAGAGCGATATTGATGGTTCTGCTCTTTATGGAAAAGTTGAAATCCCTTCAAAAATTACAGACTAATTGATAATCGGCGGTGGTAGGAATACTTATCGCCGATTTTTTTCAAGGAATTGATATTATGGAATATTTTGCAAAGGAATATGATGTAGCCGTTATCGGGGCAGGTCACGCAGGTATTGAAGCTGCGCTTGCTTCTGCTCGACTTGGAGCAAAAACGGTTGTTTTTACAATCAATATGGATTGGGTTGGCAATATGCCCTGTAACCCATCAATCGGTGGAACATCAAAAGGACATCTTGTTCGTGAAATTGATGCTCTCGGTGGTGAAATGGGTATTGCGGCTGATAAAACATCCATACAGACAAGAATGTTGAATCGAGGTAAAGGTCCTGCGGTTCATTCTTTGCGTGCTCAAATTGACCGAAGAGAGTATTCTAAATATATGAAACATACCCTTGAAAAACAAGAAAACCTTGATATGAAACAAGCTGAAATTGTTGACCTTTATAAAAAAGACGGGGTTTTCTATCTTAAAACTCAGTTAGAAGCAATTTATTCAGCAAAAGCAGTAATTCTTGCAACGGGTACATTCTTGGGTGGAAGAATTTATATTGGTGATATTTCTTATGAAAGTGGTCCTGACGGAATGTTTGCGGCAACTCGACTTTCAGAAGCACTTTATAAAATGGATATTCCACTTCGCAGATTTAAAACAGGTACTCCATCACGAGTTAATAGACGCAGTGTTGATTTTTCTGAATTAGAAATTCAAGAGGGTGATGAGCAGATTATTCCATTCTCCTTTGCAACAACAGAGTTGCCAGAGAATAAATCAGTTTGTCATATTACATATACAAACGAAGAAACAAAGAGAATAATCCTTGAAAATATTCACCGCTCTCCCCTTTATTCTGGCAAAATCGAGGGCGTTGGTCCAAGATATTGTCCAAGTATTGAAGATAAGATTGTTCGTTTTGAAGAAAAAGAGCGTCATCAGTTATTTATCGAGCCTTGCGGACTTGATACAGAAGAATTGTATTTACAGGGTATGTCATCATCACTTCCCGAAGATGTTCAACTTAAATTCTTACGCAGTATCAAAGGTCTGGAGCATGTTGAGGTTATGAGAACGGCTTATGCTATTGAATATGACTGTGTTGACCCGTTGGCACTTAAAGCATCTCTTGAATTTAATGATATTGACGGATTGTTCGGTGCGGGTCAGTTTAATGGTTCATCAGGATATGAAGAAGCCGCTGCACAGGGACTTGTTGCAGGTGTGAATGCAGTTAGAAAAATCCAAGGTAAAGAACCTTTTATTCTTGACCGTGCAAGTTCATATATCGGCACTCTTATTGATGACCTTGTTACAAAGGGTTGCTCTGACCCATACAGAATGATGACTTCCCGTAGTGAATACAGACTTTTACTTCGTCAGGATAATGCTGATATTCGTCTTATGCACTATGGCTATGAAATCGGGCTTATCTCACAAGAAAGATATGATAAATTCTTAAACAAACTTGAACTTATAAAGCAAGAGCGTGAAAGAGTTGAAAGTATTACTATTGCACCGTCGGACGAAATCAATGAAGTGCTTGTTTCACGTGAAACAGCGCCAATGAAAACGGGCATAAGACTTGCTGAACTTATAAAACGTCCACAACTTGATTATGAATGCTTGACACCATTCGACAAAACCCGACCAGTGCTTTCACCGGATGTTTTTGAGCAAGTTGAAATTGATTTGAAATATGAGGGGTACATCAAGCGTCAGCAAGCAAAGGTTGACGAGATGAGAAGACTTGAAGTCAAGAAAATCCCTGCAGATATAGACTATGACGATGTTTATTCTCTTCGCCTTGAAGCAAGAGAAAAACTTAAAAAAGTTCGTCCCGAAAGCGTGGGACAAGCATCCCGTATAAGTGGTGTTTCACCATCAGATATTTCAGTATTGCTTATTTATCTTAAAAAGGAACAGATATAATGTTAAATAAAGAGTTATTTTATAAAACAATTAAACCTTTTGAAATAGAAATAGACGAAGATGCTTTTGCTCGTCTTGATAAGTTTGCAGAATTGCTTATTGAAACAAACAAGAGTTTTAATCTGACTGCAATTAAAGAGCCTGATGACGTAACAGTAAAGCATTTTGCCGATTGCCTTGCTATTTTTAAATATGTAAATATACCTGAAAATGCAAATATTATTGATGTTGGCACAGGTGCAGGATTTCCTGGACTTGTGTTAAAACTGGCAAGACTTGATATAAATATGACTTTTCTTGACAGTACAAAGAAAAAGTTAGGATTTATTGAAAATGTGCTCAATGCTTGTGGTGTCAAAGGTGAAACTCTTCATATGAGAGCCGAAGAAGCGGCCCAACTCGCTAAATACCGTGAACAATTTGATTTTGCCACTGCAAGAGCAGTTGCGGCACTCCCCGTCCTTTCGGAATATTGTTTGCCTTTTGTAAAGCAAGGTGGTAGTTTTGTTTCAATGAAATCTGCCGAGAGTAACGAAGAAATGGAAGCGGCAAAGAAAGCAATAAGCATTCTTGGTGGCAAAATTGAAAGTGATATTGTGTTTGATTTGGTCGAAAATATGCCTCGAAGAATCATAACAATTAAAAAGAATTCGCAAACTCCGACAAAATATCCAAGACCATCTGCACAAATCGCTAAAAAACCATTAAAATAATGACGAAAACCGTTGATACATAAAGGATTTAGACGAACGGATTTTCTTTACAAATAGACCTTCACAGTGTTATTCTTATGTCAAGGACAAGCACTGCGGAGGTTTTTATTTATGCTCAAAAAACAAAATAAAATCAGAACAGAAAGTCAGATACTTATGGTTCCACAAGGCGATATTCTCCCAAATCCAAATCAGCCGAGAAAAAGATTTGATTATGACGAACTTGAAGGGTTAGCACAAAGTATTCGTGCAAACGGAATTTTGCAACCACTCATAGTCAGAGCACTTGAAAATGGAAAATATGAGCTTGTTGCAGGTGAACGCAGACTTCGTGCAGCAAGGCTTACAGGACTGACAAAAGTGCCATGTGTTGTCAGTGATATTTCCGAAACAGATTCTGCAATTTTTGCAGTGCTTGAAAACCTTCAAAGACAGGACCTTGACTATTTTGAAGAAGCAGAAGCGTTAGCCGTTCTTGTCAGCGATTACCATATGGGACAAGAGGAACTTTGCAAAAAGTTAGGCAAGGCACAGTCAACAATATCAAACAAATTAAGATTATTAAAACTCAGCGACGAAATGCGATATCAGATTAGCCGAGCAGGTCTTTCCGAACGTCACGCAAGAGCGCTACTCTCTTTAAACGACGAAGTACAAAGAGCTCGCGCATTGGCAATTATAATCGACAGACATCTGACTGTCAGTGAGAGTGAACAACTAATTGACCAGATGATTCGCAAAAATGAAGCACCAAAGAAACAGATGCTCCGTGGCTTTAAAGATATTCGTATATTTATCAATACTTTGAATAACGCAGTTGATAATATAAGACGAGCAGGAATTGATGCCGATTCAGTAAAAACAGAAACTGATGAATATGTAGAGTACATAGTGCGAATTCCTAAAATTGATGATGTAGTGAGAGATATTGCTACATAAAACGGTAAAACCACCAGTTATCCCCCGATAACACAGGTGATTTTATATAGTGGCGAAAGCCACCCATATCCTTCTCTTTCACACCCCACATCCACAGCGAAAGGCTCCCGAAAGGGAGTCTTTTGCTTTTTATTAAAAAGCAGAGAAAAGTTAAAAGATAATAGAAAAAAGAAAAGGGTTTGCGACGCATATTTAATTTTATATAAACCAATTCTTTTCACTTTTCACTATTATCTATTAACTGCAAAGGACGCCTTTGCTTTTGTTTCACGTGAAACATAGGCATTAATTTATGCAAATATAACACATTTTCCTACTAAAATTTGCCATATAAAATTTAAAATTTTGCTTTTATTTTTATAATAAGTATGTTATACTTGTATAAAATCGGGTATTAGGGTGCGAAATATCACCTTTTTACCATTTCGGAGTGGGATTTTTTGGCAAAAGTTGTTTCGATTATTAACCAAAAAGGTGGTGTAGGTAAAACTACTACTGCCGTGAGCCTTGCAGCCGCAGTTGGTGCAAAGGGATACAGAGTTTTACTTGCAGACATTGACCCACAGGGCAATTCAACAAGTGGATTTGGTATAAATAAAAGAAAAATCACAAATTCATCTTATGATGTGCTTGTTAAAGACATTAATGCAAATGACGCAGTTGTAAAAACACAGTTTAAAAATGTTGATGTTATTCCTGCTGATTTGAATCTTGCGGGCGCAGAAGTTGAATTGATTGAGATTGAGAAGAGAGAAGCAAGACTTAAAATTGCTGTTGCTCAGCTTTGGGACAAGTATGATTATATTTTCTTTGACTGCCCCCCTTCTCTTGGTCTTATTACAATCAATGCATTAACAGCGTCAGACACATTTTTAGTGCCTGTTCAATGCGAATTCTATGCTCTTGAAGGACTTGCTCAGCTAATGGCAACTGTCCGACAGGTAAAAAGACTTTATAATCCACACATTGAACTTGAAGGCGTTTTGCAGACTATGTATGACGGAAGACTTAATCTCACACAACAGGTTGTGACAGAGATTAAAAAATTCTTTCCAAATAAAGTTTATAAAACAACAATTCCAAGAAATGTCAGACTTTCAGAGGCTCCGTCATTCGGTGAGCCGATTATGTATTATGATAAGCATTCAAAAGGCGCATTGGCTTATGACGCTTTCGCAGATGAATTCTTATCACAACAAAAGTGATGAGGTGAAGATATGGCAAAAAAAGGTGGATTGGGCACAGGCTTAGATGCACTCTTTCTTGATAATTCTGCGACAGAAAGCAACAATACTGCTGTTACTCTCCCGATTAACGAGATTGAGCCTAACCGTGAACAGCCAAGAAAGACATTCAACGAAAAAGCTCTTGAAGAATTGGCAAAGAGCATTGAGCAAAATGGAATTATTCAGCCTTTGCTCGTTCGTCCTATGAGTGATGGCAGTTATCAGCTTGTGGCCGGTGAACGCAGATGGCGTGCAGCTCGTATGGCTGGGCTTACAGAAGTCCCTGTTACCATTCGTGAAATGACCGACGAAGAAGCAAGCGTGTTTGCTCTTATTGAAAACTTGCAAAGAGAAGATTTGAACCCGGTTGAAGAAGCAGAAGGACTTAAATCTCTTATTGAAACTTATGGATTTACACAAGAAGAAGCTGCTGAACGAGTAGGAAAATCCCGTGTAGCAGTTACAAATACATTAAGATTGTTAAAACTTCCTGAATCTGTACTTAATTTGCTTGGTAATGGCAAGCTCACAGCAGGTCATTCCCGTGCATTACTTTCTCTTGACGACGAAAAAGAAATGCTTCGAATCGCAGATGCAGCAATAAGTCAGGAGCTTTCAGTTCGTCAGGTTGAAAAAATGGTTAAATACGCTTTACAGGGTGAAAAACCAAAACCTAAAAAGCGTGATAAAAAGAGAGATAAATACTATGACGAGGTTGAGATTGCTCTCACAAATGTACTTGGAAGAAAGGTTAAAATCTATTTATCCAGTACAGGTCATAAAGGAACTCTTGAATTTGAGTTCTTCGGCAAAGAAGATTTGACAAAGCTTGCCAAGGAATTTGATAAAGAGTAATAAACGAAAGGAACATCACATAAAATGCTTGATATTAAGTTTTTAAGAACTAATCCTGATGTAGTTAAAGAAAACATCAAGAAAAAGTTCCAGGATGAAAAGCTCCCACTTGTTGATAAAGTAATCGAGCTTGACGCAGAATACAGAGCAGCAAAAGGTCGTGGCGATGAGCTTCGTGCACTCCGTAACTCTGTAAGTAAAGAAATCGGTGGACTTATGGCCCAGGGCAAACGCGACGAGGCAGAAGTTGTTAAACAGAAAGTTAAGGATATGGCAGACGAGCTTGCAAGCTTGCAAGTTAAAGAAGCAGAACTTGAAGAAGAAATCAGAAAGATTATGCTTGTAATCCCTAACATTATTGACCCTAGCGTTCCAATCGGTAAGGACGACAGTGAAAATGTTGAAATCCAGAGATATGGTGACCCTGCAACACCTGATTTCGAAGTTCCATATCATGTTGAAATCATGGAAAACCTTAATGGCATTGATTTAGACTCTGCAAGAAAGACAAGCGGTAACGGTTTCTATTATCTCTGTGGTGATATTGCGAGATTACATTCAGCAATTCTTTCTTATGCAAGAGATTTTATGATTGACCGTGGATTTACTTATTATATTCCACCGTTTATGATTAGAAGCGATGTTGTTACAGGCGTTATGAGCTTTGCAGAAATGGAAAACATGATGTATAAAATTGAGGGTGAAGACCTTTACCTTATCGGTACAAGCGAGCACTCAATGATTGGTAAGTTTATTGATAGTTTCACTCCTGAAGACGAACTTCCAAAAACACTCACAAGCTACTCCCCTTGCTTCCGTAAAGAAGTTGGTGCTCACGGTATTGAAGAGCGTGGCGTTTATAGAATTCATCAGTTTGAAAAACAAGAAATGATAGTTGTTTGCAAACCTGAAGACAGTATGAAATGGTATGATAAGCTCTGGCAGAATTCAGTTGATTTCTTCCGTTCTCTTGACATACCTGTAAGAACACTTGAATGTTGTTCAGGTGACCTTGCAGACTTGAAGGTTAAAAGCTGTGATGTTGAAGCTTGGAGTCCACGTCAGCAGAAATATTTTGAAGTTGGCTCTTGTTCAAACCTTGGTGATGCTCAGGCTCGCCGTCTTGGTATTAGAGTTAAGTCAAAAGATGGCAACTATTTCGCTCATACACTTAATAATACAGTTGTTGCTCCACCAAGAATGTTAATCGCATTCCTTGAAAACAATCTCAATGCAGATGGTAGCATTAATATTCCAAAGCCATTGCAGATGTATATGGGTGGCAAAACAAAGATTGAGAAATAAGCCCAAAGGCAAAAACAAAACGAGAGGGATATACAATGAAAAACACAATTATTAAAGTAATCAGTATTTTAATGGTACTTACACTCACAATGCTCACTTTTGCAGCTTGTGGTGAAAAAGACGAGTTTGAAAAGACAGATGTTTCAAGCACAACAACAGAAACAACTACAGAAGCACCAAAAGCAACAAACATTAACCCATTAACTGGTGCAGCAGACTTGTCTGAGAGTGCAATCGGAGCAAGACCTATTGCGGTTATGATTGAAAACTCACCAGAAGCAAGACCACAATGGGGTATGTCAACACCTGATGTTATCGTTGAAGGCATGGTTGAAGGTGGAATCACAAGAATGATGTGGCTTTATGCAGATGCTACAAAGATTCCAAAGATTGGTCCTGTTAGAAGTGCACGTCACGACTATGTTGAACTTGCACTTGGTATGAACGCAATTTATACACATTGGGGCGGTAGTGGACAAACAACAAATACATATGCTTATGCAGCAATGAATAAATATAAAGTTGACCATATTGACGGAATTGCTTATGAAGGCAAATATTTCAAGAGAGATTCATCAAAGAGCGCTCCACACAATGGATACACAAATGGTGATTTAATTACAAAAGCAATTAGTGGCCTTAAAATTAATACAAAAGCAAAAGACAATAACTGGACAATGTTCAAAGTTGTTGAAGACGGTGTGAGATTGCCATTTGGTGGTGCATCAGGTGGTGCAATGGAAGCAAATGTAACATTCTCATCATCTTATAAGTATTCATTCAAGTATAATATGGAAAAGAGTTTGTATTATAGCTATTTGAATGGCAAAGCAGTAAAAGACGGAAGCAACGGAACAGCAGTTTCCTTTACAAACGTTATTGTAATGTTTGCGAATGTTAGCGGAGTTAAGACATCAAACAAAAATGACCAGAAACTCAGAGAATGGGATTTATCGAGTGGTGAAGCACTTTGGATTTCACAGGGTGTTGGCGAAAAAATCACATGGAAAAAAGGCGATGCTACCTCCCCTCTCAAATTCTATGGAACTGACGGTAAAGAACTTATTATAAATAAGGGCAAAACATGGATTGGCGTAGTCCCTGTTGACCAAAGAAGCAATTTTTCTATTAAAGAATCATAAAACATAATTCGAAAGGAATAATTATTATGACCAAAAAGATTATAGCAATATCTCTTGCTCTTGTTTTGATTGTTACATGTTTTGTTGCTTGTGGCAAAAAATATGAAACAACAAAAATTAACGGTGAAGAAGTTATCCTTGTAACCGATAAAGAAGGCAACCCTGTTATCAATGAAGATAATCAGTTAATCGCGTTGGTTACTGACAGAGCTGGCGAAGTCCTTACTTATGCAGATGGTGAAAACCAGACTCGTTATATCGGTCTTGATAATGCGCTTGAAATCAAAGGCGTTGCTTATGGCGAGCATTATAAAATGAATGTATTAGATGGTTGGGCTATTGGTACTGGCGATAAACTCAATAAAGACAAAACAGATGGCAAGTGCTTTATTCAGTTTTCAAAGACTTATACATTAAAAGCTAACGAAATTTTCAGCGAAGTATTTGCAGAAACAGACAAAGCAAATGAAGACATTCAAAAAGCTTTTGAAGACGAAGCAAAAATGAAAGAACTCATCAAGACTAATCCTGACATAGCAAAATATGAAGGTTGCAAATACACAATTGACAGTCAGGATACAACATTCACAAGCCAAGCATTCCCTTGCAAGAAATATGTTCATAAGATTGTTAATGCAGATGGTGCCGTTGTTCATTACGTTAACAGTTACTATTTCATATCAAGCAAAACAATTTATTGTGTAAGCTATAATTGTGTAGATGGTGTTGGCTATGACGAAAGTTTTGATTTTGATGCATATCTCAGAACAAACTTTACTTTTGTTGACTAATTAAATAATAATATGTATAAGACGGGGCTTTGTTCCCCGTCTTTTTTATGAGTAAAACAAATTTGAATTTGTCGAGCTAAATAATATCTGCGTAGCAGATTTCATCTGAGTGAAACGAAGATTTCATCACGAAGTGATTTCACCTGTCAAAGACAGATTTCATTAATAATGAAATCATCCTTCGGATGATGAAATCGAATAAATTCGATGAAATCTTTTGCAAAGATGAAATCCAATCTTGCGATTGGATAGACCGATAAACCCCAATTTGTCGAACAAATGATTTTCCACACTAATTTTTTCATTTTTCTCAATATATTGACCTATAAATTAACTACAAACCCTATATGTAGTAATTTACTGTTAAAATATGGAAATATTCGACAAAATATGCGCTGATTGTTGAATATCTTGTCAAGTTTTTAGAATGTTTTTAACTAAAAATCAACTTTTTGCTCAATTTTCAACATTGAGTTGATAAAAATATTTCAAAATTTCGTCAAATTGTTAAATTTAGGTGCTATTTTAACCAGTTAAAGCAACAAAATGCACAAATAATAAAAAAATATGAACAAACTATTGCTATTTTTTTCAATAATTTGTATAATTGTTATAACCATAGGAATGGTGTAATGGGTGAAGTGCCCCCTTTTAGAGAAAAAACGGGGTGTTTCGCTGAAATGATACACGTCCTAAGGTGACTCGGATGTGTATCATCAGTCTTCCGTAATTTCGTAATTTTTATGCGGAAGAGATGGAAGGCGGACCCGAGCAATTTAGAGCACTTTTGTCGAACTCTGCTGAATGTGACTTGAATTCACACAGCTGGGTCAGAGAGTGAGTGATTGATGCTCTCTAAACAATATCGCCTCTCCCATGGCGATGCAAAAATAATTATGGGGAACTATTTCACCTTGCATATATAAATATGTATGCAAAATATAATAGGAGGAAAAAATATTATGAACAAAACTAAAAAATTGTTAAGCGTTGTTCTTGCGATTGTTATGGCTTTGTCATGTATGTCAGTTACAGCATCTGCTGCAAAAACAGCTTATAAGACAGTTGATGAATTGACAGCTCTTGATGCTTACTCACCATACGGTCAAGTTACAAGACTTTCAACAGAAGAACGTACATCAATCGTCTTTGACGCTCTTGATAACTTGCTCCCACAGTTAAACATCAACATGGGAACGGTTTTCGATGTTCTTGGTTTGTCAGTTACTATCGACTTGACATCTATCGACAGACTTTGCTACTCATTTGATACAATCAAAGATACTTTTAACAATACCCTTGCTGGTATCGCAATGGCTATCGTTGACCTTGGTATTCTTGAATCTCTTGAAGTTGATACATGGGCAACAGGTATGAGCCGTGACGGCACAGCTCAGTACACAATCCTTTCAGAGATTCTTGAATTCCTTAGTGCTAACACAACTCTTGTTGGTAAAGTATTCTCAGATGGTCTTGACCTTGGTCTTGTTAGCCTTGGTGATATGTCATCTATCGAAGACATCATTATGAACCTTCCTGGTATGATTAAGGGTCTCATTTATCCAATGATTGAAAGATGGGACGACCCTGTTTCACTTATCGAGACTTATGATAACAACATCGCTAATGGTGGTAGTGTTGAAGAAATCGCAAACAATAGAGTTAAGAAGCTCTTCAGCGATGATATGTCAATCACAACTCTTAAGTATGATGTTAACGGTAACATGACATCAGAGCATACAAACTGGCTTGCAACAGCTACAGGTTCTGCTGCTCCAACAGCAAGCGACAGCAGCTTGAGATATTATTATCAGATTGATGGTACAACAATGTATTCATACCACATTGTTGACGCTGCTGAAGCTAAAGCTCTTGCTGAAGACACAGACGATACAAACAATGTTGCAGCTTACAACTATATCAAGGAAAATAAGGTATATAGATTGGAACAGGAAGTTCCTGGCAGTGCAACTTATGTTTGGAAAGCATACGAACTCGATGCAGAAGGTAACGTTGTAAAAGATGCTGAAGGAAACGATAAGTACCTTAGCACTCTTAAATACTACAACGATGATTCACAGCTCCTTCCAGGTATTACTGGTGATGATATCGACCTCAGAACAATGAGCCTTGCAGAACTTCTTTACAAGTTCGTGCCAGTTGTATTTGAACAGATGGCACCGGTTGTTCTTAACGGTTCAGTTAAGAAGCTTCTTGCAGACTTCCTTGGTGCAAGCTTTACATACGTTGGTGATGTTGGTAGCGATGCAGTTAACGCTCTTCCAGATGCTTCAAACGTATTCTTCACAGAAGAAAAAGGCGACTATATCTTCAATGACCAGTGGTCAAACTATGCAGTAATCAACGGTAATCACTACTATCGTTTTGAAGACCAGATTTTTGCTGGTGACCTTTCACAGAAGAATAACTACTTTGATATCATTAACTGGGATTATGAAATCACAGGCGATTTCATGGATGAATTCGTTCCTGCGAACGGTGGTTCAACAACTGATACTCTCCTTATGAATCTCAACGATTTCATCATCAAAGTTGCTAACACAGCTCTTAAAGATTCAGCAGCAACAGTAGATACAATTTCTGGCTTTGAAGCACAATGGACAAAACCAGCTCTTACAGCTGGCGGTAACGAAAACCTCGTTGCTAACATCAAGGCTATTGCACAGGCAGTTATCGGTCTTGCTCCTCAGCACGTATTCGGTTCTGACTATGCAACAAACGAAAGATGCTATGTAGAGCTTATGCTCGACTCTGACAACGATACAGTTCTTACAGGTATCGCTGCTCACATCGTAAATATGGTTATGCCTTCAGTTTCACTTCCAGGCAAATCAGACCTCAAGGCATCAGGCGCTAAAGTTGGTGCTATCCTTGCAGCAGTTGTTCGTGAGTTTGCATCATACCTTGCTCCAGAATACAACTTTGACGCTCTTATCTATACAGACTTTGGTACAACAGAAGCTGACCCTGTTAAGTCATTCGTAGCAGGTAAAGATAGTGGTTACTGGATGGATGTTATCCTTACAATGGGTATCAACATTGGTTTCGAATATCTTCGTGCATTCGCTGATATGGGTGAAGGCACAACAGAATGGAATTCATTCGTTGCTTACTCAGGTTACGGTGTAGATGGTAAGACTTATACAGCAGGCACAACTCAGGAAGCTCTTAACGCTGAATGGGAAGGCATGCTTGACTACATCATTGACTGGGCACTTGATAAGGACTATGAATGGACATGGAAGATGGAAAACCTTGTTGACTGTGGTGCAACAATTGACCTTGCTACAGCACAGGACCCATGGGTTAAGCTTGATACAATCCTTAACGCACTTCTTCCAGTTGACGAAATTCTCAACGTAACAGCAACAGATTGCGAAACAGAACTCGAACAGCTCCTTCGTTACAACCTTATCCTTGCTATCGTTGATCTTCGTTGGGATGACCTTGCAGATATGCTTAAGGTTCCGGATGGTTTCGTAAGAAATGCTAACGTTCTTGACCAGCTTGCAACAAAACTCAAGGGTATCGTTAACTTCATCTTTGCTAAGGTTGGTAACACAAACCACAACTTTGAGCTTATTCCATCAGTTATTACTGACTTCGATTCACTCGCAAATCAGGCTAACCTTGTAACAATGATTAAGCAGCTTGTTGGTGCTATCTACACAGCAGGTGTTACAAATAAGGGTGCAGAGACACTCCTTCCATTCCTTAACTTCCTTCTTGGTTGGAAGACAGACCCACAGGTTATCGCTGACCCACAGATTTGGACATCATTCCGTGACGGTAATGACTATGCATTCCAGTGGACTGGTCAGGATGGTTACCCAGCAATTGATGCTAACTCAACAATTATTAAGGTTCTTAATAACTCAGCAGGTATGCTTGAAACTCACAGAAATTCTTCTGTAACAGACCACGCATACGACATCGAAATCAAGTCAGTTACATCTGACGCATCTACAAATACACTTACATTTACTTACGATAACGTTATTTCTCCATACGAAACTGTTGACATCAAGATTGGTGGTACATACAACGGTGAAGAAGCAGCTACTATCACAATTGCTTACGACTACGTAGGTAAGGATGGTCAGCCTATCGGTGGTACACAGTACACATCACTTACAATCCTCGTTTCTAACCAGTATGAAGACTCTAACGTTGACGGTCGTTTCGACGGCGACGATGATGAAGACTACACAGGTATTCCTCAGTACAAGAAGTTCGTATTTACTAAAGATATTTATGCTTCAGTAACAGGTTACGAACAGCAGGTATTCTTCGTTAAGCCAACAATCGACCTTTCAGGTACAAAATCTAAGGATTTCAACTATATTTACGCTCCTGACAGGGCTGGTACAGACTGTGATGGTAATGTCACAGGTTATATCGATATGACTGGTAATGCTGCAACATATTTCGATTATAACGATACTAAGGAATCAGCAGGTTGGGAAGATTCAGTTTCTGACGGTAACCCAGCTTACGGTTTCCTTTACAGAGCAGCTTCAGGCGTAACTGCAGAAACATTCTCAGTAGAAAATTCTGAAGCAAACAACTTGTACGGTACATATGACATGGGTCAGTACTGTATCAAGTATGGTGGTGGTGAAAAGAAGATTAACATCGACTTCATCTACTACAACGACTACAATATCTATGATATCTACACAGAAAACCTTCACAATGGTTACAATGCTAACCAGGGTGTAAGCGCTGACCTCTACAATGCATATAATGAAGCATGGAAGATGATTGTTTACGGTGCAACATACCCAATGATGACTGAAGCTAACGGCAACTCAGCAACTGACTACGTTGCAACAATTCAGCCATACATTCCTCAAGCTATTGAAGACTTTGAAGCAGCTAAGGAAGCTTATGAAACAGCTCTTGCTGAAGCTCAGGCTTCTGGTTCAGCATCAGCAGCTCTTCCTGCATACGTTGAAGCTCTCCGTGTAGAAATCGAAGACGATTTCGTAAACGGTAAAGAAATCAACTTCCAGGATTACGACTTCTATGAGTACTTCAGCTATGATGATGAAAAGCAGAAGGGTGAAGCACTTTATCGTACATACATTGCTCCTAAGGAAATGGATAAGTACTATATCCTTAACTCAGGCATCAGCGAAGCAGAACTCGACCTTATCATCGGTAAGGAAGCTAATTCAGCAATCGCAGCTGGTATCACAGCTTCTAGATTGGAAAACAAGCAGGAAGATATCGATGCTTCTATCGCAGCTAAAGATGCTTGGACACAGCCAGTTAATTCAAAGCTTATCGTTGAAGATAGAACATCTCGTATCAAGTACTACAAGCAGTTCCTTAACAGCTCTTCAGCAGAAGGAACAGAGCATATGTACTTCCTCGAGCAGGAAATCGCTCACGTTGAAGCTCAGGGTCTCCTTGAAGGCGACTACACAGCAGCATCATGGGCTAAGTATGCAGAATGTCTCGACATCGCTAAGAAAGTAGCAGCTGGTAACGATGAATGGGGTTATTCAAACTATAACTCAGACATCTACTCAGTTAAGTACAACCTCATGGTTGCTTACAAGAACCTTCTTTCTAAGGAAGCTTCTCTCATCGAAGCAGGCGGAACAGCTGACCTTCTTGCAAACATCGACACAGCTAATGCTATCTTCGCTTCTATCGAAGCAGCTGATGGTGAATGGACACTTAAGGAAGGCGTAGATGCTAACACAGCATACGCAGCACTTATCTCAGCTCTTGGTTATGAATATCAGGCAGTTTACTCAATCAACGACGTTGAAGTTCAGAATGGTACTAAACAGGCTGGTGACCTTAAGTATAATGCTGACGGCACAGCAATGATGTTCGACCTCTATGCAGATTCAGCTCTTGAATATGCAAACAACGATCGTCCAAACAACCAGAACAACCAGGCTAAGGTTAACGCAGCTAACGATGCTCTCGCAGCAGCTATCGCTAACTTCGAAGCAGCAGCATCAGAACCTAATACAGGTGTTGGTAACGAAGACGCACCATTCGAAGCAGTTGTTGATGTAAATAACGCTGGTGAAATCAATGGTATGATTTACGGTTTCG
>CALBNX010000050.1 GCA_937896885.1 uncultured Clostridia bacterium
CAGCAGACGCAGCAGCAGAAAAGACAGAATTTGACGTTGAACTTACAGAAGTTGGCGCAGAAAAAATCAAGGTTATTAAGGCAGTTCGTGAAATCACAGGTCTTGGCCTTGCAGAAGCAAAAGCTCTTGTTGATGGCGCTCCAAAAGTACTTAAAGAAGCAGCATCAAAAGAAGACGCTGAAGCAGCAAAAGCTAAACTTGAAGAAGTTGGCGCAAAAGTTACTCTTAAATAATTTAAGAATAATTAACTCAACCCCATTCCATAAGGAGTGGGGTTTTATTTTGTCTAAAAATAATCGACATGTAGTTAATATTTGTTGATTATTAACAAACTATTAACAAAATATTTGTTCAACATTTTAAATAAAAAGTGTTGAAAACACGACAAAAGAGTGATATTATGTACACATAGAGATTGTAAAGGAGGTGCACACAGTGGATTTCGCAGGTATTCTTGAAACAATTACAAATTTATTTGCAGGTTTTGACATCCAGGCAATTCTTGATGGTATCATGGGTCTCCTCGGTGGTCTTCTTGGCTAATTTTATGAAATTAAAAATTAGGTGTGCAGGTCACACCTTTTTTTTATAAGGTGATATATATGAAAAAGGTTTTATTACTTATTGTAACAGCTTTTATTTTATGTTTTATTTTTTCAGGTTGTTCTGAAAAAAACGACGAAGAAAGCACAACTACTACAACAACTCAGAGCGTGGTTGAATCATCAACAACTGAAACAACAACTGAAAAAGCAACAGAAAAGCAAACAGAAGAAAAGAAAGAAAAGAAAACATCTACTACAACCACAACAAAAAAGAATCAGAATAACCCATTAATCAGCGATGAAGATATAGAGAAAATTGAAAATAGTAACGCTGAAGTGTTCTTTACTGACAACCCAAACAATAAAGCTATTGTTGCTGTGTCTGATAAATACGGCTCAAAAAAAGAAAATCTTGTCGCTTTGGTTAAAGTTAATGCGGAGTTTCCAAGTGCAACGGTGCTTGAATTTTCAGGCAAGACCGAAAATGGCGAACTTTTAATGACTTATGAAGAACTAAAATATGTCTATGAAATAAATGAAGAAAAGAATACAATAGTCAAAGCAAGTAAAAATGGTCTTGACAATGATGGTGTTAGTTTTGTTGAAGCAAAAATCTTAATTACTCTTACAAAGGAATATTTTATTCCTGAATTACCAAATTTAAAAGCAAATAAGAGATTACCAGAATAATAAAAAGCAGAACTGTAATCAGTTCTGCTTTTGCTGTTTGTCTTCAATTAAAATATTATTTCCTGTGGCATACCACCGTTTTCTCTTGATTTATCTGCAAGATAAACACATAAATGACCTGCAACAGAATCGAAAATTGATGTGCAAGCAAGACTTGGCTTTTCACCGCGTACAAAATGTACAAAATCTTCTGCAAGTCTTTCGTCACCACCGCCGTGACCACCATAAGCACCAACCATATCACCTGTAAGTTTAAGGTCAACTTCTTCAACTGTTTTTTCATCGGTTTTTGTAGGATGAATTTTTGAAACATAGAACTTTGCTTCTTCAAAGTTGCCATAAATTTCGCCGAGAGTACCAACAACATGTATTCTGCGAAGTGAAGCAGAAGAGCCACCAACCATATTGTGTGTGCCCGTTGCACCATTTGCAAAGTTGACAAGTACAGACTGATGGTCAACAACATCGTTGTCACATTTATAAATGCATTTTCCGTAAGGTGAGTCGCCCTTAAGAAGATTGATTTTATCTTCGATTGTCGGATTAGGTATGTGTTCAAGCTTGTCCCATATATAAAATGCCCAACGGTCAGGTTGGTCAATATAAAGACGCTTTGCAGAGTATCTACAATCCTCAACTAACGGACAATCAACCAAGCATCTTTCACCTGCGTTTTTAGGTGCATTTTCAGGCTTGAATTGATATTTGCCACCAAAACTTGAAATATGAGTTGGCTTTGTGTCACTCATCATCCACATCATAATATCAATATCGTGACAACATTTTGCAAGAAGCATTGATGTGTGGCATTCTTTACTATTTGCCCACTTGCCACGCACATAAGATGTTGAAAGGTGATGATAACTAATGTGTTCAAGAGTCTGGATATTCATTATTTCGCCGATTTCACCCTTAACTAAACGCTCTTTAATAGCATAATAGAAAGGTGTGTAACGAAGTACGTGGCAAATCATAACCTTTGAATTATTCTTTCTTGCACATGCTACTATTTCTCGCATATCTTCTTCGTTTGGTGCAAAAG
Source organism: uncultured Clostridia bacterium (assembly GCA_937896885.1). Classification (GTDB taxonomy): domain Bacteria; phylum Bacillota; class Clostridia; order Oscillospirales; family Acutalibacteraceae; genus Fimenecus. The sequence goes on from CALBNX010000050.1 coordinate 2,278, forward strand.
GTTTTTCTAAAAGCATATCATAACCAGCGTCTAAAAGAGGAATAGATGTCTCTAAATGCTGATGGTCCATAGTGCCGTTGATAATTGTATCTGCAAGTTTACCGTATTTTGCGAGTTCTTGTGCTGTCTCAAAGCACATATCTTCCCCGAAACCAAATTTTTTCATACACATTTCTCGTCTTACAGGATTAGGGTCAGCAACACCCACAATCTGTAAGAGTTCAGGGTTTGTGATTGCTAATTCTGCATAAATTAATGCTCTGTGACCAGCACCAACAATAATAGCAGTAATAGGTTTTGACATAATATCATCTCACTAATGGGAATATTTTCAAAAAAATTATATCACACCAAACAAAAAAGTAAAGTACAAAAACAAAAAACCTCCCTTGTTAAAGGGAGGGGGACCGTCGAAGACGGTGGAGGGATTCAACCCTCAATAATTATTTCACCAAATTAATTACTGTGAGCACTGCTCCTGCGTCACCGTCAATAACAACTTTGCCCTTGTTGTATGCTTCAACTGGGTCAAGTTTGCCGTCAACAAGCTTCAAAAGGTTTGTTGGGTTAACAGTAACAATAGCGTGTCTGTCATAGTATTCATAAGGCTCAACATTTACATTGTGGTCTTTAACTTCAATATAGAAAATACCGTTTACATTCTTACCTTCAAGGTTAATCTGTAATGCAACAACGCCATCAATATTTGATGCATCAGCGTCTGCAAATTTAGCCTTAACTTTTGCTACAACCTGTTCGTATGTCATAAGTTTTCACTCCTTATTTATTTTTTTATAATTTTATCATAAAGCAAAATTCAATGCAAATTGATATATGTTATGAAAATGAGTGAAAAATAGCGCAAAACCCTTGATATTTGGTCAAATTTACTATTTTTTATGACTAAAATATATAAAAAATAACGAAAAACTTTTGTGTCAAATAGTAAACTCTACAAAAATTATTTTTTTGAAAAATTTAAAGATTTTTAATGACAAAAAACACCTTTTGTAGTATAATAAATTGATATTATGCATTATTATGCACAAAATTGCATTTTGGAGGGAAAAGTTATGGCATTGGTTAGAAAAGAGGCATATTTTAACTCGTCAAATGGGTTAAATAAAATCAGAACTTTAATATGGGAAGATGATGAATTAACCCCAATTGGCATCGTGCAATTAACTCACGGAATGGCTGAGCATATTGCTCGTTATGACGATTTTGCTAAGTTTTTAGCATCAAACGGGTTTGTTGTTTGCGGTAACGACCATTTAGGTCACGGCAAAAGCATTGATGAGCGCTCACAAATAGGGTTTATGGGCGAAGAGAATGGCGACAAGAGATTAGTTGACGATATGCACATTCTCACAAAAATTATGAAAAAGAGAAATCCCGATATCCCATATTTCCTTTTCGGTCATTCAATGGGCTCATTCTGTGCAAGAGTTTATGCAAGTCATTTCGGGTTTGAACTTGACGGCATTATTCTTTGTGGTACAGGTGACCTTCCATCAATTATCAACGCAGCAGTTGATGGTATTGATTTGCTCGTTGCAAAATACGGCTCAACAAGACGCGTTGACGGTGTTGCAGATATAATGAACAAAGGATTCTCAATGCTTGGTGACGATAAAGGCAATTCACTTGCTTGGCTTTCAGAAAACGCTGATAACAGACTTGCATATTCAAATGATGAGCTTTGTGGATTTACATACACTCTCGCAGGCTATCGTGATATTTATAATCTTATGCGTGAAGCTTGTGACGAGCTCTGGGCATATCGTATTCCAGAAAACCTTAACATAATGGTAATTTCAGGTGCAAAAGACCCTGTTGGTATGAACGGTAAAGGCGTTTTGGCAGTTGCGGACCAACTTGCAGCAGCAGGCTTTGACCCAACAACAATTCTCTATCCTGGAATGCGCCACGAAATTCTCAATGAAACAGAAAGAGAAGTCGTTTATAACGATGTTCTTAAATTCTTACAATCAACTTATATAAAGGGCGTTTAATTCTAAATGAACGAAAAAATTCAAAAGCAGTTTAATATAGCCGATGAAGTCGCAGAGCTCTTGTTATTGCGTCACGGCAATACTCCAAAAGCCTTTATTCACACTTATGGCTGTCAGGGTAATGTTGCCGATAGTGAGCGTATTAAGGGAATGCTCTCTGAAATGGGCTATGTTATGACCGAAGACAAAGAAGAAGCAGATTTGATTCTTTACAATACTTGTGCAATCCGTGAGCACGCTGAAGACAGAGTGTTCGGCAATGTGGGTGCAATTAAGAAATTAAAGCAATCAAACCCCAATCTCATTATTGCGCTTTGTGGTTGTATGATGCAGCAAGAGCATATCAGAAACAAGATTTATAACAGCTATCCTTTTGTTGATATCGTGTTTGGTACTCATAATCAATACAAAGTGCCTGAAATATTCAAAGCATATATCTTAAAAGGCAAACGCTTTTTTGCAGATATGACTGAAACTAATGAGATTGTTGAGGGTATGCCGGCGCTTCGTGATAACTCTGCAAAGGCTTGGCTTCCAATTATGTATGGTTGCGATAATTTCTGCAGTTATTGTGTAGTGCCTTATGTAAGGGGACGAGAGCGAAGCCGAAATTCAGCGGATATTATTGCAGAGTTTAAGCAGATAGTTGCCGAAGGTTATAAAGATATAACTCTTTTAGGTCAAAATGTAAACTCTTATGGCAAGGGCTTAGATGAAGATATAAACTTCTCAAAACTTTTGCGACAATTAAATGCTTTGGACGGTGAGTTCACAATTCGTTTTATGACATCTCACCCGAAAGACTGCACAAAAGAGCTTATCGACACAATCGCAGAGTGTGAAAAACTCTCAAAGCATATTCATCTTCCTGTGCAGTCAGGTAACAACAGAATTCTCAAAGAGATGAATCGTCATTATGACCGTGAGAAATATCTCGAACTTATTTCTTATGCAAAAGAGAAAATTGAAGGCTTGTCACTAACAAGCGATATTATAGTTGGTTTCCCGGGCGAAACCTATGAAGAGTTCTGTGATACCTTGTCACTTGTCAAAGAAGTTGGTTATACATCACTTTTCACATTTATTTTCTCATCAAGAAAAGGTACAAAAGCATCTTTAATGGATGACCCTGTTTCTTATGACGAAAAGAATAAGTGGTTTAAAGAACTTTGTGACTTGCAAGAAAATATCGCAAGTGAGCATAGTGCCAATATGAAGGGCAAAACTTATCGTGTGCTTTGTGAGGGCAAAAGCAAAACTCTCGAAGGCTGTTTAGCAGGGCGCACAGACGGTAATGTTATTATTGAATTCCCAAGCAATGACCTTAGTTTAGTGGGGAATTTCTGTCATGTAAAAGTGACCGAGCCACTTAATTGGTTAGTTCGTGGAGAACTCATTAAATAATAAAAAATAAAAGTTAAGATAAAGGAGCAAAAACAAAATGTCAATCGAAAAACTCACAAGAGAACTTGGCAAAGCAATTCAGCAGGATGAAAGATATCTTGCAATGAGAAAGGCAATCGAAGCAAATGAGCAGGATACAGCTCTCAACGAGCTTATGAGCAAAATCCAACTCATTCAGGTTTCATATCAGCACGAAGCTTCAAAAGAAGAGCCAGATGAAGGCAAGATGAAAGCTTATGATGAAGAATTCCGTGGCGTATATTCAGAAATTATGATGAATGAAAATATGCGTAACTATGAAATGGCAAGAAAAGAATTAGATGACCTTATGAACTATCTTACAGGTATTCTTGCTATGTGCGTAAACGGTGACGACCCTGACACATGCGACCCAACAGCACATCAGTGTGGTGGCGACTGCTCAGGCTGTAGCTGTGACTGTGGCGACGAAGGTTGCTCACACTAATTATTTTGTGAATACCTATTGACCCATTTTGAAGCAAATCTACACGGTAAATTTTTCGTCATTTTTGCCTCAAAATACTCGATAATACACAAAGTATTATCTCCGTTTTTGAAACAACCTGACAAAAAATTTACTCGTGTATATTTACATCACAGAGTCAATAGGCATTCACTATGTTTTCTATTTAATTTTGTAGGGGCGGGTCTCTGTGCCCGCCCGCAAAAAAATCTGTTATCGAGAAGGAAGCAAAAATATGGCACTTTCACCAATGATGCAACAATATTTTGAAATAAAAAAGAATTATGAAGACACCATATTGATGTTCCGACTTGGTGACTTTTACGAGATGTTTTTTGATGATGCAAAAACAGCATCAAAAGAGCTTGAACTTGTGCTTACAGGTCGAGATTGTGGTCAAGAAGAAAGAGCGCCAATGTGTGGCGTACCATTCCATAGTGCAGATGGTTATATTGCAAAGCTTGTGTCAAAAGGCTATAAAGTGGCAATCTGTGAACAGATGGAAGACCCAGCTCTTGCAAAAGGCATAGTTCGTCGTGATGTTATCCGTGTTATCACTCCGGGTACAGTAATTGAGAGTTCAATGCTTGACGAATCAAAGAATAATTATCTCGCATCTGTCTGCGCAACTAACGGCAATGTTGGTATGTGCTTTATCGATATTTCAACAGGCGAGGTCAATTTAACAGAATTTAATGAGAATGTGGAACAAAGAGTAATCAATGAAATGGGTAGATATAACCCAACTGAAATTATTCTCAATAAAGAAGTAGTTTCATTTAATTCTCTTAAAGATTTCATTTCTAAAAAACTTGAAGCGTCTGTTGAGTTATTGATTGAAGAATTTGAATTTACTAATGCAGAGTTACTTTGCAAAGAGCATTTTAATACAAACGATTTAGCAACTCTTTCACTTAATCAGCGTGATACTGCTGTCTGCGCATTGGGTGCAGCGCTCTCTTATCTCAAATCAACACAAAAGCGCGATTTAGCGAATATCAAGAATATAAATTTCTATACTGATGCAAAATTTATGAGCCTTGGTATTTCAGCAATCCGTAATCTCGAATTACTTGAAACAATGCGTGACCGTGACCGCAAAGGCTCACTTCTTTGGGTGCTTGATAAAACCAAAACTGCAATGGGCAAGCGTATGCTTCGTTCATTCATTGAACGTCCACTTTATGATTCAGTTGAAATCTCAAAGCGACTTAACGCGGTGGACGAGCTTTATAATAACACTGAAATGCGTGAAAACGAAACACAGTTGATGGTCAGTGTTTATGATATGGAACGTCTTATGACCCGTATTGTTTATAACACCGCCAATGCAAAAGAGTTGTTGTCCCTTTGCACAACACTTGAAAATCTTCCTGAAATCAAAGAAAACCTTAAAAATGCAAATAGCAATATGCTCAAATACATCTATAACGAAATTGATGTTTTGGCAGATGTCTGCTCACTTATCAAGGTTTCAATTAAAGAAGATGCACCATTCTCAGTCCGTGAGGGTGGAATGATTAAAGATGGCTTTAATAAAGAACTTGATGAGCTTCGCGATATTGTAAACGGTGGTAAATCTATTCTTGCAAAGCTTGAAGCAGACGAGCAAGAAAAAACAGGTATCAAGAAACTTAAAATCGGTTATAACAAAGTATTCGGTTATTACTTTGAAGTTCTCAATTCTTATAAAGAACTCGTGCCTGATACATATATCAGAAAACAAACACTTTCAAACTGTGAAAGATATATAACAGAAGAACTCAAAGAGCTTGAAACAAAAGTTTTGGGTGCGCAAGAGCGAATTGTTGGTCTTGAATATGAGATTTTCAACTCAATCCGCAAAAAGATTGCAGGGGAGTATTTGAGAACTCAAAGAACTGCTCACGCAGTAGCACTCCTTGATGTTCTTTGCTCATTTGCAACAGTTTCACTTAAAAATAACTACACAAGACCTGATATTAACGATAAGGGTGTAATCCGTATCCTTGAAGGTCGTCACCCTGTAGTTGAAGCCTTGCAAAAGCACACCATGTTTGTGCCTAATGATACAATGCTTGATTGCAACGATAACCGTATGGCAGTAATCACAGGTCCTAATATGGCAGGTAAATCCACATATATGCGACAGATTGCAATTATAACGATTATGGCGCAGATGGGTTGTTTTGTTCCTGCAAAGTCAGCGGATATCGGCATTGTTGACAGCATTTTCACCCGTGTTGGTGCGTCTGACGATTTGGCATCAGGTCAGTCAACATTTATGGTTGAAATGAATGAAGTTGCAGAAATCTTAAAATTTGCAACAAAAGATAGCCTTATTATACTTGACGAAATCGGTCGTGGTACATCTACATTTGACGGTATGAGTATCGCTCGTTCAGTAGTTGAATATATTGCCGATAAAAGACGTATCGGTGCAAAAACACTTTTCGCAACTCACTATCACGAATTGTCTGAACTAGAAGGCACAGTTGACGGTGTAATGAATTACAATATCGCAGTTAAAAAGCGTGGGGACGATATTACATTCTTAAGAAGAATTGTTCGTGGCGGGGCAGATGGCTCTTATGGTATCGAGGTTGCAAAGCTTGCAGGTGTGCCTGATAATGTAATCAAACGCGCAAAAGCAATTCTTAAAACGCTCGAAGATAACGACTTAATGAAACCTAAAATGGTTGCAGACATTCCTGAAGAAAAAGAGCCTGAAATCCAGATGAGTTTTGAATCAAATTCAAGAGAATACATTATGGATAGACTCCGCACAGTCGATATAAACACCCTGACCCCAATCGAAGCAATGGGATTGCTATACGAACTCATCGACAAAGCAAAGAACTAATCGTAGGGGTCGGCGTCCTCGACGACCCGAAAAAATGTAGGGGACGCGTCCCGCAAAAATGGTGATACTAAAATGAAAAAATATGAATTAACTGATACTGACAAAAAACTAATTGAAATTGGTTTAGAAGTATTGAAAGACAATTTTGATGACGGTATTTATAATCATACTGTTGGTTGTGCAATTCTATGTAAAAATGGCAACATTTACAAAGGTGTAAATTGTGACGGTTTACACGGTTCTTGTGCTGAATATATAACAATGGGAATTGCTATTTCAGCAGGAGAGCGAGATTTTGACACAATCGTAGCAGTTCACGAAAAACACCCTAACGGTGTTATATCGCCATGTGGAAATTGTAGACAAATGTTGCTTTCATATTGTCCAGATATAAAAGTAATCGTTAATGATGAAAACAGAAATCTCATAAAAGTTGAAGCAAAAGATTTATTGCCTTTTGCTTGGCACCCATCAACTTACTAATTTTGTATTAAAAACAAAAAAGAGGTGAACATCAATGGCAAAAATAAATAAACTTCCAAAACATATGGCTGATTTAATCGCAGCGGGTGAGGTGGTTGAACGCCCTGCATCCGTTGTAAAAGAACTTATGGAAAATGCCGTTGATGCCGGTGCTACTTCCATAACAGTTGAAATCCAGCACGGTGGTATTTCATACATTCGCGTTACTGATGACGGTTGTGGTATTGACCGTGAAGATGTAAAAACTGCATTCGTAAGTCACGCCACAAGCAAAATCAAAACTGCTGAAGACTTAAACACAATTTTAACTCTCGGTTTCCGTGGCGAAGCGTTGCCATCAATCGCAGCAGTTTCAAAAGTGAATATGATTACCAAAACTGCAACTGAAGAAATGGGCACATCTCTCACAATCGAGGGTGGAATTATAACAGATTTCTCTGACGCAGGTTGTGCAGTGGGCACAACTATGATTGTCCGTGAGCTTTTCTATAATACCCCTGCACGAATGAAATTCTTGAAAAAGGATGTGAGCGAGGGCAATTATGTTGCATCTGCAGTTGAAAAGCTTGCACTTTCACACCCTGAAATCAGTATTCGTTTTATTCGTGACGGCAAACAAGTATTTACAACCAACGGTGACGGAAATCTTCAAAATGTATGCTTCTCTGCATTTGGTAAAGATTTCTCAAACGGACTTTTGAATGTTGATGCATCCGTTGGAAATGTGTCAGTAAGTGGTCTTGTAACTCCACCATTTAATTGTCGTGGCTCTCGCGGAATGCAATATTTCTTCGTTAACGGAAGAAGTGTAAAAAACACAACAATTATGGCTGCATTTGAAAGTGCTTATAAAAACAGCGTAATGGTGGGCAAATTCCCAGGCGGTGTGCTCTTTATAACACTTCCACCAACTTTAGTTGATGTTAATGTGCATCCATCAAAAATTGAAGTCCGTTTTTCTGATGAAAAAGCAATTTTTGACGCAGTTTATCATGCGGTTAAATCTGCATTAAGTGAAAATACATCACTTAAACAAGCAGTTTTACCTGATAAGAAAACTGTTTTCAATGATGTATTTGCTAAACCACAACAAGAGTTTAAGCAAACAACAGTACAAGAAAATATCGCATTTACAGAAAAAGTGTTAAAACCTTTGTCAGAAACACTTTTTGTAAGTGATGTCAAAACTGATTATGTCGCTGATATAGACGATGACCCATTCAAAATTGAATTTCCAATTCCTGTAGCTGAAACCAAGGTTGAAACAAAACCCGTTGAGCCAACAGAAATAGCAAAACCAATAGAAGAAAACATAATTCGTTTTATCGGCGAAGCATATAAAACATACATATTTATTGAACTTAACGGCAAACTCTGTGTTATTGATAAGCACGCAGCACACGAGAGAATATTATTTAATAAACTCAAAGCAAATAAACAGGGTAGCGGTAGCCAAATGCTTTTAGCACCTGTTACAGTAACCCTTGGTAAAGAAGAATATATCGCAGTAACAGAAAATATCGAAACAATCGCAAATTCAGGCTTTGATATCGAAGATTTCGGCAACGGCACAGTAATTGTGCGCAGTTGCCCAATGGATTTAGACAGTTGCGAAATTGCACCATTAATCAGTGAAATCGCAGAATATCTCACAAAAAACCGTCGTGATATCACAAACGAACATCTCGATTGGATTTATCACAATGTGGCTTGTCGAAGCGCTATCAAGGCAGGGGATAACAACTCTGATGCAGAATTATTAGCACTCGCAAAACAAGTTGTCAACGATAACGAAGTCCGCTTCTGTCCTCACGGCAGACCAGTAATGATTGAACTCTCAAAATATGAATTAGAAAAACAGTTTGGTAGGGTATAATTTATGAACAAAATCCCCGTTATTGCAGTTGTGGGGCCAACCGCGTCGGGAAAGACATCTTTGTCAATTGAAATTGCAAAGCGTTTTTCAGGACAAGTTGTGTCAGCAGACTCAATGCAAATCTATGAAAAAATGAATATTGCAACTGCAAAGCCAACGAAAGACGAAATGCAGGGGATACCCCATCATTTAATTGGTTTTCAACCCATTGATAAAAAGTTTAGTGTTGCAGAATATGTGACTCTCGCAAAAGAATGTATTGAAAAAATACATAGTGTTGGTGATATACCCGTTATTGCAGGTGGTACAGGGCTCTATGTTGACTCGCTTTTACAAAATTTTCAGTTTTCACAAGAAGACGAGAATACTGAAATACGCAAAGAATTAACAGAAATGTTCCATGAAAAAGGCGCAGAATTTATGCTCAACTGGTTGAGTAAAATCGACCCTCAAACAGCAGAAAGATTACACCTTAAAGATAAAAGCAGAATTATCCGTGCCCTTGAAATTTATAAAACCACAGGCAAAACAATGACCGAGCAAAAAGTACTCTCAAAAACAGAGCCGTCACCATATAAAACATTGTATATCGGTATAAACTATCGTGACAGAAATGTGCTTTATGACAGAATTAACCGCCGTGTTGATATTATGGTCCTAAATGGTTTGTTAGAAGAAGCAAAAGATTTTTATAATATAGAGTCCGACAAAACCGCTTGTCAGGCAATCGGTTATAAAGAATTAGCACCATATTTCAATGGTGAAAAAACTCTTGATGAATGTTTTGAAAGTCTTAAAATCGAAACAAGACACTATGCAAAACGCCAACTCACTTGGTTTAGAAAAAATGAAAACATAAATTGGGTTTATCCTGATGATTATGAAAATCAAGAAGATATGCTTAACGGTGTTTTTGAAATAATAAATGAATTTTTAAAGGAGAACAAGCAATGAAAAAATTGAGCAAAAATACAATTAAATATGCAGCTTGCACAGTGCTTGGTGTCCTTATAATTTTTTACTTTATATATCAAGTTGTGCAAATGAATGCATCACCTTATAAAACAGAAGTAGCCCTTGAAAGAGATGTTCAGAATACAATCACCACGAAAGCATTTGCAATTCGTGATGAAGAATATCTCACGGCAGAAAATACAAGTGGTACGGTCGTTTCAATCGCAGAAGACGGCAAACGTGTTGGCAGTGGTGACGCTGTTGCAGTTGTTTTCCAGAACTCTGATAGTGCCGCTGCTTATGTTCGTATAAACGAGCTTGAAAAAGAGATTGCTTATTATAAACAACTCAAAAACCGTGTGGGTGTGGGCACAAACGCACCGTCATCATATAACGATTCAATCGACAATGCTTGTGTTGATTATATAGCAGCAACAAGAAAAGGCATAAACAGTGAATTTGATGAAGCTCTTATTGATTTACGCGATTCAATCACTGCTCGTCAGTTGGCAGTGGGCACTCAATTATCAGTTGATGCAAAACTCTCGTCCCTTGAAGCAGAACTTATTACATTAAAAGGCAAGGCTTTGGGTTACAGTACAGTTGCATCACCAAATCCGGGCTATTACATCGGTTCAGTTGATGGCTTTGAACATTCAATCGCATATAAAGATGTGCTTAATAATATCAACTGCGAAACAATAAACAACTTGTTGTCATATCAAAAACAAGAAGTTCCTGCTAATATAATGGGCAAACTTGTTGACTCGTTTGATTGGTATTTTGTTTGCTCAGTTCCATATAGTGATTCAGGTAAACTTAAAAAAGATAAAAAAGTTAAGGTCAATATACCTAACACGGCGGTAGGAAGTATTGATTGCAAAATTGCTTATATCGGTGCAAAAGAAGGGGATTATATTCCGATAGTTCTCGAATGTAATATTATGAATCGTGATGTTGCAAATTTAAGAATTGAAGATATTGAAATTATCACAGACAGCTTTACTGGTATTCGCATTAACAACAAAGCCATTCGTGAAGTCGATGGTGCAAAAGGCGTTTATGTAAAACGTGGTAATATCATTCAGTTCAAGAAGATAAATATTATTTCTTCAAGCGAAGAATATTCAATTGTCGAAAAGGTTGACGACTCATCCTATGTAAGACAATATGACACAATTATTACAGAAGGGGTTGATTTATATGATGGAAAAGTCGTTTCTTGAAACCCGCAAAGCTGATATACAACATAATCTTGATGTTATCAATGAGAGAATTGCTGAAAGTGCAATAAAGAGTGGAAGAAATCCTGAAGATGTAAAACTTATGGCTGTTACTAAAACAGTTGACCCGATTTTTATAAATTATGCTCTTGATTATGGCGTGAAGCTTATTGGTGAAAATCGTGTCCAAGAAATGCTTCGCAAAAAACCTGAATTACACCTTGATGGAGTAGAAAAACATTTAATCGGACACTTGCAGACAAATAAAGCAGGGCAGATTGTGGGCGAAGTCGATATGATTCAGTCAGTGGATTCACTTAAAATTGCAAAAGAAATTGCAAAACAGTCAGTTAAAAAAGGTGTTGTTACTGATGTTCTTCTTGAAATCAATGTTGGTGAAGAAGAAAGCAAAACAGGTTTTTCAATGTCAGAGTTTTTTGAAACCTTGCACCAAATAGCAGAATTAGATGCAATCAGAATTAAAGGTCTTATGACAATACCCCCAATTTGCGAAAATAATACAATACTTTGTAAATATTTTGAAAAAATACACAATATCTATGTTGACATTAAAGAGAAAAAGTTAGATAATATAGATATGAATATTCTCTCAATGGGTATGTCGGGAGATTATACACAAGCAATTTTATGTGGTTCGAATCTTGTAAGAATTGGTTCTTCAATTTTCGGTCCAAGAATGTATTAAATTTTTAGGAGGACGCAAAAGTGAGCTTTTTAGACAAAATCAAAAACATGGTGAATATTGAAGAAGACGGTTATTATCCTGATGATGTAGATAATGGCGATTTTATGGACCGTTTTGAAGAAACAGAGTCAAGACCTGCAAGAACTTCACACAGAGTTCAGCGTGGCGCTGACCAGGATAAGGTTGTGAACATTCACACAACAGCACAACTTCAGGTTGTTCTTTCAAAGCCTGAAAAATTTGATGAGGCTCTTAGCATTGCTGACAACCTTAACGAAAAAAGAACAGTTGTTTTGAATCTTGAATCAGTTAGCAAAGATGTTGCTCGTCGTCTTATCGACTTCCTTACAGGCGTTGCCTATGCTAATAACGGTCAGCTTAAACGTATCGCTAATAGCACATTTATCATCACTCCATACAATGTTGATGTAATGGGTGACTTGATTGACGAACTTGAAAATAACGGAATGTTTTTCTAATAACATTCATAATTATTAAAAAATGTACAAGAATGGGAAGGATATTTTAATGCTTACACCAGATAAAATCAAAGAAAAATCATTTCAAACAACAGGGCGCGGTTCTTATCGTGCAGAAGATGTTGATAACTTTTTAAGCGAAGTTTCTGCATCTTATGAGCAGATGTTCAAAGAAAATGGAGAACTTGTGAAAAAAATCAGTATTCTCGTAAAGAAGATTGAAGAATATCGAGAAGATGAGGATAGCCTTAAAACAGCTCTTTTAAGTGCTCAAAAACTTGCTGATAAAATCGTTGCAGATGCTCGTGAAACAGCAGAAAAAGAAACTGCTGATATTAAAGCAGAATGTGAACAAATGGTTGCAGAAGCAAAGGCAAAGGCAGACGAATATACAGCAACATTAGGTGTTGAAAAAGACGAAATCATAGCAACTGCAAAAGCTGAAGCAGAGCAAATAGTTGCTGAAGCAAATCGTCAGTCAAAAGAAATTTTAGGTAATATTAACCGCAAGGTTACCCATGAAAGCCTTGTGTACGATATGCTCCAGAAAGAAGCATCAGAGTTCAAGTCAAAGCTCGTTGCAATGTATAAAGAACATATCAATCTCATCAACCAACTTCCTGAAATCGTTGAAGAACAGATTGAAGAAACAGTTGAAGAAGAACCAGTAGTAGAAGAAGCAGTTGTTGAAGAACCTGCTGAAGAATTCGTTGTAATTGAAGATGCAGAAGAAATTGAAACTGTAGAAGAAATCGAAGAAGTTGTTGAAGAAATTGAAGAAGATTTTGAAGTAATCGAAGAAACTGTTGAAGAAATCGAAGAGGTTGAAGAAACAGTTGAAGAAGAACCAGCAGTTGAAGAACCTGTTGTTAAAAAAGCATTCAAACTTGATTTGAGCAAAATTGACTTCGCAGACGATATCGACGATACAGTTGAAACTGTTGAAGAAACAGCGGAAGAAGCTGAAGAAATAGTAGAAGAAGTTGAAGAAGAACAGGTTGAAGAAAAGCCGCAGTCAATTTCTTTTAAAAACTTCTTTAAGAAAAAATAAGATACGAGGTAAAATATGCTTCAAGTAATTACACTTGTTTCAATGCTAGTTTTAGTAGCGTTAGACCAAATCATTAAATTACTTGTAATTGACTATCTCAAACCAATTGGCAGTTATCCTTTGATTGACGGCTTTATTCAGTTGAATTATGCCGAAAACACGGGAGCTGCTTTTGGCTCTTTTAGCGGATATACAGATTTTCTCTCAATTTTCACATTGATATTAATTATTGTAGGTACAGTAGCTTTGATGCTCAAAAAAATCAAATTTGGCGTTGAATATGTCTGTGTTGCATTGATAATAGCAGGAGGACTTGGTAATTTAATTGACAGAGTTTTCCGTGGATTTGTAGTTGACTATATTGAGCCATTGTTCATTGATTTTGCGATATTTAATTTTGCAGATATTTTAGTCACTTGTAGCGCATTTGTGTTGATAGGTTGGCTTATATACGAGGTTTACAGAGATAGTAAAAAAGAAAAGGACACCCAAAATGAGTGAGTTGTTAATTGAAGTTCCACAGGAATTTCACGGCGAAAGAATTGATAAATTTCTTTCAGTTCTTGTTCCCGATTGTTCTCGAAACTCAATTCAAAAATTGATTGAACAAGGGAATGTTACAATTAACGGAGTGTCCGTTAATAAAAAGTATAAAGTTAATACTGACGATGAAATCTTGGTGGTTACAGGTGAATTAAAACCACTTGATGCGGAACCTGAAAATATTCCTTTGGATATTGTTTATGAAGATGACGATTTGCTTGTTGTCAATAAACCAAGGGGTATGGTTGTGCATCCTGCTCCGGGCAATTATACCGGTACTTTGGTTAATGCGTTGTTGTATCATTGCAAGGATTCATTATCAGGCATAAACGGCGTTTTAAGACCGGGTATAGTTCACAGAATTGATAAAGATACGAGTGGGTTGCTTATCGTTGCTAAAAATGATAAAGCTCATATGGGCCTTGCCGAACAGATTAAAGAGCATAGCTTCACTCGTGAATATAATGCGGTGATTTGTGGCTATTTAAAAGAGCAAGAAGGCACAGTTAATGCTCCAATCGGGCGCAATCCTAAAGACCGTAAGAAAATGTGTGTGACAATGCAGAATTCAAAAAACGCTGTTACTCATTATAATGTGATTGAAGAATATAATGGCTATTCTCACATCTCTCTAAAATTAGAAACAGGTCGAACTCATCAAATAAGAGTTCATATGGCTCATTTAGGTCACCCAGTGGCAGGCGATTTGGTCTATGGACACGATAAAAAGAGCTCTGAATTAAAAGGCCAGTGCTTACACGCAATAAAAATTGGGTTTATTCACCCGATTAAGAATGAATATATGGAATTTTCAAGTGATTTGCCTGATTATTTCAAGAGTTTTTTAGATAAAATCAAAAGAGGTTAAATAATGGCAAAAAAAGATTTGTCAAACTGGCTTGTAGTGTCAGATATTGACGGAACACTCAATAATAAATTTAGAAAGTTGCCAAAAAGAAATTTCGAAGCAATTAAACATTTTGTACTCAAATGTAATGGGCATTTTACTTTAGCATCAGGCAGAAATGTTGAGTCAATGAGAAAGCATTATAACAGATTACCAATTAAAGGTACTCCGGCTGTTGTTCTCAATGGTGCAGGTGTTTATGACTATTCGCAAGAAAAAATGTTGCATTTTACACCAATCAATCAAAAAGC
The DNA here is from genome assembly GCA_937896885.1 of uncultured Clostridia bacterium. GTDB lineage: Bacteria > Bacillota > Clostridia > Oscillospirales > Acutalibacteraceae > Fimenecus. The sequence goes on from CALBNX010000050.1 coordinate 17,496, forward strand.
AGTTGATTTGGTTTTTGAGATTTATAAGCGTTTTCCAGCACTCGAGATTGAAATTCTCACAGACGAAGTTATTTATACTTTGAATGCAAAAATTTTTGCACCTTGTATGGTGTTGGCAGATAAACTTCACTGTGTAAATTGTAAGACTGTTGACGAAGTACCAAGAGAAAATTGGGGAAAAGTAATTTTTCTTGGTGTTCCACCACTCATTAGTGCAGTTAAAAAATATGCGTTGTCACTTGAAGATACAGGTGCAAACTTTATGTCAAGTTCAATCTGTTCTTTTGAAATGCTCAATGAGGGTGTTCACAAGGGAACAGCACTTATGAAGATTGCTGAAATGTATAATATTGATAAAGAGCATACTGCCGCAATCGGTGATTATTTCAACGATTATGATATGCTTAAAACTGTTGGACTTCCTGCATGTTGCGGACAAGCACCAAAAGCAATGCACGAAATTGCAAAATTTCACGCTTGCCATTGTAACCAAGGTGCAGTCGCTGACTTGCTTGAATACATAATGAATGATTACAAAGACTAATTTTAAAAAATAGGGGGAGTAAAAATGAATGCTTCTTTGAAAAAGGAACTTGAAATTTTTGCAACAAAAGAACGACTTCTCTTGTTAGAAGGTATTTTCAATGCAAAGGCTGGTCATCCGGGTGGCTCACTTTCAATTGCAGAGCTTATGGCTTATCTCTATAATGTAGAGATGAAAGTTGATGCATCAAATCCAAAGTGGGAAGACCGTGACAGATTTGTTCTCTCAAAAGGTCATGCCGCACCTGCTCTTTATGCAACACTTGCACTTAAAGGCTTTTTCCCAACAGAAGATATGAAAACACTTCGTAAAGCAGATTCTTATCTTCAGGGTCACCCAAGTATGAAATGTGTGCCAGGTGTAGATATGAGCACAGGCTCACTTGGTCAAGGCATTTCTGCAGCAGTTGGTATGGCTCTTGCAGCAAAACTTGATAACAAAGATTTCAGAGTTTATACAATTCTTGGTGACGGTGAAATCGAAGAAGGTCAGGTTTGGGAAGCAGCAATGTTTGCAAATGCAAAGAAACTTGATAATCTTGTAGTTATCGTTGATAACAATAATCTTCAGATTGATGGTACTGTTGAAGAAGTTAACTCACCATATCCAATCCCTGAAAAGTTTACTGCATTTGGTTTCAACACAATTGAAATTGACGGTAACAACTTTGATGAAATTGAATCTGCACTCCAGAATGCAAAGAATTGCAAGGGCAAACCTACTGCAATCGTTGCAAAGACAGTTAAGGGTAAAGGTGTTTCTTATATGGAAAATCAGGTTAACTGGCACGGTGCAGCACCAAATGAAGAACTTTATAATCAGGCAGTAGCAGAGCTTACTGCAAAACTTAATGAATTGGAGGGTGTATAAAATGAGCGAAGTAATTAAAACAGCAACTCGTGATGCTTATGGTAAAGCACTTGTTGAATTAGGTAATACAGATGCTAAAATTCTTGTTCTTGATGCAGACTTGGCTGCTGCAACAAAAACAGGTATGTTCAAAAAAGAACACCCTGAAAAATTCATTGACTGTGGTATTGCAGAAGGTAATATGATGGGTGTCGCTGCTGGTCTTGCAAGCGCAGGCTACACAGTTTTTGCTTCATCTTTCGCAATGTTCGCTGCAGGTCGTGCATTTGAACAGGTTAGAAACTCAATCAGTTATACAAATCTCAATGTTAAAATCGGCGCAACTCACGCAGGTATCTCTGTTGGCGAAGATGGTGCAAGCCATCAGTGTTGCGAAGATATCGGTCTTATGAGAACAATTCCAAATATGGTTATTCTTAACCCTGCTGATGATGTTGAAGCAAGACTTTGTGTTCTTGCAGCAGCAGAGCACGAAGGCCCTGTTTATATGAGATTTGGTCGTCTTGCAGTGCCAAGAGTATTTGATGAAAACTATAAGTTTGAAATCGGTAAAGGCTCTGTCCTTAAAGAAGGCGACGATGTAACAATTATCGCAACAGGTCTTATGGTTAACGAGGCACTTATGGCTTATGAAGAACTTAAAGCAGAAGGTATCAACGCAAGAGTTGTTAATATGGCAACAATCAAGCCTATTGACCGTGAACTTGTAATTGAATCTGCAAAGAAAACAGGTGTTATCGTTACTGCAGAAGAACACAATGTTATCGGTGGTCTTGGCTCAGCAGTAGCAGAAGTAGTTTGTGAAACAGTTCCTGTTCCAGTACTTCGCGTAGGTGTTGAAGATACATTTGGTAAATCAGGTCCTGCAGTTCAACTTCTTCACGAGTTTGGACTTGACGCAGCAAATATCGTTGCAAAATGCAAACAAGCAGTAAACTTAAAGAAATAATCTAACAACAAAACTAAAAGCTCTGCTTAATCGCAGAGCTTTTTGATTTCGTATTCTCTTTTTTTCAATTCTTCAACCAATGCTTTATTATCTTTAATCTCTTTGTTAAACCAAATTCCACCAGAACCTAAGTCTTCAATTTCGTGATAATCTGACCCTGATGTGACCATAAGGTCATATTTTTTTGCCCACGTTTCTGCAATATCATTGCTTGAATTGTGTCTTGGATTACCATTAAAAATTTCAACACCATCAAGATATTTTGGATTTGTAACTTTCATACCAACTCTGAAAGGATGTGCCTGAAATACTAAAAATCCATTTTTCTTTGCAAGTTCATAAAACTTTTTAATATTCATTTCAAGCAAGTTTGGGTGTTTATATAAAAACTCTTCATTTATACCATAAACAAGATAATCATTTTCGCCCTCACTAGTTTTAAATCTTAATTCCATACCGAGCAGGACGTTGATTCTTCCGTTTGCAGTTTCAAGAGCTTTTTTATATCCACGCAAGAAAAAGTCAACTTTTTTCTTCCAAGACATCAATTCTCGTCCAAATTTCATATAGGTTGAAGTGCTTAAATGGTCAGTAACAATAATTCCGTCATATCCTGCCTTGATATATTCTTCAACTGCAATTTCTGCTGGCACATTGGCGCAGTTACTTGTGTTTTTTGTGTGAAAATGCATTTCATATAAATACTTTTTCAAAATAATTCCCCATTTGTTATTTATTATTATTTATTATATACCTTTTTCTTCATAAAGTCGATATTTTTTTACATTTACCACATTTTATATTTGAAAAAATATATCGTTTATATTATTATATATATAGTTTGATTTTCGGAGGTTTATTATGAACTGTAACTGTCAAAAAAACAATGATTTTTCATTGATTGAACCTTGTTTAGAAAAATATGCAACAGTGCCCGGTAGCCTTATTACAATATTACAGAATGCACAAGAGATTTACGGCTATTTGCCCGTAGATGTTATTTTACACATTTCACAGAGAACTGGCATAAAGGTGACAAAAATTATGGGTGTTGCAACTTTTTATTCACAGTTCAGATTAGAGCCTGTGGGTAAATATCTTATTATGCTTTGTCAGGGAACAGCTTGCCATGTTAATGGTTCATTACAGATTGAAAAAACAATCAATGAATATTTGGGTATTAAAGACGGTGAAACAACAGAGGACGGACTTTTCACACTTAAAAATGTGGCTTGTCTTGGTTGCTGCAGTCTTTCACCTGTTATGATGATTAATGACGATACATATGGCTCATTAACTCCTGAAAAAGCCATTTCTATATTTAAAGAATTACAAGAAAAAGCAGGGGAGGAAGAATAATGAAAATTGCAGTTGGTCAGGGCAGTTGCGGTATCGCCGCAGGTGCTATGAAAGCGTATGACACATTAAACTCCACCCTCGATTTATCAAACAATCAACTCACAGTAACAGGTTGCATCGGTATGTGTTATCTCGAACCTATTGTTGATGTCTATGCTGATGACGGACTTCATCGTTTTGTTAAGGTTAATGGTGAAATTGCAGAAAAAATCGCAACAGCAATCAATAATGATGATTTATCAGCAGTTAAAGAGTTTGAAATTAGCGATGATGATAAACAGTTTTTAGATAAACAGACAAGAATAGCACTTCGTCATTGTGGTGTGATTAATCCTGAAATTATCGAAGATTATACAAACGATGACGGTTATAAAGCACTTCATAAAGTCCTTACAACAATGTCACCTGAAGATGTAATCGAAGAAATCAAGGTTTCAGGTCTTGCAGGTCGTGGTGGTGCAGGCTTCCCGACTTGGTTCAAGTGGAATGCAGCCCGTCAGTCAACAGGGGATAAGAAATACCTTATCTGTAATGCTGACGAGGGTGACCCGGGTGCATTTATGGACAGAGCAGTTATTGAGGGTGACCCGCATAACCTTATTGAGGGTATGCTTATCGGTGCTTATGCAATAGGGGCAAGCGAAGCAATCGTTTATGTCCGTGCCGAATATCCTCTTGCAATCCGCAGATTACAGAACGCAATCGACCAGGCAAAGGCAAAAGGATTTATCGGTCAGAATATAATGGACACAGATTTCTCTTGCGATTTTAGAATCAAAGCGGGTGCAGGTGCGTTTGTTTGTGGTGAAGAAACTGCGCTTATTGAATCTCTTGAAGGTTCTCGCGGTATGCCTCGTCTTAAACCACCATTCCCTGCACAGTCAGGTTATTGGCACAAACCGTCAAATATCAACAATGTTGAAACTTTTGCAAATGTAAGCTGGATTATCTTGAATGGCGGTAACGCATTCTCATCAATGGGTACAGAAAACAGCAAGGGTACAAAGGTTTTTGCGCTTACAGGTAAAATCAAACGCGGTGGTCTTGTTGAAATTCCAATGGGTAAAACACTCCGTGATGTTATTTTTGATATCGGTGGCGGAATTAAAAACGATAAGAAATTCAAGGCAGTACAGATGGGCGGCCCATCAGGCGGTTGTATTCCTGAAGAATTACTCGATACCGTAATTGACTATAAAGCATTGTCTGCTACTGGTGCGATTATGGGTTCAGGCGGTATGGTTGTAATGGACGACAGCACTTGTATGGTTGAAATGGCTCGTTTCTTCCTTGATTTTACTGCAAAAGAATCTTGCGGTAAATGTGTTCATTGTCGTCTTGGCACAAAGAGAATGCTAGAAATTCTTACTCGTATTACAGAGGGTAACGGTAAGGAAGATGATATTGAATTACTCGAGGAACTTTGCCTTGCAATTAAGGATGGTGCTTTGTGCGGACTTGGTCAAACAGCACCAAACCCTGTTCTTACAACCTTAAAATACTTTAAAAACGAATACATTGAACATATAGTTGACAAAAAATGTACTGCACACGAATGTGCAAATCTTCTTCGCTACGAAATCAATGAAGATGTTTGTAAAGGCTGTACACTCTGTGCAAAGAAATGTCCTGTCGGTGCAATCAGCGGTACAGTTAAAAATCCTCATAAGATTGATATGGCCCAATGTATAAAATGCGGTAACTGTGTATCGGTTTGTCGCTTTAATGCTGTGGAGGTGAAATAATTGAGTATTACATTAACTATTGACGAAAAAAAGGTAATTGCAGAAGAAGGCTCAACAATACTCAATGTTGCCACAGAAAACGGAATTAAAATTCCTAATCTCTGTTATGACGGCAGAGTTGAACTCTACGGTGCTTGTGGACTTTGTACAGTTGAGGTGGAGGGTATTCCTAAGCTTCTCCGTGCTTGTTCAACAAAGGTAAGTGACGGTATGGTTGTTCATACACAAACAGAAAGAGTAAAGGCATCACGAAAAGTGGCTCTTGAACTTTTACTCTCTGACCATACAGGTGACTGTGTTGCACCTTGTAGCAAGGCTTGTCCTGCAGGTACAGACTGTCAGGGCTATGTAGGTCTTATTGCTAACGGTGAATATACCGAGGCAGTTAAACTTATTAAAGAAAAATTGCCACTTCCTGCATCAATCGGCAGAATTTGTCCTCATCCTTGCGAAAAACAATGTCGCAGACAATATGTTGATGAGCCGATTTCAATTGCATTTCTTAAGAGCTTTGTAGCTGATATGGACTTGTTAGGTGATACATATACACCAACTATCGAACCTGATACAAACAAGAAAGTTGCAATTATTGGTGGTGGCCCTGCAGGCCTTACAGCAGCATATTTTCTCCGTAAACAGGGACACAGCGTAACGGTATTTGAACAGATGCCGAAAATGGGCGGTATGCTTCGTTACGGTATCCCTGAATACAGACTTCCAAAAGCAGTTCTTGATAAAGAAATCAAACTTATTGAGGATATGGGTGTTACACTCAAAAATAATGTAAATATCGGTAAAGACATCACATTCGAAGAAATCAAGAACGATTTTGATGCAACTCTTGTTGCAATCGGTGCTTGGAACAGCAGTAAAATGCGAGTTCAAGGCGAAGATTTAGATGGTGTATGGGGCGGAATTGACTTCCTTCGTGAGGTAGCACTTGGAAACAAGCCTGAAATCGGTAAAAATGTTGCTGTCTGTGGTGGCGGTAATACTGCAATGGATGCTTGTCGAGTTGCAGTTCGTCTTGGTGCAGAAAATGTTTATGTTATTTATCGTCGTACAAAGGACGAAATGCCTGCTGACCCACAGGAAATTCTTGAGTCAGAAGAAGAGGGCGTAGTATATAAATTCCTTACAAACCCTATTGAATTTATAGGTGAAAAGGGAAAACTCAACGGCGTAATTTTACAAAAAATGGAACTGGGTGAGCCTGACGAAAGTGGTCGTCGCAGACCTGTTGCAATCGAAGGTGCAACCGAAGAAATCGCACTTGATAGTGTAATTATGGCAATCGGTCAGTATCCGAATCTTACAGGATTTGAAACACTTGAAGCAACTCGCAAAAACACAATTTCAGCAGACGAAAGCAGATTTACAACATCAATTGACGGAGTTTTTGCAGTAGGTGATGCAACAAACAAGGGTACTGATATTGCAATCGCAGCAATCGGCGAGGCTCAAAAAGCATCAGTTGTAATTGACAGATATTTAAACGGTGAAACAGTAGGCTACAAAAAGCCATATTTCGTTGAGCGTGACAGTAAATCAATCGACTACTCAAATTTTGAAAAAGTTGCTCGTGCAAAAATGCCACATATGACACCTGCTGACCGAAAAACAAATTTCAAGGAAGTTAATTTCGGCTTTACAGAAGAAATGGCTAAAAAGGAAGCAAACCGTTGCCTTGAATGTGGTTGTCACGATTACTTTGAATGTAAGCTTATTTCCTATGCAAACGATTATGATGTAAAACCGTCAAGATTTGCAGGCGAAAAACATAACCGTAATCAGGAAAATGCAAATGACCTTATAGCTCGAAATACAGACAAATGTATTCTTTGCGGACTTTGTGTAAGAGTCTGTGAAGAAGTTATGGGTAAATCTGCAATCGGACTTATCAATCGTGGTTTCAATACTTTTGTTGAGCCTGAATTGGGCAAACCACTCAAAGAAACTGCTTGTATTGCTTGCGGTCAATGTGTTGCACTTTGTCCAACAGGTGCATTACGCGAAAAAACAGCATTTACAAAGAGTGTTCCCGTTAAGGAAAATTCACAAATCAGCATTTGTACGAACTGCTCAAACCTTTGTTCAGTAGATTTTCGTTACATCGGCTCAACGGTTACAAGAGCATTACCTGTTGGAAATGGTATCATCTGTAAGGGTGGTCGTTTTGGCGTTCTTGAGAGTCAAACACAAACAACTGATTTCGATGCATTACTTAACTCTGATACAATTATAATTAGTGGTAAAACTTCAACAGAAACTGCATTTGTTCTTAAAAAATATGCAGAAGAAAATGAAAAAGAAATCTTCACAACTGCAAAAGAAACCGATGCAAATTACTACGCAATTTCAAGACTTAACATTCCACAGTATAACGGGGAATGTGAAAATGCAATAGAAACTTCCAACTATTGTGAAAATGGAACTTTCTTCGATAAATACGGTAATATGAGAGTACAAAATGCAATCTTCAAGAGTGAAAGCCTTGCGGAATATGTAAACGGTAAACTCAACAAACCATATAGTGACTTAACCGCCGAAGCAATCAAAGCGGTAAATGCAACTCCAACAGGCAAAATCACTAACGAAGAAATCATAAACGCAAGTGAACTTTTTAAATAATCTTGTACAGCGGGAGCTCGCTCCCGCTTATTTTGTAAATAATATGTAAATAAACAATCATTATCTTGCTAAAATAAAGCAAATATGATATTATAATTCAAGGTGAAAGATATGAGAATTACTGAAAAACTTATGGTTAAAGACCAGTTAGTTTCTTTTGAGGTTTTTCCTCCAAAAACTGACTCTGCATTTGATAGCATTGAATGGTCTGTCCGTGAACTTGCTGCATTTAACCCTGATTTTATGAGTGTCACATACGGTGCAGGCGGTGGTACAAGTCAGTACACAACTAAAATTGCATCTTTAATCAAAAATCGACTTGACACAACTGCTTTGGCACATCTTACTTGTGCATCAACTCCAAAAGACAAAATTGACAGTATTCTCAACACCCTTAAAGAGAATAATATTGACAACATTCTTGCTATGCGTGGTGATATTCCACAAGGTTTCGAGAAACCACAAGGTGAGTATTATACTTATGCAAGTGACTTGGTATCCCACATAAAAGAATGTGGCTATTTTGATATAGGCGGAGCTTGCTATCCCGAATGCCATCCTGAGTGTGAAAGTCTTGAAAAAGATATTGAAAACTTGAAAATCAAATTTGATTGTGGTGTGGATTTCTTTATAACACAGCTTTTTTATGATAATAATATTTTCTATGACTTTTTAGAAAAGGTTAGAAAAAAAGGCATTTATGCACCTGTTTTTGCAGGTATAATGCCAATTACAAATATAAAACAAATTGACAGAATTATAACCTTGTCGGGTACCAAAATTCCTGAAAAGGTGAGTGCTTTTCTTAAAAAGTATAAAGATAGTCCCGAAGACCTCCAGAAAGCAGGACTTGACTATGCTATAACTCAAATTAACGAGCTTTTAGAAAATGGCGTTAATGGTATTCACATTTACACAATGAACAAACCGTATGTTGCAAAAACCGTATTAAAGGGGATTTCAAAATAATTTATGTTCGGATATGTAACTGCTTATAAACCTGAACTGAAAATTAAAGATTATGAAGCCTATAAAGGTGTGTATTGTACTCTCTGTAAAGAAATGGGCAAAGAATACGGGCTCTTGTCTCGATTTCTTTTAAGTTATGATGGTGCTTTTTATGTGCTCTATAAAATGGGCATAAGAGATGCCAAAACAAAAGCAGAACAATCCCGTTGCACCTTTAATCCTTGTAAAAAATGTTTAAAAATTTCGTGTGATAATGATATTTATAAAACAGCAAGTGCCATAACAGTTATTCTGGCATATTTTAAATTAAAAGATAATCTAAATGATAGCAATATATTTAAGAGATTGTTCTTATATTTGCTTTTGCCATATTTTGCAATACTTAAAAACAAAGCAATCAAGAAGCACCCAGAAGTGTATAAAGCAATTGAAAAGGGTATGCAAGAACAGTTTGAAATGGAGAAAGAGACTGAAATAAGTCTTGATAAATCAGCGGACCCATCGGCTAAAATGCTTGCTTGGTTATTCTCTTTTGATGAAGACGAAGAGCTAGCAGAAAAGAGCCGAAAGTTTGGCTATCAATTAGGTCGTGTTGTATATTTTCTTGATGCTTTTGACGATTACAAAGACGATTTAAAGTCGGGTTCGTTTAATCCGTTTAAGAATTCGCAGAATATAGAAGAAGATGCAAAAATCTCAATAAGGCTATCTGTTGGCGAGCTTACAACAGTAATGCAAAATGTAACATTCAACAAGTTCTCACCGATTATAGATAATATAATTTATGACGGTTTGAACTATCAATTGGAAAGAATAATCCAAGAACACAGAGGTGAGAAGAGTGACTAATCCTTACGAATACCTCGGTTTAAACCGAAATGCAAATGAACAACAGGTTATGGATGCTTATAGAAGTATTGCGGCAAGCATTCAGAACTCATCAGGAACAGACGAAGAAAAAGCAAGCAGAATGAATGAACTTAATGAGGCTTATGACTATGTTCTCAATGAGATAAGAGGCACAGGTGCTTATTATAACAATGAAAATTCTTCTTATAATCAAGGTGCATCACAGTTCTCTGATGTGAGACAAAGAATAAACAATGGCAGAATTGACGACGCCGAAACTATTCTAGATGGAATTCCAAATAATATGCGCTCAGCTGAATGGCATTATTTAAAAGGAATGATTCATCAGCGTCGTGGTTGGCTCAATGAGGCATATCGTTGTTATCAAACTGCTTGTAAACTCGACCCTTCAAATAGCGAATATGCTACAGCATTCAATTCAATGAATATGAATGCAAATGGTGGTTACAGAACATCTCGTCACTCATCAGATTGTGACACTTGCGATATCTGTCAAGGTCTTATCTGTGCCGATTGTTGCTGCGAATGTATGGGTGGGGATTTAATCCCGTGTTGTTGATATGAGAGATAATAAATTTCGTTCATTTAAAGCAGCGTTTGGTGGGATAATCGCTGCTTTATCAATAGTGTTAATGTTTTCAACAGGGCTAATCCCGACTTTGACTTATGCAATCCCTGCAATATGTGGTGGGCTTTTAATGGCAATTGTCATTGAAATAAGTCCTGCATTTGCAAGTGCTATATATGTTGCTGTGTCAATTCTCTCTTTGCTGGTTGTCGCAGATAAAGAAGCCGCAGTCATGTATGCAGCTTTCTTTGGTTATTACCCTATAATCAAGAGTTTTATTGAGAGAAAACTCGGTAAAATAGCATCCTGGGTTATAAAATATATCATATTCAATGTTGCAATGATTGTTTCGTATTTTATCGTTGCAAAGGTGTTTATGATTTCGTTTGATGATATTAATTTCTTAGGCAAATGGGCATTACCGGGATTATTGTTTGTGGGTAATATAGTTTTTGTGCTTTACGATATTGCATTAACAAGATTAGTCACAGCATATTTAATAAGATGGCAAAAATATATAAAAAGGGTGTTTAAATAACCATGGCAAGAAAAGCGCCTGATATGTATGAACATAAAAAACGTGAAAAACTTTCGATTGAGGGTAATGTTTTAAAGAAACCATCAAAGCCGAAAAAAGAAAAAACTAACGTTCATGAAGGGCATCGACAAAGAGTTCGTGAAAGATTTTTAAAAGAAGGTCTTGAAAGTTTTCATGACCATAATATTCTTGAATTGTTACTTTTTCACAGTATTCCAGTTAAAGACACAAATGAAGAAGCACATGCTTTAATAAATCGTTTTGGTTCTTTGTCTGAAGTGTTTGATGCAGATTATGAAGAATTGTGCAAGGTCAAGGGAATAGGCGAGCGTAGTGCGCTACTTATTAAATTGATGCCAGAATTATTTAGAGAATATGAGAAAGACAAGTTAAATCGTGATGAAGTTCGTTTAAATAGTTCAGAACTAGTCGCAAAATATGTTGCGTCACATTTTATAGGTTTAACTCAAGAAGAACTTTGGTTGCTTTGTCTTGACATTAACTGCAAAATGTTGCGCTTTGATAAAATCAGTGAAGGCACAATTAATGCGACAATGATAAATAACCGAAAGATTACAGAGTGTGCCATTCTTTCAAATGCCGCAAGTGTTATTCTTGTGCATAATCATCCATCCGGAATAACAGCTCCGTCATCAAATGATATCAATGCAACTATCGATATGGCAAATACACTTGAATCAGTTGGAATAAGATTTAATGACCATATAATCATAGGGCACGGCGATGATTATTTTTCATTCCGTAAAAGTGAAAAATGGAAGCATATTTTTTAATAAATTCAGGGGACTATTTTTTAAAATATGTCCCTTTTTCTATTGACAATTTTAAAATTATTTCATATAATATCACAGTCACATAAATGCCGGTGTGATGGAATTGGCAGACGTGCTGGACTCAAAATCCAGTGGTAGCGATACCGTACCGGTTCGACCCCGGTCACCGGCACCAAAAATCCCGAATGCGAAAGTGTTCGGGATTTTTACTTTTTTATTACATATATATCAATGTTGCAATTATAGATTTAACCCACGAAGTTTAGTGAATTTTGTTGGTTTTTGTTGTGTTTTTTTACTATGTTTTATATTGACAAAAAACATAAAACATAGTAAAATATTTTGATATAATAGTAGTATTATCAATAAATATATTCATTTTTAGGAGGGTACTGTTTTGGCAGTATTTAACATTAAACAAGAAAACGACTATACAGAAGTATATTACAATAAAAATACAGGGTTTAAAATTGGGTATTATACCGTTAAAGAAATGAAAGCACTTTATCCAGATGGGGGTATCCGTGTTGTAGGCCAGGTTGCTTGTGGAAAAGACGAAGTTGGCACAGTCATTTCAAACGGTATTGAGGAAACTGTTTACAGACCAACAACTTCTATAAGATATAAAACTGTTGGATATATCGAGCTTGAATCGGGTTCATTTATCGCTATTAAAAAGGATAATCTTTTAGCGCTTATTTTATTGTTGCTTGCGGGAATTCTTGCTATTGTTGGTCTAGCAGTAGGAATCTCATATGTAATTGATTCAAATGATGAGCCTGAAGAAACAACCACTACACCAAGTATTCTTGATGTCAATCAGCAACAGGGATTAGGTGAACTTGATTTGCCTGAAAAGGTTGAAGATATGGGTTCAAAGAGTGTTACAATGAATGGTATTGCTCAGATTAACTTCAAAGCAGGTCAAGTTGAGCAGAATTTCATTCTCTCAAACTCTGAAAAGAATAAAGACATTTGCTTCGTTGTGTTTACTATTTATCTTGATAATAACGAAAACGGTGTGATTGATACTACTGACGAAAAACTCTATCAGTCAGGACTTGTTCAACCGGGATATTCTGTTTCAAGATTTAATATTTCTCGTTCTTTAGATGCTGGCGAATATAAGGCGATTGTTCATCAACAGCCATATTCATATGACCAGGCAAGAACGCCACTTAACAACTTTGTTGTAAAAACAGACCTTATTGTAAAATAACTTACTTTATATAGATTAGAAACAGAAAGGAAGAAGAGTATGAAGAAAAAAATATCTTCCAAAAAAAGCATAGCACTTGTACTCGCTATGGTAATGATAATCACATCAATACCATTTATGATGTTTAGCGCGGCTACAACGGGTGCCTATGACCCTGCACCATATTGGGGTGATGGTAGTAACGATGCTGCGGTTAATACTAATTTTATCGCAACTCTTAATGCTGATAGTAGTTTGAGTGTTGCATTCCCTCATGCTAATGCGGCGGCAACATGGAATACTTACAGTACTACAACGCCTACAAAGAAGACAATTTCAAATTATATTATGACTATAACCAGACTTAAAGATGATGGTTCTAGAAAAGAAATCTGGTCAGAAAACTTCAATTTAAACAGTACAGATGGTCGAATAGGTACTTTTACTGTAGATAATACTGAGGGTAACGAATATCCTAACTCTATCTATTATTGGCCTGGTGCTTTTACAAGCCTTGATGATTATGAAGTTGACGCTAGTTATGATGTATCAATTCAGGCAGTTGACAGCGATGGTTGGGTGTCAGATAAAATTCATACACTTCTTACAGAAACTCCTTACTACATAATTAATGACGACTTTTCTCCTAATGAGAGTTGGATTGTTCGTGAAATGCTTTTGTTCGAGGGTAAGGGTTCTGCTGAAGTTAATGCTAGCGCACAATCAAATAGCGGTTTAGATGGAGCTACATATGAGGAAATGGTAGCAGGTACTGGTGATACACAAATTGACTTTGTATATAATGTAAATGGTTTAGTTGATGCTAACGGACAGTTTGCTGGCATGGGTTATGATAAATCATCCGCATATCGTTTATGGTTTAGAAATGTATACAACGGAACCCCATTTACAATTGAAACTACTTGGAGTCGTTCTCACTATGATTTTACAGGTGCAGAAGAAGTTTGGTTCTATGTTGATATGACACGTGTTGAAATCAACAAAGTTGCATTTACATTATCTGCAAACGAAAAATATGCTGGGCATTTTAGAGATAACGGAGGCGACACTACGGATACATCAATGTATGGCGACACATTCTCAACTGCGTCTGTCAACGGTGTAAACGAAGGCACAATCAGCGAAGGAATTTATATTCAAAACTCCGACGGACTTTGGGAATCTACTTCAATGACAGACGGTTATTTCACAGAGCTTGCCGGTTATAAGGGCTTTATTCGTATTCCAATTGATTATTTTATTATTCAAAAAGACCAATATATGACAGGTCAGCTCAAACCAAATGAAACATGGTTAGGAACAGATTGTGATACTAATTTGCCAGAAGCTAATGATGAAAACCTGAACGCTTATGTTGAGAGAGAAAGTATTCATGAAAACGATAAGCTTATTTATAACGGAAAGACATATGATGCAGTGAGTTGTGCTGAAAGCGCCTCAGGTATGGGTATTTTAATCAATCCTGCAGGTACAAGTGTGACAGAAGCTGTTATTCTTTATGAAAGATGGGAAACATACGGTAACTGGGGCACTAAAACTATAAATAAACAGCTTAGATATGTTGCCGGTGATGTAAGTCAGGTTACGAATGACGATGGTTCGATAACATATACAGTTAATACACCAAAACTTTCAATATCTGACCTTATTTCAGCGGGTATTCAAGTTGCTGATTGGTCGGCAGAGTCAGTTAATAAATCATTCTACTTTGACCAAGTTATGTTTTGTCAAAAAAATACTGGTGGTGTATTTGACAGTAATGGCTATGTTACAGAAGATTCACCTGTCAAGTTTAACCAAGAAGGTTCAACAGTTAACTCAAATGGTACTGCTGACCTTGGTAGAAAGATGTCAGGCTTCTATGACAGAACAGTTCAAGTTCCCAAGGCTGTTGCTGAATATATTATGCAGTATTTTGGTGAAATTCCATCACTTAACGATGTAACAACAAAGTCAATAATTGATGATATTATTCTTGAATATTGTGAATGTTTTGGAATTGCTAAGAATTCACCACTTTTAGATGAAGCAAGAATTTCACAGGCTCTTGAAAAAATAAATTCTCTTGGTTATACAGAGGCATATAACCGTTATAAAGATGCAGAACGGTTTATTAATTATATTAATTCAGAAAATTCTGACTCAAACTTTAATGCAGTTGTCTATTTCGAAAATACTGTTGAAGGACTTCAAAGCGCAGAATTTGCAAACCATACTGATGTAGAGTTGCAGAAAACTCTAAAACAGTTAATGGCGATTTATGAAACTTTTAACCTTTCCCATTTTGAACTGTTGGGTAAGGATACAGAAGAAAAATTCCTTGAGCTTTATGATTTAGTAATGGGTGAAGAGGTAAAAACGGGTCAGTCAATCGGTGCTTATCCATTTATCCCGTTCAACGACTTTGAAAACAATTATACATATGGTCAGTTGTCAGATTTGTATCACGATGACATTAATCGAGAAAGCAACAAACCAGCGGATGTTAACAGCACGGGCAATTTCACTACATATGTTTCGGGAGAGTGGATAAATCAGACATCACTAAAAGTTGCTGGTTATAAAGTTGGTGATGCAATTGGTTGGTCACCAGCTGACTATAGGCCAACTGGTGAAAAATTCACTACTGGTGATAAATACTTTTCAAGAATGGATGGCCAGATTACAAATGAAGGCTTTGCTGACTCGTTGGGTGCAACATTGCGTATAAATGGTAGTTTGAACTCATCAGATAGTTATGTGCTTGCAACATTATCAACAACTTATTTAGGTTCAGAGGCTGACACTTGGGGAAATCTTCCAGGTCTAGATTTAAGTGGTATTGCACTTAAAACGAATACTACAAATGGTACTGACGCGGAAGATGCTGATAGATATGGTGCAGGGGTAATGCCGAATTCTTTTGTTATGTATGTTGACTTTACAAAAGTTTCGGGTGTCGATTTTAATGTAAAATTTATATTAAAGGACCACTCGTCTGATAAGGATGTTAACTGTTATTTCTGTGGTGGAGATGCGAATGCCACACCGGTTATATATGTGCTTGATGATAATGGCGAGTGGGAAGAAAGATATCTTTCGGCGACAACTCTAGATATTAATGCTCCAAGTTTTGGTGAAGATGTTGATGCAGGACTTTGCTCAATTAACGCACTTGATGGGTATAAAGGATTCATTAGAATTCCACTTTCTAATTTTAGAGAATCAACAGACGGTATAACAATTCAATATCTTGACAATATGATAGGTGCTACATTGGAAGGTAGTTCTAATCCTAAATACACAATTCAACAGGTAAAATTTACTTTCTGGGATTACACAGGTGCTAATGTAGGTAAAGACATTACAATTGATGGTTTAGGCTTCACTTATGACCCTGCTTGTCAAAACCGTGTAAGTAATAATACAGACTGTAATGGTGAGTTGAATCAGGACAACAACCTTACGGGTGATAATTTAATTAAAAATATGGATGAATACTTTGGTGTTAAGACTGTTGACTCTAGTAAATTTGAAAAAATGGTTGCAACTGTTGACCCATATGCAACAGAGGCAGAGTTCAAAGCATCGTTTGATGCATGCATACAGGCTTATTTAGCACTTTCTGATTATCAAAAAACAATTCCTGAAGTAAAGTATTGTTATGACAATTTGCTTGAAGCAAAATATAGAGCGCTTTATACAGACTACACTAACGAGATTAAAAAAGAAAAATGGCAACCGCTTTATGTGGCAACAACTGATAGTGGTGGAAATGTTACTGCTACTGCGGTAGAGAATCTGTTGACAGCACTCGGTACAGTTTCGGAAAAGGCAAAAGAGTATTCCACAACTGATGAAACATTGTTAGATTTGTATGACACTCATAAAGATGACTATCTAACCGCTCTTGGTTTCACAAGTATTGAAGATGCCCAATCGGTAGTTGATATGTATGAAAAAGGTTATCATCGTTTGAGTATGAGTGACAGAGCCTTAATTTCAGACTATGACTTTGGCAGGCTCACCAATGCCTACAATGCAGCGAAACGTGCAATTTTGATTGGCGGTGACGCAGATGTTCATGAAGGCGTTGAAAAAGATGGCATTATCGCAAATGTTGAAACCTTTAAGAATAACATTACAGGTATCTATACCGCAAGCACACACCTAGATGCTGATGTTGACAGAATTCCAGATACGGAAGATGACAACAATGGTGACGGAGTTGTTGATAACAAAGACAAATTGAAAACTGTTAAGTATGCAGGTAAAATTATAGTCAAAGATGAAAATGGTAATGATGTCGAAGTAAATGCTCTTGAGTATTATACTGATATGTATGCCGACATAAGCGTTTTTGGTAAAAAACTTCTTAGTGATGATACTGACATTGCAGCGGCTTATATGAACATGTACGATGCGGCAGAAGCTATCCATGATAACTCAACACCGATTACGCCAAATGCTGGTGCTACGGTTGAGGGTGGTATTATTACCTATGAACGCCGACTTGAAAATGCATATATGGATGTTTCAACTAAAATTATGGCAAAGACAGTGCTTGATACAGCTACACTTAATGAAATTGAGTATTGTTTAGGTCAATATGAAGCACTCTTAAGACGTTATGCATTGGTTGACGAGCTTAACTATGACTATGCTCAACTTGCACTTCTCGTGCCATGTGCAGACATTGCATCAGTTGACAGTTCAAATGCAGAACTTACAACAATTACACTCAATAATAATTCAGCTGAAACAATGAAATATACCGCATATATTGATTTGAGTTATATTGCCACAAGACTCAACAGAAATGTTGACCTTTATGCACAGTCAAGCCTTAAATGGACTCAATCAGGTGGTTCAACTTACAAAGCTTTTGAAGATTTTATGTATAATAATGCTACGGCAGAAGGTCTTGCAGATTATCAAAATGCAGACGGAGTAGTTACAGCGCTGGTTGGCTCATATGCTAACGGAAACTCAGCAAGTCTTGGTAAGTATGAATACACACTTAGCGTTGATGCAACAGAGGCTGCAAAAGTGCCAACGGGTGCAACTTATACAGGTAAGGTTACATTCTATGCAGTTGATTCTGCTGTTGTTGCAGAAAAAACAGCTGATGGTACAGATGTCTCAACAGTACTTGCAGACCCAGCAAATGTTCTTGAAGCAGTAGAAGTTGATGTTATATTCCAATCAACAAACGGAACAGACCCAATCATTTATGAGGTTGAAATTCCTGCAATGGTTCAGGTTGGTTGGGATGATTCATCAGATATTGATGTTTCATATTCAGTTGAAGCAACACTTGGCAGTAATACACTTTCAGTAGGTGTAAGTAATGACGGCAAAAATATGCTTATCAATGATGATACAGGAATTACTTACGAATTGACTTACTCAAAGGTTAATTTTGGCACAGAAACATTTACAGGCGATGTAGCAGATGGAACAAAACCAACAGATGCACCAAGTATTACTGTTACAGGTTGGAATAATGTTCCTGTTGGTACATATACTACACAGTTGACTTACACAGTTGACATAACAAGTTCTTGATAAGGAAGGAGATGGTTAAATGAAAAAAATCTTTTCTGTGGGTTTGGCTCTTGTAATGCTTGTTCTTTGCATTACACCTGTATTTGCAAATCCGCAGTCAATTGAGATTTCAACAAAAGCTGACCGTGCGGAATACGAACTGACTTATCCTGCAGATATTGAAATTCCATGGCAGACAACAACTATGGTAATCGGTGAAGTTAAAGCTGAAAGAATGCTTATTGAACCTGACAAAATGGTAGCGGTTTCGATTTCTTCACATAACGATTTCAACTTGGTAAACGAAGCAGATAGCACAAAAACCATTGCATACAGTTTATTGAGTGAAGACATCTCTTTCTTCCCTGGTGATTACGGTAAAAGCTTCGCCCTATCAGTAGAGGTTGAAGATAATGAATGGCTTCATGCCGCAGCAGGTAAACACAGTGATATTCTTACATTCACTGCTGAATATACTGACGCGGTCTAAAATAGTAATCTAATCTTTATATAAAAGGAGAGAATAAGTATGAAAAAGATTTTATCATTCACAATGGCACTCATTATGTTGATGTCAATTTGTGTTCCGGCTTTTGCAGGCACACTTAATTCTGCAACACCATCAGGTGAAATAATTGTTAAAACAACGACAGAACTTGCGGGTGGCGGAAGTGCTGAAAATTTTGAAGTTATAATTCCATCTGTACCGGACATTGATTGGGAAACTGAAATAACAGATGTTTCTTATACTGTTGAAGCTCATCTTAAAAGAGACGGCAGAGTTAAGGTTACTGTTTCAGGTAGCGGTGCGATGAAAACAACTGATGGTGCATATTCGCTTGAGTATTCACTTACTGGTGCTGGAAAAGAATTCAAAGCAGAAGTTCCAACAATTTATCCTGCACAGACACAGGAAGTACTTGTAAATATTCCTGCTGAGAATTGGAAAAAAGCAGTTGTTGAAGAGTATAGCGATATTCTTACATACACAGCAGAAATCGAAAGAGTATAATTTTATAAATAATTAAAGGAGACATAGATTATGAAAAAAGTTATTTCTTTGGTAATGGCACTTGTTATGATGATGGCTGTTACAGTTCCTGTATTTGCTGCAGGCCCACTTAATGAAGGCAATAAAACTAGCGATGTTCAGGTTAAAACTGACACAAGCAATCTTACAGGTGACGGAACATATACAGTTACAATTCCTTCAACAATGCCAATTGATTGGAATGCGACATCAACAGGATTTGAATATTCAGTAACAAGCACTCTTGTAGCAAACAAAGCAGTTAATGTTACTGTTTCACAGAAAAACACAACAATGACAGCAACAGATGCTGATATTAAAGATGATATCGTATATTCACTTGCAGGTACAGTTAATGCAAAAACAAGCAAACCTTCAGTATCAAATGAAAAGTTTAACTTTACTGTAGAAATTGCTCAGTCAGAGTTTGATACAGCTACTATTGCTGAATATACAGATACTGTTACATTTACAGCAACAATTGTTAACGCATAAGAAAAGGAGATAAATGGTTATGAAAAAGGTTATTTCTATCGTATTAGCACTTGCAATGATGATGGCAATTATGGTTCCCACATTTGCAGCGGATTTGTACATTACACAAACAGGCACACAAGCAGGTCAGTCAACAGTTCAGACAGATATAAGCGCAATTACTGAAGGTGTATATACAGTTACCTACCCATCAATAATTGATATTGAATGGGGAGAAGAAGGAACTGCAACTTACTCGGTTGAAGCATCTATGAAAGTTGGCAAGAAACTTACAGTTTCTGTTGCTGATACAACAACACATACTCTTACAGGTGAATTAGCTGCAGCAGATATAGCTGATAAACTTGAATACACAATTTCAGGTGACACAACAGTAGAATATACAGGTGGTATGAACGAAACAGAAACACTTACATTCGCTGTTGCTGACTGGAATAAGACGGTAGCAGAATACTCAGGTTATGTTACATTTACTGCTTCTGTAAGCGATATCTAAGTCAAGGGAGATAAATATTTATGAAAAAGATTATTTCTATTGTATTAGTACTTGTTATGATAATGGCAGTTACAGTTCCTGCATTTGCAACTCAGACTGCGGTTGAAGGCAATAATGTTGTTAATGTTGAAACAACTTTCAACGCATCAACTGACACAACATATACAGTAACAATTCCTGCAACAATTTCTGTTGCATGGGATGACGAAACAACAGCTTATGATGTAGGCTATACAGTTACATCACAGCTTCTCGTTGGTGCAAGCCTTAAAGTTGCTGTTAACTATGATTTGGATACTGATGATACAAACAACGGTATTATGGAAGCTGATGGCACAGACAAGAAGTTAACTTATACACTTACAGGTGCAGGTGAAGCAACTTTTACTGAAATGAATGATGGTGCAAAAGCATCTGATGTTGGTGGTACAAATGCAACAATTACAGTTGCAGGTTTTGATGCCGCTCCTGTTGCTGTTTACACAGGTACAATCACATATACAGTTGACTATGTTGCACCTACTCCATAATTATTTGTTTTCAAAATAGTTAAGGAGGTGGATTTCATTGAAAAAAGCAATTAGTATCATTGTGGCTCTAGCTATGGTGTTTGTTATGGTATTGCCTGCATTTGCCGGAAATACTGTTGTTTCAACATCAGTACCATATGAGCATTCAGTTACCGTTACCTATAATGATGGCGGTTATGTGCTTGTCAACGGTAAGCTTTGCCCTAACGGTACACAATTTAATATTAACAGATTTGGTGAAATCAACCTTGGCGTAATTTATGAAAACGGCTATCACCTTGAAAGCGTTGAAGTGAATGGCGCTGATGTCACAGAAAAATTTGTCAGCGGCAATCTTAATATTACAAATATTGTTAACGATGTCTTTGTTGAAGTTACTTTTGAAAAATGTTCTTCTGAGCCTAACGATAAGTGTGGCAAGGTGGATATGGAAGGTACTGTTTCTCTTGGTAAAAAAGAAGTAAAGGATGCTGAACTCAGCTTTGATTTTGGCAACGTAACAGCGAAAACAGATAAAGACGGCAGATATTTTGTAGAAAGTATTTCTGATGGAAAACATATTGTTACAATTTCTAAAGATGGCGAAACGCTTGCAAACACAGCATTTGTTATTGAAAGAGCAGATGTCAAAGAGGTAACTCTTACAACTGCATCTGACGGAACCCAAGTTGTACTAATTCCTGTTGACACAGAAAAGATTTATCTTGATTTTAACATTGCTGATAACGACAAAAACGGAATTCCAGATAAGGACCCGGACGATACTGACCCCGGTGACCCTGATGTTCCTAAGTTTGAAGACCCTGATGGTGACCCTGTTGTTCCTAAGCCAAATGTAACTCCAGACCCTGACGATGATGGTGATGGAATTCTTGATAAAGATGACCCTGACCATCCAAATCGTGATACAGATGGCGATGGTTTACCAGATGCTATTGACCCTGATGACGATAATGACGGGCTTGATGATGACAAGGATTCAGATGACGATGGTGACGGAATCCCTGATAAAGATGACCCAAATCACCCTGACCGTGATACAGACGGTGATGGTGTTCCTGACAGTCGTGACCCTGACGATGACGACGACAGTATTCTTGATACAGATGATACTGACGACGATAACGACGGTATTCCTGACAAGGACGACCCAGACCATCCTGACCGCGACACAGATGGTGATGGCATTCCTGACAGTGTTGACGATGATGATGACAACGATGGTCTTCCAGATGGAAACGATGATTTGAATAATATTCCTGACCCAGATGATGACGGCGACGGTGTTCCTGATAAGGACGACCCAGACCATCCTGACCGTGATACAGATGGTGATGGCGTTCCCGACAGAGTCGACGACGATGACGATGACGATGGTATAAAGGATGACGACGATTCAGATGATGATAACGACGGCATTCCTGACAAGGACGACCCTGACCATCCTAACCGTGATACAGACGGTGACGGAACACCTGACAGAATCGATGACGATGATGACAACGACGGCATTGATGACAATAGGGACACAGACGACGATGGCGACGGAATTCCTGATAAGGATGACCCAGATAGTCCTGAACGTGATACTGATGGTGACGGTACACCTGATAGCGAAGATGACGATGATGACAACGACGGTCTTCCTGACGGACCACTTTATGATGGTGACAAGGATGATGACGGCGATGATGACAAAAAGGATACAGACGGAGACGGCATTCCTGATAAGGATGACGACGATGACGATGATGATGGTATTCCCGATTCAAAAGACCCCGATTCAGACGGAGACGGACATATTGATGATTATGACGGAACACCCGATGGTGATGATGACAATGATGGTGTTATAATTACAATTGGTGGACCAAAAAAGAATGTTCCGATTATTCCAAACCCAGACACATTTGTTGAATTCTTTAGTCAACCAGTCACTATGATTTCACTAATGGCTTTGAGCTTGTTTTTCTTTATTCTCATTCTCTTTAAACGTAAGAAGGATGAAGAAGATGAGCGCGAAGTAATTGTTGAAGAATGATTTTTTTGAATCAAAAGCAGACTATTATATATGAGATAGTCTGCTTTTTTTATTGCATTTTTTGGTTGAATGTGGTAAAGTATTATTATATTTAGTGAAAAGGGGAATCTTTATGGATTTAAAGAAGATTATTGACAAAAAAGATGAAGCTGCGCAGTTTATGATTGACGAAATTACTCATATCTGCAATAAGTTTGAAAAAAGAGCTCCAGGTTCTTATGGTGAACAACAGGCTTGCGAATATATGGCAGACCAGTTGAAAGATTTGGGTTGCGATACAGTTTATGTTGATGAGTTTAAAGAAAATCCTGGCTCATTCTTTGGTTGGATTTACTTTACAATTACTTGCTGTTTCTTAGCACTTGCATCATACTTCTTTATGCCAGTGCTTTCAATTGTGTTTATTGTACTTGGTCTTGCTCTTTGTGTATTACAGTTTGGTCTTTACAAGAAAACAGTAGATAAATGTTTTAAAGAAAAGATTGGTCACAATGCAGCTGGTTTTAAAAAGCCAACAGGTGAAGTAAAGAGAAGAATTATCTTCAATGGTCACCCTGATGCAGCTTGGGAATGGCCATTCAAATATATGTTTACATATCTTGGATTTGATATTCATATGATTGTTTGCTTTATTGGTGCTTTCTATACAATCGGCATTGCAATTGCTAATGTTGCAGGTGCACTTTCACCTGAACTTGCTACAAAACTCGGACTTTGGGGACTTGTGTTTGTTCCTTTCTGGTTTGGTCTTTACTTTATGTGGAACAGCAAGAGAGTTGTTGATGGTGCTAATGATAACCTTTCTGGTTGCTATATCGGTATCGCAATTCTTAAAGCGCTCAAAGAAGAAGGCATTGAACTTGAAAACACTGAAATTGGTGTTGTTCTTACTGGTTCTGAAGAAGCAGGTCTTCGTGGTGCTAAAGCATGGTGTGAAGCACATGCTCACGAGTTTAATGATGTTCCAACATTTGTTTATTCTTATGACACAATTACACAGCCTGAATATATGCAAGCAAACTACCGTGACCTTAACTCAACAGTTAAAGTTGATAAAGATGTTTCTGACTTGTTCGTAGAAGCTTGTGAAGAACTTAATATCAAATGTGGTAAGGGCGTTGTTCCTCCACTTGGCGGTGCAACTGACTCAGCAGCATTCGCACAGGCTGGTATGCGTTCAACAGGTATTACAGCACTTAACCATGCTCTTCCTGACTTCTATCATACAAGACTTGATACACCTGATGCTCTTAACAAAGGTTGTCTTGCAGATTGCTTTGCAGCAAGTGTTAAGGTTCTTGAAATGTTCGATAACGGAGCAAAACAGTAATTATCAATGTATAAACTGAAAATAAAGTATAAGATTATTATTTTACTGTCAGTCATCGCTGTTTGCTTTTTAATGTGGTATTTTGAAACGGGGTGTCTTATTCAGAAAATTTTTCGTATTCCGTGCTTGACCTGCGGAATGACGCGTGCTTTTTTTGAGCTCATAAACGGAAATTTTTCAGATGCATTTTCATTGCACCCTATGATATATTCAATACCTGTCTTATGTGTGATGTTTTTATTCAGCGACAAGTTGTTTGTCGGAAAAATAAAGAAACTATCTGTATTTATTTTAATTTTGATTTTTTCAGGTTTTATATTGAATTATATTTGTGTGCTTTTAGGAGGATTATAATATGTTTTGCAGGAATTGTGGGAATCAACTTGGTGATCAGGCAGCTGTATGTTTAAACTGCGGTGTTGCGGTAGGAACGGGTAACAGTTTTTGTCCGAATTGCGGTGCTCATTCAATGCCGGATGCTTCAGTTTGTACCAATTGCGGTGTTGCACTAAATTCAAAATTCTATGCCGGTGAACAAAAATCAAAATTAGCGGCAGGGCTTCTCGGAATTTTTCTTGGCGGATTCGGTATTCACAACTTTTATCTCGGATATACAGGAAAAGCAGTGGCACAGCTTTTGATTACACTTCTATCCTGCGGAGCAGGTGCTACCATTACAAGTATCTGGGGACTTATTGAAGGTATATTGATTCTCACAGGGTCAATAAATAAGGATGCCAACGATATTCCGCTTAAAGACTGATCAGAAAAATCCTCCTTTTTTGGAGGATTTTTTTCAAATATCGTTGAAATAATAATGCAATTATGCTATAATTAATATATTATATTTATGAAAGAAGGATTTAAGTGAAAATTAACGACCTTTTGCATAAGGTTTACGGAACAAATCCTGACGACAAGAGCAGTCTTCAACCCAAAGAAGCTATTGCTTACGGTATCGCAGGTTTTGGTCAGAACTTTATTTGCACAATTATAGGTTCATACCTTACAATTTTCTTGACTGATGCACTTCTCTTTGGTGCAGATGGTGTCACAATCGGTACACTTACAGGTTCAAT